>NYYS01000001.1 GCA_002685855.1 Candidatus Woesearchaeota archaeon
ATTTTATATGCTGCTTCCTGGTGTCCGCACTGTCAGAAGCAGATAGAGCTGTTTGGTGAGAGTTTTCAGTATCTTACCCATGTTGAGTGTGCTGTTGAGGGAAGCCCGAACCAGCAGACCGAGGTGTGTTCGCGGGCCAGGATTGCTGGCTATCCTACCTGGGATATTGGTGGTGAGCGGGTTCAGGGGTTTAAGACGCTGGAGGAGCTTGCAACGCTTTCTGGGTGTAGTCTTTAAGGGGTCTGAAAACAAGTTTTATAAGCTTCTGAGAAATCACGTTGTGTATGGAAGAGAGTAAGATTGCATTAATTGATATGGATGGCACAATATGTGACTATGTTGGATCAATGTTGCGAGAACTGGAAAAGTTGAAATCTTCTGAAGAACCTGATATTGATCCCTTTAAGACAGGTGATGATCCTCGATTTCAATATCTTTGGAATAGGATGGATCTGATAAAATCTAATAGGATTGGTGGGCAAATCTTCCAAGACTCCAGTTAGGGTTTGATGTTTTGGAAATGACGAAAGAGCTTGGGTATGTTCAAGAAATTTTGACTCAGGCTCCTGAAACAAATCCAGCGGCTTTGGCGGGAAAACTAAGATGGATTATAGGTAATCTAAAGGAGTATACTACTGATTTTGCAATGGTGCGTAATAAGGGCAGATATTATGGGAGAGTTCTTGTTGATGATTATCCTGGATTTATTGAACCTTGGCTTGAACATCGTAAAAATGGTCTGGTTATTATGCCTTCTAATGAGTATAATCAAGAGTTTTCTCATCCTCAAGTTATTCGATATGATGGAAGGAATAAAGAGGAAGTTAGGGCTGGCCTTGTGGGTGCCTTACATTGATAGGGGCCAACAGATTCTTTTGTTAGAGAATTCGTTCTTTGAATTAGATTATTTTAAGAGGGTAAAGAGGTCTTTTGCGTTTATTGTTTTTCCAAACATGATGGGCCAAGTATATCTTTTGAAGGTGTTTTGAAATTTTTGTCTTCTTGGTTGGTCTGTTGTTTCTATGAGATCTTTGAGGATGATAAAATGGTAATTTTTTGAGAATCCGCCTTGAATTGTTGCATGTACGCACCCGTCTCCATATATGCCTGTTATTATGAGATATTTTATTTTTTTCTTTTTTAATATTTTGTCCAAGGAAGGGTTTACAAATGCATCGTAGCTGTTTTTTGTGATTATGATGTCCTCTTTTTCTGGTTGAAGTTTGTAAAACTTCTCACTGTGTCCTGTTTTGTCGGTTGTATAATAGGTAGCTCGAGGGTTTTTGTAGAGTTCGTTTAGGTTATCTGGCAGGTGTTTTTTGTCCCATCGGGTGCAGTTTACATAGATGAGGGATCCTCCTATTCTTTTTTTGAATTTTGTGATAAAGGGGACTAATTTTTGAACCATGGTTCGTATTTTCTTGTGGTGTTTGGATTCACAGCAGAAATTAACTACATCTATGACCAGGAGGATGCTGTTTTTTGAATTTGGCTTGACCATGATACGCTTAATAGGAGGTGAGCTTATAAATTTTGCCAATCCCGTGTTTAAAGGTTTATTACATAAGAATTCCTTAGATGTAGTACAGTTTCAATTAATAGATAGAAAAGTTTATTAAGTTAAGAAAGAGAGGTATTACAATGTTTGAAGGAAAACAATACTTATTGACAATACCTGTACCCAGAAATGTTGCTGATGAAATGAATAGATTAATTTATGCCATAGCTGAAAAATCAGAAGAAGACCCTTCAAAAATAACCTCTAAAACACAAATAAGACCTGAATTTCACGTTACTCTGGGAGTTTTTCATCCTCATGCGTTTGAGACAAATAGAGGATTATTTAAAAAATTAATAAAGTATTTACATACTAATAAAGACCAATATAGATCCTTAAAGCACATGTTCAGAGGAAGGTGCATTATATCAGGAATTGGTTTTCATGGTGGAAGTAAAACGAACCTTATTGAATGTGCTGTTGTATGGGCCACTGTAGTCTCAAATGAAGTCCATGAGATCAGAGAGAGAATACATAATCTTTTAGGTTTTGCAGGTATTGATAATGAACATTTTAATTTCACAGACCCACACATTACGTTAATCACAAAAAAAGGAGATCTGCATGGAATACCCAAACCAGCTATGCTACATTTAAACGCATTTCTTGATGAGAACCATATCACGTTTGATTTTACTACAGTTAATTTTGAAAAAGAGATGGGGAGGGTTGTGTGTGCTTTTGGCGATGCAGGTATAGACGGTAAGCCCTCTGATAAATTTACAAAGTTTGTTAAAAAAATGAGAAAAAAGATGTCTAAAGATCCTGTCTATAATTGGGGAAACTTGTTTAGACATCCCACATATAGAGCTGAAGCCTTAAAAATAAAAGAGTTAGTTATGAGTGAGGGAATTGGTAGTTTATTTAAAAATTATGGAAAGGATCAGGCGTTAGAAATTAAAAAATTAATTACCTAATTCCTGCTAGAAGCATCTTGCGTTCTCATTTTTTTCCATATTGATAATAATTCCTTTTCTTCTGAAAAGATGTCTAAAAACAGCATATAAATCCAAACAAAAGATTTATATACCCTTCGAGCTTCGCTTTTATAAAGCTTATGTCCGCATATGCTGGTGCCCGACATGAGAGTTACCCACCTGAGCCCGTCTTCGGACCTTGGCGATGAGTTTGGGAGTTAGTGACTCGGGCAACATTTCATTCACGCTTACAGAACAGGCGTTTCATATTCATACTTTCACCCGTACATTCATTTATGCATAGAGTTTAGTAATGCATACCTTTGGGGATTACTTAGTTGATGAAACTCTTGTTCTAAATATCATAAAAAAGTAAAGGAGATGATACTATGGCAAAGATAGCTCAAGTATCAGCGAAGTACATTATCCATGCTTCCATCAATATTGAAGGAGTCGTAGACCGGCACGATGTTATCGGTGCTGTTTTTGGACAGACTGAAGGTTTGCTGGGAAGTGATCTTGAATTGAGAGAGCTTCAGCGAAGTGGAAGAATTGGACGGATTGAAGTTAACGTTGATACAAAACAAGGAAAAACAACAGGGGAGATTGTTATCCCATCAAGTTTAGATAAGGCTGAAACAAGTATTGTGGGTGCGGCATTAGAGATTATTCAGAGAATCGGCCCTTGCAATGCAAAGATCAGAGTTTCAAGCATTGAAGATATCAGGATTAGTAAGAGACAGTTCGTGATTGAGCGAGCAAAGGAACTTCTTAGGACACTTACAGAAGGCGTACTTCCTGACAGCCAAGAGCTTGCAGATGAAGTTGCTTATTCTGTTCGGGTAATGGAGATTACTGAATTTGGAAGGGAACGGCTGGCTGCAGGTCCAGGCATTGATGAGTCTGACGAAATTGTTGTTGTAGAAGGAAGAGCTGATGTGATTAATTTACTGAAGCATGGGTTTAAGAACGCTATTGCAATGAATGGGACGAGTGTGCCTGAGACGATTGTTGAATTATGCAAGAAAAAAACTGTGACTGTGTTTGTAGATGGCGATCGTGGCGGTGATTTGATTATTAAGGAGTTGTTAGATGTTACTGAGATCGATTTTGTGACAAAGGCGCCTGACGGAAAAGAGGTTGAGGAGATTACAAAGAAAGAGATTCATAAAGCTCTTCGCTCTAAGGTCGCTGCAGAACAGGTGAAGCTGGAAATTAGCAAAGCACCAGAGCCTACTTCATCTCAATCAAGATCTTCCAGCCCACAAAGAGCTCGACCTGCACCTCGACAGGAGCAGAGTCATTCTCGAAACGATCATCCTCAACGGCAGGGAGATCGGTTTGATAGAAATAGTGATAGAAGAAGATCTCCACCACAGCGGGCTGAAGCTAAAAAAGAACCGAGTGATAAAGAACGTACAACGTTTCAAAAGATGCTTGAAGACCTGATTGGTACACGGGGAGCATATATCCTTGACAAGAATCTTGAGATTTTGGGAAAGGTTCCTGTAAGTGAACTTTCAAGTACGATAAAGAGTCTGGCAAACGGTATCTATTCTATTGTTTTTGACGGTGTTATAGATAAAGATCTTATCCTTGTTGCAGAGCGGGGAAATGTGAGTTTCCTTGTTGGTATGGATGCTAAGATCAAAACAGGGGGAAGGATCACTGTTTTAACAACAGAAAGCTTTTCCTAGTTTTGCCATGGCCGTGTCCAAAGAAAAGTGGAAGGTTTACAAAAACGTTTTTTCTTCTTTTTCTTTACGGACCCTTTTTACCCTGGCAAGCCAGGGACATTTTATTGAGTTAAAGAGTCCTATCTCTATTGGAAAAGAGGCAAATATCTATTCTGCTGAAACTAATGAAGGAAATTTAGTTGTTGTTAAAATTTATCGTCTTGAGAATTGTAATTTTAATAAGATGAAGGAGTATCTTCGTCTGGATAACAGGTATCATGGGAAGAAATTTACTTCAAGAGGAACAGTTTTTAACTGGGTGCAGAGAGAGTATAGAAATCTTCTTTTGTCGCGGGATGCTGTTCCTGTTCCTATACCGTTAGCGTTTAAGAATAATGTGTTGGTGATGGAGTTTATTGGAAGTGATGGGAAGGCTGCGCCGATGCTGAAAGATGCTGAAATACGCGATCCTGAGAAGACCTTTGAAAAGATTATGGAAAATGTTTGTAAGCTGTGGAAGCAAGGATTAGTTCATGGTGATTTAAGTGAGTTTAATATTTTACTTCATAAGAATGTGCCTGTGTTTATTGATTTTTCTCAGGCAACACCTACAAAGAATTCATTTGCTTTGGAATTACTAGATAGGGATATTCTGAATATTTGTTCTTTTTTTTCTAAGAGAGGCGTAAAAACAAATAAAGAAAAAGAAAAAGAAAAGGTCCTTAGTTAAGGCTGGGAGGCGGAGGGATGTTTGGGGCTTCCGGTAGCTCTTCACCAAAGACCTCTTCGAGACTTTTTGCAGTCTCTTTGTTGAGATCAGGAACTGTTTGCGAGGGTGCTTCTTCAAGGGGTTCTGTTGTTGTTTCGCATGCTGTTACCAAGATCATACAGACAAGTATTCCGAGGAGGATTTTTTGTTTCATTTTTTCATCCTCCTCAGCTGGATGGATCAAAGAGATCCATGAGATCTGAACTTTCGATCTGGCTTGTCAGCAGTATTTCGTTTGGAACATTTTCTCCGTTCAAAATGGATGCAATATCGTTAGCAAAAATCACGTTGTTTGAAGGTGCTTGTTCATAGATGATGATCTTTGCTTCTCCCTTATAGATGGCTAGTAAGACTTCATCTTCAATTGCTAATGCATCCACATTGCTGAATAGCTCCCAAATTGGTGTCAATCCAAGGTATCCTTTATCGTTTATTCCATCGATGACATCGTATCCCAAGATAATATCTGAAGCAGGTGAATCGTCTCCTACTGCGATGACAAATTCAGGTGCTTGCTTCACCTGTTCACATTTGTATTGTGGACAACCATCCTGCATACCACCTTTAAACACGCCAACCTGTTCTGCATAGGAGCCTTCAGGACAGTTCATTGCTTCGGGTCCGTGACATCCACTTCGGGTTTCTGTGCCTGAACCTTCAGATGGAGTTGGTTCAACGGTTACTGCTGTGTCTTCTACTACTGATTCTTCTATTCCTTCTGATTCCAATTCGACCATTGTTGGCTCAGTACCTGTTGAACCTGAGGATGCAGTATTTGATTCCCCATGCTGAACTTCAGGTACTTCTTCCTGTGTCCAATAGTCTGATTTTGTTGGAAATGAAGGAGGTTGGAGACGAAAGCCCAGCATGCAACTTTCTTCTGATGTGATCTGAAGTCCTCTGTGGAGATCTGATTCTGTAAATATCTGATCAGGGTCCTGATCTCTCCATTTTTGGTTTTCTGCATCCCATCGGTATGCTGATTCTAGTTCACAATCTCCTAAGACGTCATTTAGGGTGTTCCCATAAAACCATCTTGGGATAGGAACGAGGTTTTCTCCTTTTTTCAAGGGGATCTCTTCTACTTCGTAGGCTTCTACATCGATGCCAATTGAGCAGTCGTTGTAGCTGTAGACCCAGAATGAGTGATCTGCGAGGTAGTTGGGAAGGTCTGCTCCTAGGATCTGGATTGCTTCCTTCATTGTGACGTAACGTTGTTCGTCATCAAGCCAGATGTATGCAACAAGTTTTCGTTCATTGTCACAGTCTCCTCTATCAATCTTGTTTAGTTCTCCAGGAAAGCTTAGGAGGTTCCATCCTGTTTTGAGGTTTACTCTCACTGAACCGCTGATAGGGGGGGCTTCATTCACCTTGAGGAGGCTGGATACCATTCTTGATCCAGGGGTTCCTTTGTTTGAGATCTTAACATGTAATTTAAAGGTGTCCTGATCAATTAATGGAATAGGACTTTCTTCGACATAGATTGTTGATTCTCTTGTTGTGGAATCATCTACTGCGAGTGCGACTCCATTTTCGTCATAGGTTACAGATCCCTCTATGGTTGTATCGTCGTGTGATACTTCGACAACTTTTCTGTCTACAAGTTCGTTTGATGCAGTTGTGTGCGTGTAGGAGATCTGTGCTGTGCCGTCATCAGTTTCTTCGACAGATACTGTTACCCAGGATCCGTCTGAATTGTATGTTGTGTAAGCGTCTCCTTCGTGTTCGAGTTCGAAATCGTTTTCAGCTCTTTCTTCTATTTCTGTTTCAACAGTTGTTTCTTCGTTGATTACATGTGCGGTTACTGCTACGGTTGCTGTAGAGCTGCTTCTTGAGCTTTCACTCCTCATAAGATCTCTGTCTGCACTCCCTGCACTGACTGTTACTTCTCTAACTGTTTCTTCAATTACTGCCCCATCATCAACAGCACTACCTGTTCGTTCTGTGGATGAGGAAGCAGTTCCTGAACTGACGGTTACAAGTGTAAGATCGTCTGACATGATGGGTCGTTCATGCCTGTTTGTTTCTCGGGTTGTGTCTACAGAGAATGTCATCTCTTTTGTGCTTCCGGATGCAACGGTGATTGTTGAGGGAATGTCTATGTAGTAGGGTACTCCTGTTGCAGTTAGAGTATAGGTTTGTTTTGATCCATCAAGAGGGTGGTTGTCTTTTATTGTAAGTGTGTAATAGATCTGTTCTCCTTTTGCTATGGTTGCTCGTTGGGGATCGAGTGATGCGTCAAATCTTGTAAGTCCAAAGCTCGGGACGTCTTTTTCCTGGTATCCTGGTGGTGCAGGTGCGTCCATAGCTATAGCTATTGCTGTTTCTGCAGTTGCAGAGGGTTGTGGTGCTGCTCCCCCACCGCCTCCGCGTCCTCCTGCTGAGCCTGAATCATCAGATTCTCCTCTAGCTTCAACAGCCTCTTCTACAGAATCTTCTATTTGAACTTCTTCTTCGACTTCACGTTCTTTCTCATTAATATATACAGTGATTCCATGATAGTTGTTGCTGTCAGAACTTTCTGTAATCTTGTTGTCTGGGTCTACGATAAGTGTAGTAATGTAACTTCCTTCGCTTCCTTTTACGCCTTGGTCTGCATTAAAGCTGTGTTTTACTGTTATTTCTACCTCTTCTTCCGGGGAAAGTGTTGGAATGGTTCCTTTTTTATTGATGTTTGATCCTTCTCCTGTGGGATAGCCGTTGTCGTACCAGATCCATTCAACATCTTTTAGTTCGTAGTTGCCGTAGCTTTTTATTGTTGCTGTGAAGGTTATTTCTTCTCCTTCTTCTGCAAATTGTTTATCTGAACTAATACTGGTGATGTAGAGTTCAGCATATTGATTGGTTTCTTCTTTCTTTATTTCTGTGGTGACTCCTGTTTCGGTGATTTCTTGAATAGTGAATGTGGTTCCGTCATCAAGAGTTACTGTTTCTCCTTCACCGAGAGGGTCAGTACGTTCTCCGTTAAGGATGAGGACGGCTTTGTTATCTACTATTTCAACGGTTGTGACTTCATAGGTTGTGCCTTCGATAGAAACCGTGTCTGTTTGTGCTTCTTCGACTTCGAGTTGTGTTTCAAATGCTGAAACAGGGAAGAGGCTCATGAGGAGCAGAAATATTCCCATAATGCTGTATCTGTATTGATTTTTATTAGTTCTCATCCAGTTTTGTTTTCTCATCCTACCACCTTTTTTTGTTGTCTGTTAATGGGTACTCTGTTTTGATACTCTGTAGTATTGCACCATATTGGTACGGGGTGCTCTATTTTGCTGATCTGCTTATTGCAGTATTATGCTGCTATCTTTAGATAGCTTTCATCTAAATCGCTAGTATTACTATGAGGAGATTGAGGAGTGTAATAACCAGTGCACTTCCAATCATGAATCCTGTCTTTATACGTTCTGACATTTTGCATCATTCCTTCTTCTTTTTGTTGAATCATCATATTTGTGGGGTTCATTTGGAACCTGTATGTAGTATGTGGTGATCCTAATATATAAGGATTAGGTGGACCCAAACCTGTTTCAAAGGATTATTTGTGCTCTATTTTTAGAAAGAAGAGTAATTTATGGTCCAAATCATTCTTTTTCAAGAAACCAGTCTGTAAATTTGATTTCTTTGAGTTTTCCGTCTGTTTCTACTTGGATTATCTTTTTTTGCTCTAATCGTTGGAAAATACGGATAAGGGTTGTTTTGGGGATGCGAGTGGCCTTCCTTATCTTGCCCTGGGTACTTATTCCGTCCTGTTCCTGGAGGTATTCTACGACTTGGAGTTCGCGTTCTGAGAGGGTTTTTTTGAGGTCTTCCTGCCGGGAGGGTCTTTGTGGTGTGGTGGAAATTTCTGGTTTTGAGGCTTCATCTCCATGTGATTTTGCCAGATAGAGGCTGAACACGATGAGGATGAGGAATGCGATCATGCCAAAGAAGTTGAACCAGTTAAATGCGATAAAACCTTTATCAAGGATTAATTCTATGTTTTCAAGGCCTCCTTGTTGAACTTCTACATCGATATAGCCCACTCTGTCATTTGCCAGGGCGCTTATTCTGCAGCTTCCAATAGCTAGGTAGTGGAGGGAGAAGAGTCCATAGGCGTCTGCTACGATCTCTTCTGTATTCCCATAGTCTCCGCTGCATTCTACATTAATTGTGGATTCAGGATAGACGTTTCCTGTTTTATCATGGACAATACCGCGTATTGAACCAACAGGAAGGAGAAATACCGTGTCTTGGAGCAGGTCGTTTCGGCTTTGGATGGAGAGTGTGTGGGAGCCGTAGAAGTCTGTTCCTGATGTTGTTATGAGATCGCCTCTGAGCTCTATTTGGTGGTTTCCCGGGTCTAGATCGAGTTTGAGTATTCCTTTTTCGTCGACATAGATTAGATTAGAGTTTTCTGAACCTTGTTCTGATACGAGGATATGAATGTCTGAAACAGGATCTTTTGTGATGAAGTCTTTGAGTGTGAGTTCTATTTTTGCTTGTTCTTGTGGTGTGGGTGTGGGGGGGAGAAGGGGGGTGAGGTCTCCAAAGGTGTCTTCTATTTGGAGTTCTGCTAGAGTAAGAGGAAGGAAGAAGAGGAGGAGAATAGGAAGGATTAGCTGTTTCATAGGAAAATGCACTTCTCAGGGTTTATATAGTTTATTACAACTTGGGTCTAATAACCTGCTGTTCTGCAGTTGTATTTAATTTTCCAAGGTGTAATGACAGAAAATCTGTTTTGAAAATCGCGTACTACCTTGCAGCTTGCTGCGATGGGGGCAGCGATTTTAGGATTTTCGCTTTATTGCTCGTCAAGCGTGTTTTCGAGCCAGGCAGAATATTTTGGATCTATGTCTTTGACAGGGATTGTGAATATGATGGGGAATTCGTAGGAGTGGAGTTTTTTTATCTCTTTCATGACGTTCTCTTTCTGGTTGGTTTTGCAGAGGAGGACTGTTTCCTTTTCATCGTGGATCTTTCCTTTCCAGCGGTAGAGGGAGCGGGAGGGGAGAATGTTTGCACAGCCGATGAGCTTTTGTTCCAGAAGTGTTTTTGCTATGGTTGCTGCTTCTTTTTCTGAGCTGCAGGTGGTGTAGACGAGGTTCATTTTGCGAGAAGTGCTGTGATGACTGCTACGTCGATAATATCTTCGACAGAGCATCCTCTGCTGAGGTCGTTTACGGGTTTAGTGAGCCCTTGGACAATCGGGCCTATGGCCTGATAGTTTCCGAGGCGTTGTGCGATCTTATAACCTATGTTTCCTGCGTCTAGGGTGGGAAAGATGAAGATGTTTGCTTTTCCTTTTACCGGGCTTTTGGGTGCTTTCATCTTTGCTATTGAAGGAAGGTAGGCTGCGTCGAACTGGAGTTCGCCGTCTATGAGGATTGTTTTCCCTTTTTTTTGTGCGATTTTTACTGCTTCTCTTACTTTATCAACTGATGGATGTTTGGCGCTTTGATAGGTGCTGAAGGAGAGGAAGGCAACTTTTGGGGATATGCCAAAGTTTTTTGCAGAACGGGCTGTGGTTAGTGCGATTTCTGCAAGCTCTTCAGGATTTGGGTCTACATTGAGGGCGCAGTCTGCAAAGAGGAGGACTTCTTTTTCTTTGATCATGAAGAAGAAGGAGGATGCTGTTTTTGTTCCTTTCTCGGTTTTCAGGATCTGGAGAGCAGGTCGTAAGGTGTCTGCTGTTGGGTGTTTGGCTCCAGATAGGAGTCCGTCTGCTTCTCCTTGGCTGAGTGCCATTATTCCAAATACAATCGGGTCTTTGAGCCATTCTTTTGCTTGTTGGAGGGTGAGACCCTTTTTTTTTCTGATTTTGACAAGCTCGTTTGCGTAGAGGGAGAGGGAAGGATGATTGTCTATTACAAGTATGGGATGTGGGAATTTTTTTTTGGGTTCTTTCGGGAAAACCAGAACAGGAGTGAGTAGGGATTCTTTTGAAAGGGTATGTGCAGCTTTGAGGATGCGTGGATCGTCGTATTCTGGAAAGAGGATTGTTTTTTTCTTTGTTGCGGCTTTTTTTTTAAGTGTGTTGATAAACATTTTATTTTATCCTTTCTTCAAGGTCATCAAAGACCGAGAGGATGGTGTCTAGTTGGGGATCAAGTTCTTCAGGGTAGTAGATGGAGAAGCTTGCTTCGTTTCCTCCTACATTGATGTAGAGCCAGGTTGTGGGGAAGTTGGTTGGGCAGTCATCTTCACATTGCCAGTTTCTTGGAAGGTCGAATATTTCTGGATCCTGGATGGAGGTGTTTATGCGTGTGAGTTCGTCTTCTAGAAGGGCTCGTTGTGTTGTTTCGGGTTTACCTGAAAGTCTTCCTGGAAAATAGTTTCGTATGGCTATTCCATCTGATTTTATTGTGAGGATGACTTTTTCGTCAGTCCCTCTCTTCTCTATGGTTCGTTTGGCTACAAAGGTGTGATTTTTTTCTGGTTCAACATATTGGCATTTGTTTTCTTTACAGAGTAATACTCTGTCTCTTCGGCAGCTGCATTGTACGTCTAGATCGACGAATTCTTCCTGATATTCCTTGTTTCCGTAGAAGCAGCGTCCTGTTTCTGGATCCTGTCCTCCGCAGACGCAGTCCAGATCTGTCTCGCAGAGGTATTTGTCTTCTGTTTCTGTTAGTGTTTCTTCAGGTGGAACCGCGCTTTCTTCTGGTAAAAGGGGTTCTTGGACTTCATCGCTTCCTGAAAAATTGGTTCCAAGGGCCCAGTCTATTGATTTTAGGGCTATGCAGCCTGTAAGGAGTAGGGAAGATACGAGTATAAGGAGTGTCAGATATTTCATATCTCTCTACTTATTCTGAAGAAGAATAAAAATCTATCGGTGTAGGCAGCTAGTTCTTTTTGAATACTGCTGCTTCGTCAAGAAGGTCTACATGACCTAGGAATACTGCTCTACAACAGTAGCGTTTAAGTCCAAGACCGTCCATGACCTCTTTTTTTGCTTCTCCTCTGACTACTGCTTCGAGGTATTCTTCATAGAGGTGTCCAATAGGTTTTCCGCAACTCATGCATCTCACAGGGATTATCATTTTTTTTCGGCCTCGTCTTATCTATAACTTTTTTGCCTCTTTGATCTCGCACTTCCTTGGGTGTTGGGTTTTTTTGCTTCTTTTCTTCTTACATCTGCTACAAGGAGTTGTCTGTCATAGTTGAGGAATGTTGATTTTAATTTGGGTGTGTGTTGGATGAGTGCACGTGCTATTGCTAGTCGGGCCGCATCTGTTTGGCTGCTTATGCCTCCGCCATGCACATTGATTGAGATGTCGATTTTGGTTGTTATCTCTTTGCCTGCGAGTATGAGGGGTTCTTCGAGTCGAAGTCGTGCCATTCTTGGTGTGTAGTTTTTGATGTGTGTGGAATTGATAAAGACATTTCCTTCTCCGGGTTTGATTGTTACTCGTGCGATTGCTGTTTTTCTCTTTCCACTTGTATGTATTGGTCCTTTCTTCATGCTGTACCACCTAAAAATTCGCATATTTCTTTTACTGTTGTAAAGTTTGTATTTGGAAGTTTGGTATTATCTGCAATGGTAAGCGAGGCAACTTCTTTTCCTTCGAACTCTTTGGGTAGATCCACATAGCAAAGGACTCTTTTAAAAGCTTCTCTTCCTTTGGGTTGTTTATAGGGAAGCATTCCGCGTATTGCTCTTCGAACAAATCTATCTGACATTCTTGGGATAAATGGTCCTTTTGTTGGTATTCCTCTTTCGCTTCTTTTTTTGTATTTTCCAAGGATGTCTGATCTGTTTCCGGTAATTATTGCTTTATCACAATGTATGATTTTTACTTCTTCTCCTAAGAGCGCTTGTTTAGCAACCTGGGTTGCAAGTCTTCCTAGGATCTTGTTTGTTGCGTCTATAATCATCCGAGCACCCTCACATTTTTTCCTTGGGGATTTTTTTTCATGAGTTCATTGATCGATATTGCTTCTCCTACTTGTTTGATTTTTTCATAGGCTTCATCGCTGAAGTTGAAGGCTGCAATTGTGAGTTTCTTTTTTACTTCTCCGACACCAAGGACTTTTCCTGGGACAACAACGATTTCATTGTCGCGGGCGTACTGCTCTATTTTATAGAGGTTGACTATTCTTCTTTGTCTGGTTGGTTTGGAGAGGTCGTTTGCTAATCGTTTCCAGAGAGGTACATTCTCCTGATTACTTAACACGTTCAACTCCAAAATCAGCGCTTGGAGCTGGTTGTTTTTGTGAATTTTTTTCATAGTAGTATGATGCGAGGGACGTGATTCGAACACGCGCACCCACTAAGGGACAAGGCCCTCAACCTTGCGCATATGGTCTAAAGCGCAGTTTTAAACTGCCTTTAGTTGGCCAGCTCTGCCACCTCCGCAGTATAGAGAGCAAAGCGAACAATGAATTTATTTAGCCGCCTTCAAAGCCTCAACAAACTCATCAAGGTCCTCCTTAAAAATATCCAGCGCTTCATTGATTATTTCTTTAACAGGCAGCTGTCCCCAGCTCTCTAAATAAAATATGATTTCATTCTCATCTTCCTTTAACTTAACACCATCGCTAAGCTCCTGACAGGCTCCGCAAAGATGGCATTTATGGAGGTCAGCCTCATTAACCTTCAGCTTATTATTCTCCACCTTAAAAACATCAACCGGGCAGCTCTCCTTAACCTTATTCGCATCCTTTACAAGGCTTTGGTTAATCTCAATAATAGGTTTATACTTGTAATAAGCCAGGCCAGGCGACCATTTTGTATGCACTTTGCCCTTACCAAGCATAGCTGTTGCCATTAACTCCATATCCTGCTTCTTCAACAGCTTTACAATAGGCGTTTTAGAGTACACAGGCTTTATCTTTGGATCCTTTGACTTGAACTCCCCTGCAACCAATGTGCATGGCCCTTTGCTCTTAAGGGTAAGCTTCACTGTGCACCTTGCACATCCTGCGCCCTTGCACTTGCATTTTTCCGGCAAAAAATAAGACTTTAGGTCAGTGGTCAAAGGCATCAAGCCAAGCCTGTGCGCAATAATCTCATCATATAATATAGACGAATTCTGCACAAACTCCACTGTCTCTATAGCCATAGTTGGAACTTCATTGATAATATACCTTCTAATCATATTTGCAGTCTCTGGGGGAATACTTTTCAAAATAAAAGAAGCCTTGTTCTTATCCTTGCTTTTTTCCAATAATTTTACTTGCATTTTAG
>NYYS01000002.1 GCA_002685855.1 Candidatus Woesearchaeota archaeon
AGATAAAAAAACTACCCTGGGAGGATGAAAAAGAGCCAAAGGCTGTTAAAACTATCTTTGGATTTGATGATTCCCTAAAAAACTTAAAATCAACAAAGGCAAATGCAAAGATCGCAGGAGTTGATGCAAGCATCCAGGTTTCAAAGTTGCAGGTTGACTGGCTGGAAACAAAGTTTGAAAAGGCCTCTGTAGACCGTATTGTGACCCAGCCTCCACAATTTACTAAGTATGCAAACAAAAAAGATGTTTCCAAAGTCTTGGATGAATTCTTTTATCAGGCAGAGTTTGTTCTGAAAAAGAACGGAAAATTGGTCTGTGTTCTTCACACACCCGATCAGATTATTGAAAAAGCCAAACAGTTCCGGCTTCATCCTGTCTCAACCCTGGAAGTCTATGCAGGAACGCAGCCGCGGACCATTATAGTATTTGAAAAGGTTCCTGCTGATAACTAATAGAACTAGAGTTGAAGTTTATTCAGATGCGTCAGGATTCCTTTTTAGCGAATCCCTTATGCTCTCTGTGTTTTCTTCAGTGAGTTTTTGAATCACTTCTTTTATTTTTAAAACATAGTCCACCAGTGCATCGTAGTCAATAGGAACATCCCTATTTTTTAAATAGTACTGATTATCAATTCGAAGCTGTTTGTCCTCTTCTAAAATAGTTGAGTAACCTTCAGGAATCAGGCCCTCTTTTTCTAGAAACTTGCTAACCTCTATAGTACATTCATGGATTTCACATTTTATGCCAAGCTTCATCAATAAAGCATAGATAGAAAAATATTCACAATAATATTTTGTAGTCGCGAGCCAGACCTTTGATTTTCCTTCAATTGTTTTTAAGACCTCCAAGGTTTCTTCTGCTGTCCGCACATATTCATTTGCAAGATTTTCATTTATTTCGATCAAACGTATTCCTTTCTTCTGTTTCTGACACCAATTGATTGTTACCATACAGCCAACATACGAATTTTTCCGATCCTTGTACAATAAGGTGTGTTTTTTCTAATTCTTTTTTTAATGTGCGACTTACCGCTTTCAAATTTTGTACTTGAATAAGATGAACTGGTTTGTTGAATTTCTTTCCAAAATGTTCTAACTTCTTTTTTTCAACGTTTCCCACCACTAAAAGATCGATATCGTTCGCCTTAATAAAACTTTGGACTGCAGAACCGAAAATACAACAGGCAAAGTCGGAATAATTCTCATGTAGAAAGTGAACAAGCTCTTTCACCACAGGACGCTTGTGACATGCTCTTATTAATCTATTTTTTTCCGCAATAACAAGATAGTCTATGAGAAGAGGATGATCTCTGTTAAGTTTATATAATGATAGTCTTCCTTTGTGTGATTTTTTGAGGAGCCCATCTTTTTCCAGAAGATTTAGATGTTGTCTTACTGTTGGATGCGGCTCTTGTAGCGCTCTTGAAATGTGAGCCAGGTGTAGCTGCTCATCTGGCGTTGAGAGGAATGGTTCCAACACACCCAGAATCGTTATTTTTTTAACCATATCGTTAAAAAACAAACAATATTATTTAAATGTTTTTATTTGTCGGGCTTCATTCGATAAGATAACTCGTCACATTTCCTGGGGAAGAGGTGCGAAATCTTTATAAATAAGTCTTTTTAAAAAAGAATAATAAATAGTGATATCCCATGCAGCAAAACATATCTCCCGAACACTACTTCTATCTCCATAAAGATGGAATACTAAAAAATTATGAAGATCTCTTTTCAGCCCTCCAGGACATGGACGAACACGTTTTCAGACATCATGTAAATGAGCACAAAAATGACTTTGCCCTATGGGCGAAAGACGTATTTGAGGATGTGGGCTTTGCCCGGAAGCTTGAACGTACAAAAGACCAATCTCAAACCCTGAGAATCGTCTTTACACGGCTTTTCCTGTAGCAACCTTTTTATACCAGCCCTTCTCCTGATACCCAGGTGGAAGTATGAACTGCGATCTCTGTGGATCTGAAAAGAATCTCGTCAAGGCCATTATCGAAAAAAGCACGATGACGGTCTGCGAATCCTGTAGAAAGTATGGAAAGGTTATTGGAAAGCCTGCCGCGCCTCCCACCACCAAAAAAAAGCCTGCTATGACGCGTCCGCCTTCTGAAAGGCAGATTATTCAGGTGATTCGTCCTGATCTTCCCGCCGTTCTTACAAAAAAACGAACTGAACTTGGATTAAAACAAAAAGATCTTGCTCAAAAGATTGCAGAGAAGGAGTCTCTTATTCATAAGATGGAATCAGGCCACTTTGTTCCGAGTCTTTCTCTTGCACGAAAACTTGAGAAATTTCTCCACGTCCGACTGGTTGAACAGCATGAGGAAGAGGAACAGACAATACGACAACAAAAAGGAACAGGCCTAACAATAGGGGATCTTCTGAAGATGAAAAAGGATGTCAACTAAGAACGTTTATGAACAAAGACTTCTTATTCTTGGTATTACGCTCTTCATAATTGTTTCAATTTATTTTAGTCAGATAGACTCTTCCCTTGTATGGGATGAAGCAGCATATCTTTCAAATGCGCGCGGGATTATTGGAACCTCGCAGTATAGGGAACCTCTTCGTTTTCCCTTACTTGAATATGTAATTGCGGGCGTATGGACGTTCACAGGAGAAAGTATTTTTACAGCAAGAATGCTTGTTTTATTCTTGAGCACGCTTTCTATTCTTATCCTTTATCAAATCGGAAAGAAACTCTGTAAGGGGTGGGAACTTGCACTTGCATTAAGTTTTGGATTTTCAGAACTTGTTCTCATTTGGGGATTTCGAGTCTATGCTGATCTTGTGAGTATCTTCTTTTTATTAGCAGCCTGGTTTTTCTATCTTCAGAAAAAACGGAAATTCTACCTTGTTTCAGGCGTAGCATGTGGAGCTGCCTTTCTTGCCCGTTATCCACTCATTCTCTTTCCTTTGGCTCTGGGGTTAACATTACTTTTTCAAAAAGAGATAAAAGCAGCGATCCTTCTTAGTACGGGATTTCTTGTGGCACTCCTCCCCTGGATTCTGCAAACATTCATACTCTACGGAGGGCCATGGAATCTTGTATTCGAGAAGTATGGAATGATTAGCGGATATACCCAACAACAGCCAGCGATGCTCTATCTTCAATGGGTTGCCTTAGCTCTAGCTGTACTCCTTCCGCTCTTTCTTCTTGGACTTGTAAAATTATTCAAAGAGTGGAAAACACAGCTCTATATTATTCTATTTATCTTCTTTACAACCATGTTCCACATGTTTTTTTCAAATCTGAAACTTCCGCGATATGTTCTTCCTATTTTGCCTTTTCTGCTTCTGATTTCTTGTTGGGGATCTCCTTTGTTTCAAAAGATCGCATCAAAAAAATTTAATCTGATTCCTGGATTTCTTTTCCTGCTTCTCATGATATTCTCTCTTCAATATGCAACAGAGTATAGCCAGAACAGAGGCGAGTGTTTTTCCAATTCAAGTTTTCAACAAGCAGTCGATATCATAAATGAACAAAAGGAGGTAAAGGGACACTCCCTCTATGTTATTAGCGAAGGGCATTGGCCACACATAGGCTATCTGAATAATGTGAAGTCCTATTCTGCCTGGTCAACAGATTATAGTGAGTACACGCTTGCCTACGGAAGCAATATTCTCTTTGTGTTTAAAGATGCCAAAGAAGATCCGAGACTGGGAACAGTTGCAGAGCTCTACGATAGCTGTGAACATTCCCTCTACATCTACGAATATCTAAATTAGGATGAACTACGACCTTCTATAATATCTTTCAATACTGCCTTTGACTGAAATCCTGTATACGTTGAATTTACAACGACAAGCGTAGGAGTGTCTTTTACTTTGAATATCCTTTTTACTGTAGAGAGCGCACCATTGTCAATGTTGATATCAAAACTGTAGACATTGATGTACGGATGTGTTTTTCTTATGTAGCTCAGAATAAATCCTTGTTCTTCGCATTTAGGGCAGTCGCCTTCATTGGAATAAAAGTAGAGAATAGGAACAATTGTTTGATTGCAGGAACTTCCTACTTTACGCACAAAGACCCAGTGTCGTAATTCTAGTAGACCATAATACTCTTTTAATCGTAATACGTTTGGATCGTCCTCTCCAAGACTGTTCTCCATAAAGTCAAGTTTTAGACTAAGTTCATAAAGCTGATCTGTAAGAGGGGTTGAGTTTATTCCCCTACAAGGTTCCTCTTCAAAGAGTCGATACTGCACTTCGATATCGAGCGTGTCTGTTCGTATATCTTGTTGAAGATCGTCGAGCTTTCCGAGCTTGATATTTGAGACTGTTGCGCCAATCACTAACCCAGAAATAAATAATATCATCGTGATTAAAAGGGTTAAGGCATACTTTTTTGGGTTAATCTTTTTTCGTTCCATGGTATTATGCTGAGGATTTATGTCCCCACTCCTGTTTTTTTGCTGCGAGTTTATAGCCTATACTCATGATCCACCAAAACCCAAACAAGAGCCAGTAGACCATCATAAAGAGAATATAGGAATACTTAATATGTATCTTTTCTTCTGCAATTTTTTTTGCCAGTACAATAAGGGTGATTCCCATTGCTAAACTAATAAATGAAAGAACAGCTATCGCATTTAGATTAATGTAAAAGAGGTCAAAATTAAACCAACGCAATTTCATGATATCAAAATCAACAGCTTTGAGATTCAGAAAAACATGCCACCAGTGATCGAGTAAAGTGACAAGATAGTAGACAATGCTCACAATCACCAATGCAACAGAGATAAAACTGCAGGGAAGAATAAACATTCCTAGATTTCCATGTTTTCGCGAGAAGAGCTCTTTATAGTCGAGAACATTCTCTACAAACCCTCTGTACCAACGAATTCGTTGACGGTAGAGTGATTTGAAGGTGTTGGGACCAACAGTATACACAAAGCTAGTAACCGAATTTTCAATGACAAGCTGCTTTGATTGGATGCGAAGCGCCATCTCAATATCCTCTGTCATGTGCGCTTCGCGATACTCCCCATGTTTTTTAAAGAAGTCGCTCTTGTACATTGTAAACGGCCCGGGGGTGACGTGCTGGCTTCCCAAACTCGTAAATACTGTTCTTAGGAGAACTCCGATAAGATACTCGATATATTGAATGCGTTGAAGAAATCCTTTTGGCTTGAATATCTTCATACTTGGAGTTACGGCTACAACTTTTTCTTTTGAGAAAAAAGGAATCATTCTCATCAGGGCATCTTCTTCTACAAAGCTATCTGCATCCAGAGCGCCCACAATTTCTGCTTTTGTTCTCTTCAATGCATAGTTAAGTGCAGTATATTTTCCCCCGTTCTTTTTTCTAAATACTTTTACCTGTGGATTCTTAAGCGATTGCGCTTTTTCATATGTTTTGTCTGTACTTCCATCATCGACTACGATAATCTCAAGTTTGTCTTTAGGATAGGAAAGATCAAGAAGTGTTTTTATTGTCTTTACAACAGTCATCTCTTCATTATAGCAGGGAACAATAACACAAACCGTAGGAAGTACCTCAGGAAGAGTTAATTTTTCTTTCTTTCTGTGAACTCTGTCCTCCATTATTGTGAAGAGAAAGAAGATAGCAGTATACATACCAAAAAAGGTTATGCAGTAGATTAGGATTTCTCCAAAGGTCATGATTGCTCCTGTCCGAGATACATATAGATCTCTGTACTATTGAGCTGGTAGATTCTTATAAATCTTCCGCTGTTCATCAGGAGAAAATAGAGCCCTGATTCTTCGATATTCCAGGATTTCTTTGTAGCGGTGTCCAGATAGACGTATTTTATTCTGTCTTGTTCAAGCAAATATACTGCATTATCCAATTTGAAGGATGACAGAAGCTCTTCAGGGGATGTAAGAAGCTCTTCAGGGGTGGAAAGACCGGTATAATAGAAAAGATACTCTTGGTTTGATGGATGGGTAAATACCTGTTCATCTCTAAATGCTTGCTGATTCAGAAAGGAATATGCCTGGAGATCCTCTCTCACAGGCGTGTGATCTACTTCAATCCGGATCTGTGTTAAGGTTGAAAAGAGTAAGGTGCAAAATATGAGAAGCAGGGTTAACCCTTTTACATAGGCTACCTGCCATCTTCGACGAATAATGCGATCTAGTGCTTTGGCTGCAAAGACAGAAAGAGCAATAAGAACAAAGATACGCGTTGCAAAATTAATAACTGAGAGGAACAAGAGCACCAATAAGAGAGGATAGCGCAGGTCTGTCTTTTTCCAAGAGAGAATCAGGCCAATTAATCCGATAAAAAGAAAGAGAAAGGAATATCCCTGGACAGCTCCAAACTCACTAATGAAAAAGGAAGGTGAAAGAGATTCCTCTGTTTTTAAAGAGATTGAAACTCCAGAAACAAGAAGTATGAACACAACCAGGATACCAATTAAGAAAATGGTTGCTTTCTTCTTAGAAGCGCTTTTTTCCTGAGAAAGAAGAAATAATCCATAGAGAAATAGAAGTATTGCAGAAAAGAGATGGACAAAAGGAAGTACCACAGCAATAAGAAACGACAAGAAATAATGCTGCTTTTCATATGCAAGGATGAATGCAAGGGATAGCGTAAGTGCAAGAAGATAAGGAGTAATAGTGGAAGTAAGATAGAGTGCAATCGGGGAGATAAGAAAGAGTAATAGTGCCAGGCTTCTTTCACGTATCGTAAGTTCAGATAAAACACAATCCAACAGGTAGAGACTGAGAAGCATCAGGCCAAGCTGTACAAGCAGCAGATGCATATGAAACGTTACTGGAACAAAGGAGAGAAGAAGGGTAAACAAGGTTGTTGGAGAACTGGCTTCATTAAGATTTGCATAGCTTTCCACACCAAACAAAAGAGGATTTCCAAGAATACCTCGAACCAGGAAGATTGAAGAAAAAAGTACCAGCCCTATAAGTAGAATAATGAACCGCCTGTTGGATGCACTTTTTGAAAAGACTAGTTTATTCCACATCGTACCTCATAAATGATTGCTCCTTTTGAATAGACCACAGGAAAGCAAGAATCATCACTTCCTGGAAGTCTGTAGATTCCCTGTTCTTCCTGTACAGCCAGCGAAAGAATAATATAATCTATATCGTACTGTGTTGTTTTATCAAGCAGTTCTGTCTGAAACTGTGTTGTATAGATCTTGTTCAGAGCAGTTACACGTTCCTGTGCATCATCAACATATAAAAAGCCGGAATCTGCAACGTTCTTTCGTCGGGAAATTGCTGTAACAAGATGTCCTTGTTCCAAAGGGGCTGCAATAATTGCATCCTCGGGAAGATGTTCACCCATCCAGAGATAGGCTTCAAGATCTCCTTCTGCAACAGGAGCCCGCTGTGTAAACAGCGCCATGCCTAACGGAAGAATACTTGTAAATGCAAACAAAAGAAGGAGAAAAACAAAAAAGAGAGGTTTGAAAGAAGAAACCTTTGTCTTTGAGAGATAGATTGCAAGGAGTTCAAGGCTTTTTGCAGAAAGCAAAAGCAAACAGACACTCAGATAGATGCTTCCTACAAGAAGGGGAATAAGTTTCAGCCAAAGTAAGATAGTTGTAACAAGCGCAAGTGAAATAAGCAACAAGGATTTTCGATGGACTTTTTCAAACAAAACAATATAGGCACCATAGACACCCAGGATAAGAGCAAGTGCTCCGACTGCATAGATCAATGGAAGAAGTTGAAAGTCAGAGAAAAAGTTTTGAAGAAGAGTTACAGGTATATTCTGCCAAATCACCTTAATTCCCTGTTCTCTAAACGCTGTTCCAAAAAAGATAAGGTTTACCCAGAGTATAAGGAAGCTGGTGAATATTGAAAGTTCAAGCTCCTGGGGAAGAATCTGAACTCCTTCGATTTTTTGAAAGAGATGATAGACACACAACATCAGGACAAAAAGAAGTGCTAAAGGTGTGGAAAAGGCAAGTAAAACAATTGATAGAAGGTAGAGTGGAACCGTTCCTTCCTTTTCTAGTCGCATATAACTCAGCAGTGCAAAAAGAAATAAAGGAAGGGAAAGCGCTGCAGGAGAAGGATTATAGATGTCAAACAGAACAGGAGTAAACCCCACAAACAAAGCAATTAGCAATGAAATTCCCTTATTGGTGGTAAGCTTATGAGCAAGAAGGTAGGATAAGGGAACAACTGCAACCATGAGGAGGTTCAACAGGAGCGTGGCTCCCACTACAGGATTCATAAAAAAACTTAGGCCTG
>NYYS01000003.1 GCA_002685855.1 Candidatus Woesearchaeota archaeon
TCATACTCTATTTCTGCCTGATATGCCTTAATATCCCATTTATCATCCTTTCGTAGCCTAACTTTGACCATTTATCTATTGAGAGGAGGGGGTTTATAAAGATTTCTTAAGAATTGTTATAAAGGAGAGGTGTCCGTAGTTTATGGTCTGAGCCAATGATTATCTTCATTGTGTGCCTTATGGCAGACCCACGGAGTAGATGAGGCTTGGGCGCTTTTATTTAATGGACAAAGTTGTGAGAAACCCTAGATTTAGCTATAATTAGGTCTTGACTCCACTGTGTTGATAAAAGTCAACTTCATCTGTCTTTCCAAGTTTAAAGTCCCCATAGGTTTCAAACACTAAAGGTAAGATATTTACCTTTTTAAAAAATACAATTTTATGGTTACAAGTTATTTACAAGCAATAAGATTTCAGATCAAATATGAAATCTATGAAATTCTTATCATCCAAGGTTATCACATCGTTGACACGAAACTCAAGAATGTTCTTCTTTATTTCCTTAAGGGGTGTAGAGGAAAGCTTGGAGAGATTGATGAGGAGCTCTACATTGAGGAAAACATTTTCTTCTTTCTTTTGTTTAAGCGCTGATGGAACAACGCCTAGAAGGAAGGCTAGTTGGCGAGTACTGAAATAATCTATTGCAAATAGTCGCTTTTTTAACTTGTGAGATAATTTACAGCTGAACTTTGTGATTTTCAGCTTGCTGAGAAATTTGTACTCTTTTCTTTTATTGAGTCTGAATAGGTCTATCTTCCAGAGTTTGTGATAATTTATCCAGTTTGTGATTTGTAGTATATATGAATGGGTATTTTCTTTGAAATTTTCGTGGAAGGTGATCTTTTCTTTTTCTAAGGCCTTCTTTAACATTAGGATAAGTTCTTTTTCATGTGTTCCGAGACAGAATTGACATGATACAATATAGTTTTGATGTCGATTGATACCTATACATCCCTCAGCTGCAAAAAGACCTCTTAGGAATGCTCTTCTAAGTTTCTTGTCATAGAGAAAATCGCTCTTTTTTATATGCTCAAGGATTTTCTCGAATAGAATACGAAATATTTTTCCACTAAGCTGAATCTCACAGCTCGGATTTCTTGACCTATTAGTTAGTTGAGTATGTATCTTTGATGTTTTAACACATAGGTCTTCTGCCCATTTATGAGTCGTTTTCTTGCTGTACTCCTTGAGTCTAAGAGCTATGTGGAAATCTTTCAAACCAATATTAAGCCTTTTCAAGAAGAAGTCCAGTATAAACTTTACCATCTCTGGATCTATAGATGAGAATCCGAGATGTGTCATGTCTGAACTAAGTTTGCCATCTCCTAGATACATACCAACTGCTTCAATAAATTGTTCATTGATGCTTATCTTCCTAGGAAGCACAAAAGGTTTTGGATGGCTTCCTCTTCCTTTATTGAGATAAAATACTTTAATATAGGTTCTATCCCTGTCGTCGATCATCCATTGATCAGGAACGAGTTTTTTAATATCTATAATCATTTTATTGACTTCGAGAATTTCTTTTTAAATCTTAGAAGAAAAGAGGAATTAATTCTTTAAATAACTTACGCGAAGATGTCCAGTGAATAGATAAATTGATGAGAAATATTCCAACTAACTTAGATATTTTCCAGAAATCAGGGAAGCCAAGACTTCGGATCTTTTAGTTTTTTGGGGAGATAATCGCTTATGACAAAGTTCAATCCGTATTTGGCAAGACTTTGCTGCTCTGAACGAACTCCAAGTTTGAGTTGAAGTTGGATTGCCTTTTGCCATTCTTTATGGTGTTGGACAAAGGGGTCGTTTTTCATTGCATCTTTTCCACGTTTTATATCAACATCTTTGAGTGGATGTGTGGGGAGTTTGTAATCTATGACATCTTGGGGAGAAACACCAATAAATTTTGCATTTGGTACGCAGAAGTGTTGGTTGACGTGGGCTGCGTTTCCGCTGCCGACTTTAAGAGTACGGTATATGTTAAAAAATCCATAGAAGTCATTATCTGTAAACACATACACAGGAAGTTTCCTGTCTGTGCTGAGTTTTTTTACGAATCTTCGGGTTGCGCGGGAGGGGACTCCTTTGAGGGAGACGAGGATGCAGTTTGCTTTTTTGTAGTATTTGTGTTTGACGAGGCGTTGGAACATACCTGCGGTTTCTATTGCGAGGATGAATTTTGCTTTTGTGTCAAAGGTGAGTTGTTCGACGGATGAGGGGATGTTGTATGCTCCGGAGGCAAACTTTGTGCAGTCGATCTTGATATCTTTTCCTGTGTCAGGGTCTTTGTCGATTATTGTGAGGTTGCCAGAGACTGCGCCTCCGTCTTCTTCAGGGATGAACCCGAGTTGTTCTCGTAATACTGCGAGGCTTGCTTCTACGTCGTCCATGACGGTGTCTGATTCTGGTTGTTCGTTGAATTTTGCGTCTCCCCAGTTTTTTGATACGTAGTAGGCCTCTCTTTTTGTCATGATGTCGTCTGTTGCGATTACTTTTTTTGCTTCGGCCATCATGTGGAGTGTTTGTGCGAATGTTTTTATTGTGGATGCAGTGAGTGTTCTGATCTTTTCTTTTTCGAGGAGTTTAAAGAATCCGTCTTTGTCGTCATAGCTGACGTTGCTTAATGCGCGTATGGGCATGTGTATCGAAGGGCTGTTTTTCTTTTTAATATCTGTATAGATATCTTTTGATATTGCCCTGATCTCTTTCACAGGATCTTTGAGTTCAGCTTTCTTGCTCATTGTTTTCCTCTTCTTCTTCTTTTCCTATGTTTGCGAATTCTTCGTCATAGTCTTTGTTTTTTTCTTCATCAAATGAGATGTCTTCGAGTTCTCCGCGGTGTTTCTCGAGGAGTTCCACAAGGAGTTTTTCTGTTGCTTTTTTTTCGTTGTCGGAATATTCAAGGAGTTCCTGCAATGCTTCGGCGACGTGAGGGATATATTTTTCGATGTAGGATCTTTTTTTGAGTTCTGCGTGAACGCGTTTCTTTTTTCCTACGTAGCGGACGAGTTGGCGTCCGACTTCCTGGAGTGCGAGTTTGATTTCTTTTATTATTTCTGGATAGTGGGCGATGGCTTCTTTTGATTCTGATGTGAAGGGGACCCAAACGCTGGCGATGTGCACAACTATTGTTAGGGGTGCGATGGGAAGAGAGTTTTGTGATTGTGATAGGCCGTAGTTTCTCCATCCTGTTTCGACTATGCTTTTTGTAACGCCGCAGGCTCCTTGTTGGTAGAGGAGGGGGACGCGGTTTGCAAAGCGGATGATTCTTGCTGATTTGTCTCCGGGCTGGTTTCCTCCGTAGGCGACTGCTGCTTCGACGAGAAAGGGGTTTCCTCTGTAGACAGCAGGAGGGCGGGATACTGATGCATAGAATTCGGCGTTTACCTCTTTTCTGACTCCTTTTTCGAGTTGTTCTGCTCCGATAGGAGAGAGGCAGTCGGTAGGTGGTGCCATGATCTTTGTTTCTTGGATTCCTTTCATGAGTTTTTCGATGTCCTGTCGTGCAAGGTTTTTGGGTTTTATTTTTTCAGATAGTCTGGCGTTTTCACAGATCTCTTTTGCGACTTTTGAGGAGACGCGTGAGAATTCTGTTGTGAGGAATTGATAGAGTGTTTTTGTTTGTGTGTCTTTTGCCATTGCCTGGAGTACGCCGAGTTCGACTCCGTAGGGATGGGGGGTTATTTCTTTTGGTTGTTGGGGAAATTTTTCAACTACTTTGGGAAAGATAATTTGTTCTGCTTTTGGGTTGGTGTAGATGAATGTTGCGTGTGGGTTTGCAATGGCTGTTTCTTTGATGTATTCGTCGACTGATTGGGCTCCTTTGAGGTAGCTTGCTTCAAGGTCGAGTTCGATTTTTGTTCCGTGGTCTTTTTTCCATTCAGTTATGTCATCTTTGAGAATTTCTGGTTTGTTTGTTTTTGTGTCAAGGTGGAGTTCGTAGTAGTGTGCGGGCTTGTTTGCTCCTATTTTGGAAATGATTTTTGCAGATTTTCCTGTTGTGAGTTGGCCGTACATGACTGATGCGCTTATGCCAATTCCTTGCTGACCACGAGATTGGCTGAGCTTGTGAAACTTACTTCCATAGAGGAGTTTTCCAAAGATTTTAGGGATTTGTGCTTTTACGATGCCGGGGCCGTTGTCTTCTACGATGACTTTGAAGCGGCTTGGGCTGATTTCAATGGCTTCTATATATATTTCTGGGAATATTGAGGCTTCTTCGCAGGCATCGAGGCTGTTGTCTACTGCCTCTTTTATTGTTGTGAGAAGAGCTTTTCGGGGGTTGTCAAATCCTAAGAGGTGGCGGTTTCGGGCAAAGAACTCTGCAACGCCGATGTCACGTTGTTTTGTGGCCATCTCTTCTGCTTTGGTTCCTGTGTTTTTATTGAATTCTGTGAGTTGCCTGTTTGGGGCCATATAAGAAGCTGAAGAGGGGGGTTAATAAAGGTTACGATGGGGAAAGGGTAGAATTTTCTGGAGTGAGGAAGAGGTTGAGGGGTATGGATTTCAGATTATCTCTTTGAAATAGTTAGGGTTCTCTTTGTTGTTTTTCGAGCCATTTGTAGACTGAGCTGTGGGGGCTGCCTGCGAGGAGGCTTTCTACAGCGCGTTTTGCAGTAGCCACGTTTTCTGCTGAGCCGATGATTGCGATGGTTTTTCCGTAGACGCTTATGGAGCAGTTAGTAAGTTGTTCGAGGTTGCTTCGGGATTTTCCTTTTGTGCCGATGACTCTTCCTCTGAGGCGTTCGAAGTGGCTTTTTCCTTTGGCGTAGTCGGTGATGGAGATGACTTCGAGGTTGTAGTCTTGTTTGAGGAGTCTGAGGGCGATTTCGGGGTTGAAGCCTCTTCCGATGGCTCTTATGAGCTCTTTAAGGGTGTAGAGGGCGAGGCTGTCGCTGCCAAGGATCTTGATTTCCCCTTCTTTGCTATCTACTTCTAGTGTACAGCCGGTCTGAGCTTCTAAGGCCTTTTTTTGTTCTCCTTTCTTTCCTATGAGAACGGCGACGCGGTCTTTGGGGATGCGGAGCTCGTAGAGGTATTCTTCCATTGTGTTGGGACAGGAAGGGTGTATTTAAAGGTTTTTAAAGGAAAGGTTGATAAATTGGGTCTGATTTCGGATTGTATGGCAGATTATGTCTATGTACCGGTATGGAAGAAGGGGGAGATAGGGGTAGAGCTGAAAAAAAACGAGAAGGGGAGCGATCCAGGGATTCAATATGTTAAATATGTTATAGGAGATACTGATTACTCTGTTGTTGAAGATGGGGGAGAAGGGAACAGGATTATGGTTAAGGTTCCTGAAGGAGAAGAGGAAAAAGCCTGCAAACGAATTAGGGCTGCATCAGAGGTTGTGGATGCGTATCGTATTGATGAGAAGCATACTACTCGAATGGCCAAACTTGAAAGGGTCGATGGATTGGTTAAGAGTTTAATGGGCTATTTTCACGGTCCTGATTCTGAGTTGAGAGAACATATTGATGAAGTACATCGTGCTTTGGATTCTTTGGTATAGAAAAAATGGTAGCGGGGGGTAGATTTGAACTACCGACCTCCGGGTTATGAGCCCGACGGGCACTCCTGGCTGCCCCACCCCGCTATACACACCAGAAGTTGTGGGTTATTTAAAAATGTTTCTTGGAAAGGATTGTATGATTTTTGGAAAGAGACAGACATATAAAGTTGATAGGTTCGCTATTTTGGATGGATAGAGTGCGCAAATTGGGTGAGATGGGAAGAGAACAGCGTGTTCAGCCTATTTTTTCTCAGAGTAGCCGTGGCAAGAGAAGGTTGGATGAAGATCGAAGGCAGATGGAATATCGTAGGCGGGCGAGAAGGAGCAGGATGTCTACTAAGACTGTCTCTGTAGAGCTTGTAGAAGGTGCTGAACCTAGGAAGAGGACTTTTATGGGGCCGGATCTTTCTTTGTATTGGAATCGGAAGGTGCAGTTGACTGTTTTTTTGTTGGGAGTTGCTGTTTTGATGTTTCTTTTTTATCAGAAGGCGTTTGTGCTTTTATTATTTAGTGTTGCTGCGTTATGTGTTGGTTTTTTTTCGAGGATGAGTGGAGCGATCTATCTTGGTGTTGAGTTCGGGTTGGGGCCTGCGATCTTTATTGGGTATGTGTATGGTCCGTTTACAGGAGGGGTAATGGGTTTGGTGTTGTTGTTTATGGATCAGCTGGGACAGCGTCGTTTTAGTTTGCAGTTGAGTTATTATAGTGTGTTGTATGTTGGCGCGGGTTTGCTTTCGGGGTTGATGCAATCATTTTCAGTTTTTTTTGCGGGTGTGTTGCTTGTTGTTTTGGTGAATGTGATTGCAGGAGGTATCCACATGTTTGCGCGTGGGCCGAGCATTCTGTATTGGTATGTGTGGAATATTGTGTTTAATTTGTTGTTATTTAAGACGGTTTTTTCTTTGTTTGCAGGAGTTTTGATTTAGTTTTGTTGGAGAACAAGGATTTTCTTTGATAGGGTTTGGTGAAGGTGGATGGTTGTTTGAAATGTTCTTTTGAAGGTGGTTTGTTTTAGGATATTGGAGAGGCGTATTGTGTTTGGGAGTCCTATAATAATTTTTTTTGTGAGGGGTTCTGCTGTGTGCAGGAATTCTTTGAGTAGTTTTTTTATGTTTTGGGTTTTTGTGTTTCTCCCGTAGGGGATGTCTGTGACGATGGCTTCTACTTTTTTGTTGAGTTTTGTTGCATCTTTGTGTTGGAGGGTTGCTTTGCAGTTGTAGTAGTTTAGGTTTTTTCTTGCTTTGTTGAGCATCCATTTTGAGATGTCAGATCCGATCATTTTCTTTTTTAATATGCAACCTTCAATGAGGATTCCTCCTGTTCCGCAGAAGGGATCAAGGATTGTTTTTGATTGGGAAAGGTTGATCATTGCGCGTGCGAGTTTTGGATGGAGGCTGCTTGGATGGGGAGAGGGGCGTTTGTGTGGTTTTCTGTTTTCAAAGTTTTCTTTGTTTTCGTATTCGAGTTTTGTTATCCAGCTTGTTTTTGGGGAGATGAGGATTGTTAGTTGTGTTTGGGGGTTGGTGAGGTTTACTTTTGGGTTTTTTAGGTTGTGCCAGATGGGTTCTGCGAGTTGTTTTGTTGAGGGGGATTTTTTTGTGAAGGAGATTTTTCTTATTGCATAGGTTTTTTTTATGTGTTGCTGGAGGGAGTGTGTTTTAAGGTAGTGGACGAGTTTGTTGGTGGGGATTTCTTTTATGAGGTGAAAGATTTTTTTTGTGTAGGCGGCATCTTTGATCTGTTTGTTTGTAGGGAAGAATGCAAGGTGTTTGTAGGTTTTTCTGGGTTGTTGGTTTGTGAGGGCTTTGGCTTCCTCTAGTGAGAGTTTGGGATGTGTTTGTTCGAGGAGGAATATCTTCATGACAGTGTTGGTGGATTGTTCTTTTTAAAGTCTATGTAAAGGCATAAATAGGGGTTGGAGTTGCGCTAGGTATGTGTGGGATCTGTGGAGTTGTGAGTGTTGATCATCAGGCACCTTTTGAGGTTCTTCTGGCGTTGAACGAGATGCGGAACAGGGGGGAGGCATCGTGGGGAGGTTTTTTTGAGCGGCCGAACCGGGATGGAAAGGATCATCGGTTTCTTCGGAAGGTTGGCTATGTTCGGGATCGGTGTTTTAACAGGCCGGTGTGGGAGGAGTTTATTGAGCATCGTCTTTCTGATAGTCCTCTTGAGCTGATTGCAGAGGGTTTGCTGGATATTTGCAGGGGGAGGTATGGTGTTCGAAGGATGAAGGGGAGTGTGGGAAGGGCGTTTGGGAACTATCGGGGGAATGTGATTTCTCGAATGCCTGGAAAGGTTGCGAGTGGGCATGTTCGGTATAGGACGCGTTCGACAAATGAACGAAGGAACTGGATGCCGATTCAGGATACTCAGTTTGGGACGGGAATTTCTATTTCGTTGAACGGGGATAATCCTAATTATGGAACTGATAGGGAGCGGTTGGAACGAAAGGGGTTTCGGTTTCGGACTGAGAACGATGCAGAGCTTATTCTTTCTTTTTTTTCAAAAAGGTATTCTATGCTTTCTGATCTTCAGCCGTTTCAGCGCGTGAAGCAGGCGGTGCGGGAGACGGACGAGGAGATCCAGGCCGCGTTTAGCTATGTGTTGCAGATTCCTGGAGAGGGGTTGGTGTTTCATCGGGATCCGAAGGGGATAAGGCCGTTGTGGGTTGGGTCGAAGCGGAATGAGCAGGGTATTGGGGTTGTGAGGGCATTGGAGGGCGTTATAGGGGTCTGAAATCCACAACATTTATAAACCATATTGTAAATAAATAGGTAATGAAACGTGGAAGACCGACCTATTCCGAGATTCGGCAGAACCTTGTAGAGATTCTTTCTTTTAAGAAGAAGGCCTATGGGTATGAGCTGTATAAGCTGTATACGGCTATTTATGGAAAGGTGAGTCTTCGGCTGATCTACTATCATCTGAAGAAGGGTCTTGCGCTGGGCGAGTTTGCACAGGCGGGCATCCAGAAGGAAGAGGGGGATTTCAGCTGGGGAAGCACTGTGGAGAAGGTAATGTACGGATTAGGAAAGGAAGCAAAACCCCAAAGTGATGCTAAGGCAAAGGACTATTTTTCTAAGAAAAGGTAAGAACGTCTGATGATCTCCTTTTTGAAGAAGGCTGGAAGGATTCTTTTTAATTTTGATACTGCATTTAAGGATATTAAAAAAGAGAAGGGGATTCGGTCTGCGTTCTGGTTTTTGTTGGTGTTTTTGCTTTTTACGCAGTTGTTCATGGTTGTGTATTATGCTAAGGTGAGTCTGCCTCGGTTTGGATTGGATGTGGAGTTGGATGTTTCTGTGTTTTTGGTGTTGTATGTGGTTACTACGGTGTTGTTGGTAGGATTTGCTTTTTTTCGTCCGTGGATTACTACGTTGTTTGTGCGGTTGTTTCGTGTGGGTGCACGGTTTCAGGATACGTATAAGGTGATGGTGTATGGGGCATCGCCAGGGTATATGGTTACGCCGTTTTTTGTGGGGTTTATGTTGGGGTTGGCGTTGTTTCCAAAGGTTGGCTGGTGGATAGTGTTGTTGATTGGTTTGGGTTTGGTTTCTTTAGCAGGGCTGGTGTTTGAGTGGGTGCTGCGGGTGAAGGGGATGGCACGGATTCATAGAATTGGATATTTTTATGCTGTGCTGTGTTTGTATGTGTTTCCTTTAGTGTTATTGATTGTTGTGGAGGTTGTGTTGATTCTATTGGTTGGGGGAGTGTATCTTTTTGCTAGGTAGATGTTATCTTAGTTTCTCTGTTTCCAGTCTTACCTGATGGAGAAGTTCTGATTCGTTCAGGCCGCCTGTATATTCAGGGCTTTCAACATATATGTTGAGTTCTCCTGTTTTGAGATGATGATGCCATGCTCCAAGAAGGCAATGGAATTCGAGGTCGATATGGTCTTGATCGAATGAGGCTTCTCTGCCAACATAGTCGTTTCCTGCACCGAATGTTTCTCCTCTTACGGCTATAGTTGGGTCTTTTCTTAGGTCATAGTCTGGAATTGTGATTTCTTGTAGTATTGGTTCTCCTTGAGGTCTTAGGTAGAATGTTTTTACAGTATCATCTTCCCAGGTTTTTAATCCAAATTCTCCATAGAGATCTATTACCAGAACGTTGTGGTGGCTGTCGTCTCCGTTTTGAATGACTCTCACAAGGGTTGTTTTGTCAGGGATTCTGGGTTTTGTGAGTCTGTGAAGTCTTGGAGTAATATGAAAAGAGTTTATGAGCTCTCCCATGCTCACTGTTCCTTGAGGGTTTGCACGGTAGGTTTTTCCATCAAGAGTTATTGTTTGCTCTCCTACACAATATTCTATTGTGTCTAATGGATCTGATAGCAGGAGGTCTGTGTCTCTCAGGCCTTCTTTTTGGATCTCTCTCCAGGAATTGTCTGTCTGGAGTCTGAAACGGTCAAGGATGTTTTTTTGGGCTTCTATTGTGAATCTCATACTGATGGGAATTCGAGAATATATATAAATCTTTTTTTAAATGGAATAAGGGAATAGATAATTCTTAAGGAAGATACTTTGGAGCTTGTTTTTTTTAGGAAACTATTTAAATGATGTTTTATAGAGGAGATGATGGATGTTGCTTATATAGATGAGCTGAAGAAGGCCTGGAAAGGTGTGGGGGAGAACAAGCAGGTGTTTGTGCCGTATGTTTATTTGCTTCTGGTGCTGGTTATTGGCGGAGTTCTTGTTGGGCTTGAGGCGTTGCTTATCTATTTTGGAGATCTGAGCTGGATGTGGCGGATCGTTCTGATTATCTTTTTTGTACTTGTAGATCTTGTTGTTGTGCTGGGAGGATTCTTTTATGTGAATGCGATGCAGTTTAAGCTGTACAGGGAGATCGTACGTGATGGAAGGACACAGAAGGGTTCGATTTTTTCAAAGGGCAAAGAGTTTTTCTGGCGGCTTGTACGGTTGAAAGTTCTTACGTTGCTGTTGTTTATTGTGTTTGCTATTGTTCTGTTTTTGATTGCCGCGTTGTTTTTTGCTATTCACATGGTTGTGGGGATCGTGATGGCTGTTCTTTTGGGAATTGTTGGATTGGTGGGATTTTTGTTTCTGGTGTTTGGTCTGCTGTTCTCAGATCCTATTATTACGACTGAAGTGTCTGCAGTAGAAGCGATTCGGAAGAGCATGCGGTTTTTTTGGAATAATCCTCTTGTTACTCTTTTAACTATACTTGTGGGGTTTGTTGTCTCTCTTGTGTTGTATACTCTGTATACAATCTTGTTGCTTATGTCTATGGTGTTCCTGCTTATTCCCTTTTTGGGTGTTGTTTTACAGGGTCTTGTTCACGGGGTTTATATTGTTTCTTCTATCATAGCGGGCGTGGTAGTGGTTGTGTTTGTGTTTCGTGTGTATTTTCTTGTGTCGGGAGATTTGAAGAGTGTTCGTTCTACAAGGAAAGGTTCTCCTGGAAAAAAGATTATAAAAAAAATTAAGAAAAAATAGGTTTGATTATTTTATCTTTTTGAAAAATCCTAGGACGGCCATTGCTTCTCTTTTTGTGAGGAAGGCTTTTCCGAATATTTTCTTCCAGACTTTTTTCTGGGTTTCTTCTTTTGTTTTTGTTGAGAATTTCATCTGTTGTATTGAGTTTGTGAGTTGGTTCATGATGAGTTGTTTCTCTTTCTGTGTTGCAGGCGTCATTTCTTTTGTGACACGGTTGCGGGGTGTTGTGGTGAGTTCGTAGAGGATGATGGCGACGGAGTGGGAGAGGTTTAGGGTTGGATAGGTGGTGTGGGTTGGGATTGTGAGGGTGATGTCTGCTTTTTTTAGGAGTGTTTGTGGGAGTCCGTCTGATTCATTTCCGAAAAGGATGGCTATTTTTGATTTTGTTTTTTTGAGTTCTTCTTTGAGTTGTTGAGGGGTAAGGGATCCTCGTATGATGTTGGTATCTCTTCCGATGATTGCAGTTGTGGCAACCAGGGTTGGATAGATTGAAAGGATTTTTTGTGTTGTGACTTTTGCTTTTTGGAGGATTTTTCCTGCGTGTTTTGCTCTTTGTCGTGCTTCAAATGCTAGGTGATCACATTGAGGGTTGATTAGAACAAGATCTTTTATTCCGAAGTTTGCCATGACTCTTGCAACTGCTCCGATATTTCCTGGCTGTTTTGGCTGGTAGAGAACAATGGTGGGTTTCATAAGAGGAATCCAAAGAGAGCGAGGAATATCTCTTTGAAGATTGGGAAGAGAAGGATGATAAGGATGAGGATAAATACAGAGGTTACTTTTGCCCAGATTTTGTTTCCTTTCTTTTTTCCAAAGAAGACTCCGAGGGTTGTTTGGAGCATTCTTCCTCCGTCTACAGGGCCGAGTGGAAGGAGGTTTGCGAGGCCAAGGCCGAGACTGAGGATAAGGATCCAGATAGATAGACGGGTGAGGAAGAGAACGATTGCGAAGATCCAGGAGAGATCGGGATTTTTAAGGATGATGCCGGGCGTGATTCCGATGAAGGAGATGGATGCATTGTCAGGATGCTGGATTGTTGTTATGGGGTGTTCTCCTTTTTCGTTGCTAAGGGTTATGATATTTCCTGGCGGAGTGGCTTTGAGTTCTTCTGTAAAGACAGAGTAGTTTTTTATTTCTCTGTTGTTGATGTGGGTATAGATAATGTCTGATCGGATTCCTGCCTGGTAGGCTGGTTTGTCTGGGAAGACGTTGTCGAAGAGGACTCCGTTATCGCTTACTAAGGTGTTCATGGCAGGTGATGCGATGAATGTGAGGATGAGGAAGAATATTCCAGCTGTTAATACGTTGCTGAAGGGGCCGGCTGCAAAGATTGCGTTCTGGACTTGGGGTTTTTCTCGTTTGAGTTTATTTTCGTCGGGTTCGACGAATGCGCCTCCGAGTGGACCGAAGAAGAGGATTCCTGAACTTTTTACAGGGATCTTATGTGTTTTGCTTACAACTCCGTGGCTGAATTCGTGGATGACGACGACGATGAAGAGGGCAAGCCAGCCGACAACGAGCGGAACCTGGATAGGGCTTCCTGGAATGGGAACACCGGGGATGACAGGGACAACAGTTGGAGGGGCGTCAGGAATGAAGAGGACACTATACACGCCTTGTAAGACGAGGAAGATGATGAAGAGCATTCCGATGAAGCCGATGTAGATGCCGACGATGCTTAGTGGCTTGATGTATTTTCCTGCTTTTTTAGCAATCTTCTCCATGAGTTTGATTCCCCATGAAGTTCTGTAGAGAAAGATGATCTTTGCATGGGTCTCAAACTTTTTTCTGTTGAGATAGATAAAGAGAAAGAGCAAACCATAGAAGAGAATAGTGTATTTGTAGGCAATAAGTGATTCAAAGGCCATTGTTTATTTCTTCCGAGCAGGTCTAAGTCTTTTTGAACTGCACTTCCGACAGCTGACTTTTCCTCTGAGAACTCTTCTGTTCTCTGTGCGGATCTTGCTTTTGCATGTTCTGCACACAAAGATGTTTTTGAGGATTCGTGCTTCGGCTTCGGGGAATTTTCCCATTGTTAGTCTCCATCTGTTTTAATCTGTTTCATGACTTTGTCATCAAGGATGATCCAGTACACGATTGTTGAACCTTCTGAAAGTTGCCCTTGAAGATCAGCAGGAATTTTGAGGTCAAAGGTATCATAGTTTTCTGAATCCATGACGTTTGCTACATCCTGATGGATGCTTAATACTTGTGCGTTGCGTTTTCCGATGACCGGAACTTCGATCATATCATGGCCCGGCATGACGATGTTTCTTTTTTTGTTGTCCAATAGGCCAACTGCGGTGAGGTTGACCTTTGCATGGCCGTGTTTTCCTGGACGGCTCACCTTCATATCGGTTACGCTGCATGCTGCGCCGTCGATGACACAATATCTTCCTTTTTGTAAGCTGCCCACGCTTGTTAGTTTAACTTCTCCCATAGAATCACCTTTCAGCTTTCAGGGTGTAGAGATTAAGAGTGATTTATAAAGGTTTGGCTTTTTTAGGAGGAGATAGATAAGGGTTTTTTAAGAGGACTGGTGTCTTTTGCTGCTGTTAATAGATAAGAAAAGGGATGTGTTTTTTGAACGATTTTTCGTTGGGATGGCCATGGGGGTCGTCTACGCGGATTGTGAGGTAGTATTCTCCGGGTTTTGTGTTGGCTGGGAGGGGGAGTTGGATGTGGCTCCATCGTCCTTCGTCGTCGTTGAGTTTAAAGTTGAGGGTATGAAAGATGTTTATGTCCCAGGAGTAGATGGTGATTGAAATTTTCCGGTTGGGGTCGTTGTTTTTTAGTTTTACCCAGATGTCGAGGGGGTATCCTTGGGTTGTGGGAGGGATGTCTGCGGTTATTCTGAAGTTGTTGTGTTTGTCGATCTCTGTTTCAGGACGGTTGTGGGAGGCGAGTGTTGTTGTTGAGATCATAATAGTTAGGATGAGGAAGAGGAGGATTTTTTTCATTCTGAATTTTTGTTTTTGGGGTATTTAAAGATTTCCTGTGAGTGTTTGGTGACAGAATATGATTTATTTACTATATTGATATTAATTAGGGGGGGTGTTTTTGTCTGAAATGGAAATGTATATAATGAAGGTATCTGATAAAGGGGTATGGATGAACGTTACCAACGGTTTACACAAAAGGGGGTTACTTCTGAAGAGAATGCTGTTTGGCGGGTTGGAGGTAGCAAGAGTGTGAAGACGTTTGTGGGGGTTGGTGCTCTTCTGGGTGTTGAACATTGTTTGAGGCTGGGTTTTCCAGATCATCTTCTTCTGTTTGATCCTCTTTGGAAGAGAGAAGTGTATTCTCCAGCTAAAGAGATGGACGGTGTTGTCTATTGTATAGATCAGAATCAGCCGATGAATTGTATTCGTAAAGGAGCTGACCTTGATGTGTATGAATTCTTTTTTGAGGGTGTGAAAAAGAGTGTTTATTTTTTTAAAGAGTTATACCGAGCGGATCTTATTAAACGGTTTTCTGTGGATGTTTTTCATGTAGGGCATCGATCAGTTACTGTAGAGCGTGCAGATTTTTTAGATACGATGATGGTTCTTCCTGAAGGTGCGATTATTCTTAACTATTTTCGGACGGATCGTCTTGATCATCATATCTTTTCACATTTCTTTTTTCGTGTTGAAGGAAGCTATGTTGATAATGAGGGTGTTTCTTATTGTGTTAGTATCTGTATGAAGAATGTTGACCGTAAAAGGGCTGATGAAATTTTTACTGTAGCTGGCTTGTGTGGTCAGTTGTTGCGTTTGATTCCTCAAGTTTCTCGGCCGTTTGATGAACAGAAGGTTCATGAGGAGTCAGGTATTCCTTTGGAGGAGCTGCGATCGATGAAGAGGGAGTCTAGAGATTCTGCTGCTCGAGTAAGGAAGGAGCTTCAGATTGAGGGGAAAAAGCTGGATGACGAGGAAAGAGGGCATGTTCGGAGATTAATTATGACTTATAAAACAGATCAGAAAGATGCTCTTACGGAGATTTCTAATATTTTGCGATGGAAATAGTGTTTAGGTAAGGAAGTGGGGTTGGAACCCTTCATTATTTACCATATGGAAACTAATTAACTGAAGGAAAGGTTTAAATATACACATACATACACGTACACATGGCAACAAAGACCATATCTATTACTGAGGAAGCGTATAGCATCTTGAAAGGAAGGAAGGCTGAGGATGAGAGTTTTAGCGAAGCAATTATCCGTCTTTCAGGAAAAGAACGTCTGGCATCGTTTTTTGGTGCTCTTTCTGATGAAGGAGGGAAAAAGTTGGAAAAGGAGATTAGAATGATGCGAAAGAGACACGTCAAGGATCATATTCGGAGAATGAGATGATTATTGATACCTCTTTTTTAATAGACCTTTTGAAAGGGAAGGATCAAAAAGTTTTAAAGAAGGCAGAAGAGCTTGATAGAAAACTCATCATGAAAGGTGTTTCATCGGTAAGTGTTATGGAGCTATGGCGTGGAGCCCTAAGAAGTCTTTCTCAAGATAAGGAACGAGCAAAGGTCGATGCGTTACTACGATCTGTTATTGTATTTTCTTTTACAGAAGAATCTGGGAAAAAAGCTGCTGAGATTGAAACAGAGCTACTGAAAGAAGGCAAGATGATTGATTTGGAAGATATTATGATTGCTGCGACTGCACTTACAAAAAATCAATCTGTCTTAACAAAAAACAGAAAACATTTTGAACGAGTGCACGAATTAGAACTAGAAGCTTGTTGATGTTTACCAAAATTTCAAAAACTTTTTTATCTTGTGTTTAGCTAGGAAGGTTGAGAGTTGTTGTTCGATGTCTTGAGTTTTGTATTTTTTTTCTTCTTGGCGAAAGGCTGTTGTGTGTGAATGGGTACGTCCGCCTTTTGTGATGTATTGGTGTTTTTTATGAAGGAGTTCGTGGTACATGACGTAGTTGAGGAGTTGGGGTTGGTTTTTGAAGATTGAAGATATTGTTATTGTGTTTGTTGCGTATTCATAGCTTCCGAGTTTTCCGGTTGATGGTTGGCCCCAGACGAGGTTAGGTTTGTCTAGCATTCCGTGGAAGTATTGTTCGTTGATGCTGTTGAAGCTTTCTTCGAGTTCTGGATCTGATTGGATTGATGGAGTGTATTTGGAGAGGTTTTTGTGGAATTTTTCGTAGAGGTCCATGTTTGTGGTTGTTTGTTGGACTGGTTTGATGCGGGAGAGGAGGGATTGGATGAGTCCTTTCTGGATTTCTTCGCTGATCGTTTTCCATTGAGTGGAGAGGCGGAATTTCATGAAGGTTTTTGTGTATTGGACGTTTGCGTTGAATGCTGAGAAGTGGCCTGAATAGGATAGGGATAACTCTTTTGTGGGTTCTTTGTTGTAGAGTTCTTTGTATGCTTGGTGGGCGAGGGACATGAGTGTTATTAAGAGATGGGGTAGCGGAGTGTTGCGACGATCTTTCCCATGTCGCGGAGTTGTACTCCTTCACGTGTTTCGGTACTTATGATTTCTACTTTAGATCCGGTTTTGTTTGCTGCTTCTTCGAATTGTTCGACGATGTCGTCTTCAACGACTTCGGAGATAAGTATGGTTTCTGCTGCTCCCATCTTGATTGCGTTCATGACTGCATCTTTTCCATAGGTGACGAATTCTGATTTTGTTGAAAGTTTTTCAAAGAAATCTTGCATGAGTGCTTTTTCTTTTGCGACTTCTTCTTTTGCAAGGACGTCTGCGCTTCGGTCGAGGAGTTCCTGGAGTCCGAAGTCTCCTGTGTAGCTGAGGTCTTTTACTGCGATGATCTTTTTTTTGAGGTCTCCGGTGAGGTAGTCTTTGTTGATGAAGTCTGTTGTGGTTGTGGACGGGCCTCCGATGAGGATTCCTTTGAGGTCTTTCATGTGGAGGAATTCTTCTTTCATGTAGTCTGCAACTTTTTTGTAATGGTCTTTGATTGCGCCTTCTCTGAGTCTGCTGAATCGTGCTGCACTTTGTCCGCCGGCGCGGAACTTTCCCGGGACTTCGGAGTGTGTTTTTGAGAGGGGCATGATTGTTTTTCCTTTGAGTAGGGCGAGTTGTGCGTCTCTTCTGTCGAAGACAACCATTCCGTAGATTTCTCGTTCTTCTACCATCTCCTGGAGTGGGTCAAGGACGAACTCTTTGTCGCAGCGGTAGATGCGGACTTTGATGGGGATGACGGGGTTGTAGGAAAACACTTGGTAGTCTTGCTGGCCTTCTCGTTCTGCAACGTTTCCTGCAAAGACTGCGAGGCCGTTGGGGGGTGTTCTTGGGTAGAGTTTGAGATGCTGGATCATTTTTTCCAGGGCGGAGATGACGTTGTCGCGGGTTGCTTTGGATTTGATGTTGGTGGCTGTGCCTTGTTCCTGGGAGAGATGGGTCATGATTTTATTCATGTCGTAGCCTTGAGGGATGTATACACTAACTAGTTCTGTGTGTCTTCCTTTGAAGGTTACGAGTTCTTTTATGAACTGCTTGAGTTTGAAGCGGTCCTTGGCAGATATTTTGGCTTCCATTGTCTAGAAGGGGAGGATAGGGGTATATAAAGGTATTGAAGGGTTGTGCAAAAGAAGCTTTAAAAAGAGGGGGTTCTTTCTGAAGGGATGGAATATTATTGTGATGTGACCGGGTGTTATCTGTTTGAGGATGGCCGTTTGAAGGAGCGGTTGACGCTTGAATGTGATACTGGAGGGGAGGTGGAGGCTGCAGAGCAGTTGATTCGTGAGGTGGAGACAAAGCGGGTTGAGAAGAGTTCTTATTCTTTGGGGTTGCAGGTTCGAAGCAGGGAGTATTTTGAGGAGCTTCGGCGTGTTTGTATGGCTGCTGTTGGAAAGGCAATTCGGGATGCTGTGCAGGCGGATGTGTTGATGGTGCAGACGGTTCAAAA
>NYYS01000004.1 GCA_002685855.1 Candidatus Woesearchaeota archaeon
ATACTGAAAATAAAGAGTACTACGTCCTTTAGGGCGTAGGGTTTGAGTTCTTGGTTGTTGTAGAAAAGTTTTTCAGGGGCAGAGCCCCTGAATTGAGTGGCGTGGCGGAGCCGGCGCACTCATTAACTAAGTTTTGTGTAGTGGTAGCTCTGTCTCGTGATTTTAAAAATTTTTTGGTGAGGTGATTGAGATGGAGCATGAAAGGTTGGTGAGGTCGGCTCATGGTGTGAGTCAGAATACGTTTCATTTGATTTGGGTGACGAAGTATAGGTATCCGACGTTTGGGAATCAGAGTTTGAAGGAGGTGTGTTGGTATGCGATTGATAGTGCTTGTCGTCGGTATGGGATTGTGGTTCATGAGTTGGAGGTGATGGCTGATCATGTGCATTTGTTTGCGAGGCTTCCGAGGACGATGAGTGTTTCGGAAGCGTTTCAGTTGTTGAAGGGGTTTAGTAGTCGGTGTTTTCGTCGTGCGTGTCCTTGGATGGGAAAGTATAAGGCGTTGTGGAGTGGTTTTACTTTTTCGAGAACGGTTGGGAGTGTGACGGGTGGTGTTATTAAACAGTATATTAAGGAGACGAATGTGCATGGAAAGTTTGGGAAGCAAACGGGTCATGTTAAGCTAAACAGGTTTGGACGTGAGGGCCGGAGGGAGGCCCGAAGCGGTAAAACTTCCATATTGAAATTAAATAGGAGAAAATCCCTCCCATCAATAAGAATATTTATATAACTGTTCATCACTAAAAAAAAATCCCAAAAGAATTTTTAGTTGAAACCGAATCAGGAAGCATCTATCACCTCACCTATAAGAGAGGACTCTTCGAGCATGGTTCACGATTTACACTCAGACAGCTCTATTCAAACTCCTCTGCCTGAAAAAAGATCGCAGACCGATACTGTGTACCCCGATCAACAAAAGACCCCTCTGCATCAGTTGGATCGATCTGCCTCCAAAAAATCTCTAAAAGATCCTCATACCTGATCCTGCCAGGATCATAGAACACCTTTACTGTCTCAAGATGCTCGGTTCTGCCTGCCGACACATCCTTATACAAAGGATTCTCCTCACTCCCTCCCATGAAGCCAGACACCACCTCTGACACACCATCATACTCTTCAAACGCAGACTCCATACACCAAAAACAACCCCCTGCAAAATAAGCAACACGATCATCTTCAGTCTGTCCCTCATCCCTGCCAAGAGAGTCTTTTTCAGAACATCCTATAAGTAATACAACAACCAATAAAATAGTTAAACGAATACCCATCATACACCTAATCACTAATAATATTTAAAATTAAACTTTAACAATTAAAAACAGATCAAACCAATCATCTTCTTCCAACCGGCATCCGCCACTGTTTCTTGCACAACAAACAGCTATACACCAACCTCCCCCTATACAACCTCACCCGACAATTCACTCCCGGCCGCAAATATCGATAACAGGAAGGACAAAACCGCCTCTTCAACACAGATGACAGCCGTACTCGTGCCTTCATCGCCAACTTCCTCCCCAAATAAATATACCTGTCACTCAATGAACGATCCTCACCATAAACCGAATCAGCCTGCCCAAACAGCCGCCCAACACGATCTTCAGCATCCTTTCGATCAATCCGCTTCTTTCTCCGAACCATATAGACACAAATAAACACTGCCTAATAAAGATTCCTACAAACCCCCTGAAAACACCCTTTCAGAACAACAGTTTCCACAGTTTCCACAAACATACTAGTATAGTTTCCACCATAACAATAGGAAGTCAACCTGAAACATGGTTGATTAAAGGGTGATTAAAGTGGATGAGCCCTTCCATTCCACACACTAGGGAAACCCCACACATCCCTCATTCCCCTCGGATCGGTTCATCCACAACCATCCCCATACATGAATAAAAACCAAGGAGGTGTATAGATGAAGAACAGTTTAAGGAAAAGCATAGCTATTCTCGCCATATTTGTTCTTGCTGCAGTACCTGCATTAGCAGTCCATGTAGAAGGAACAGGACTATTATGGGCAAGAGGACATGGCTGGCTAGAAGTAGAAGGAGAGGGATCTGTAACCATATCAGGTACAGGCCTTGTACGCGTAGAAGGCGCAGACAGAACAAAAGTCTCACCCGGCTGGGGAAACACTTGGCAGGAACGTGTAGGAGAAACAACCTATACCTACTACGAGGGTAGTGGAAGACTTATACTTAGCGGAGACGAGCTCGAAGTCCGATTTGACGGAACAGGAAGAGTAAAAGCAGAAGGAACAGGATTTGCAGACTTTGACGGAGACGGAAGCTGGTATACAAAGAAAAGTGGCTTTAGGAAGCCAAAATATGAGTAAATAAGGAAAACATTTAAATAAGAAAATATAACGTAAACAACCATTGGAGGTGTTTTACTATGAAGAAAATAATGACATTACTTGTCATCACAGTATTTGTGGCCGGCATGGTTCCCCTTGTATCAGCCGGAACGCTTGCAGAAGATGACGCAAAATGGGTGAAAGAGTACAATAATAAAAAAGCACAATTTCAGAAGATGAAAAACTTCTATACAGATGCCAGACAGGACTGGCTCAAAGCTCGAAACAAGCTAAGAGAATACAATGAAAAAGGCGGAGAAGCCTTCCAGAGAGATCATATGACAGCTAAAGAGAGCGCAAAAGACTACCTCTTAAAAGCAATCGACGTCATGGACAAAAAGCTCGAAACAATCCAGTACTGGGGAGAAAACCAGATTAAGAACGCCCAGGACGTTTCAGAACTCACAAGTGAAATCTCAGCACAACGTGCAGATCTTGCATCCTTAAGAGCAGAAGTCGAAGCAATCGATCCCGCATCTGAAGGAGCAAAGCAGGAACTATCTGACGCAGCAGGAAAAGCCAAGACCCGATGGAACGAAGTAAAAACAACCTATAAGAAATGGGTGGGTGTAAACCTCGCAGAACGACTTAACATGGTTTTGGAAAGATTCACAAACCTTGGTGAATACATGCATAGAAAGCTCGCAGCAGTAGATAAAGAAGATCCTTCCTACGCTGCAATGGAAGCACAGCTTGAAGACTATGATCAAAAAGTAGATCTTGCACAGAGTAAGTACGACTCAGCAAAAAGCACCTTTAAGAATATAAACAATATCAACAACGCTGATTCCCTCTTTAGAGATGGAAAAAACTTCCTTGAAAATGCAAACACCTACTTGAAAGACGCCCACAAGATCTTAAAAGACCTGACAAAACAATACAAGGCAAGCCAGAAGACATCAATAACATCAGGATTTGATAACTACGATGGAGCTGTCTCTGTAACAGGAACAGGAAGAATCACCGCAGGTGGTAACGGAACTGTTTCAATGGAAGGAAAAGCAGACCTTGTCAAAGTCGAAGGAGATGGAGAACTTACCATCGTTGACAACGCCGGACTTGGAATCGTAACAACGGTTCAGGGAGAAGGAGAAGTTGTCAAGGACGGAGACACCTACACCTACAACGGAAACGGAAAGGTAAGAATCATCGGAGGAGATGTAACCATCACCTTTGAAGGAACCAAGATAGACCTTTCTGCAGAAGGAACAGGAACTGTTTCCCTTGAAGGAGAAGGCTGGTACAAAAAAGGCGGTAAAGAAGGAAAGTGGCCGATTGAAATCCAAGTAGTGGGTGTTGCTACAGCCGCAGCACCGGCTGAGTAAGCCTCACGGCTTACCTTTTTATTTTTTTTAAGAAAAGGAGGGATAAAAAATGAAAAAATTGTTAACATTATTGTTCATCGTCAGTGTTGCACTGATGTTAGTAGCCTGTGGAGGAGGAAGAAAAAAGCCACCTCAAGTCATCCCAACACCAGATGGTAGTACACCCGATGATACTCCTGACGTAGGAGATGATCTTGGTGATGATCTAGGACAAGATCTTCAAGATGACGACCTAGATGACGACTTTGATCTTTCAGATCTGCAAGACACGGGAGACGATGTTGTAGATGATCTAGGAGACTTTTTCGGAGACGACCTCGGAAACGATCTCGAAGGAGATGACGACCTAGGAGATTTCGACTTCGGAGACCTTTCATAAAGGTCTATTTTTTTTCTTTTCAAAACATATACAAAAGAATCTTCTTGACATAAGATAGAAAAAATAATACCCTTCACAACCCCAAATAACTAAACACCAACAACAACACATTCACAAGATAGATCCCATTACAGATCAAACAAAAATTCTTTAGCTTCACATAAAGAATATATGCAAGATAGACACTTCCCAATACTGCAAGAAGAGAAAGATAAAAAACAAACCTATTCAAACCATATCCTGCCAAGAGTATCACAACAAAATAAAAAAGCATTCCCCAGAGAGAGTTACTAACCCCTAAAAACGTCCCATACTTGCTCTGAAACGTCTTGCTGCACGACATTCTATCATTAATATCACAGACTGCCTTATACCTCTTATCTGCCTCACTCTTTCTTTCAATATAATAGCCATAACTAGACAACAAGAAACCCAGAACAGCAACACCCTGAACACTACTAATACCCATACCTCTTAAAAAGACCCCGCTCTTTAAGTAGATTTCCCTTCTAATAAAAAAGAAAACTATAAAAACAAGGTTCTATTTTTAACCCTATGAACTGGAGACCTGTTGTCTTAATATTATTTGCCCTATTCGGTGCATTTCTCATGCAGGACGGATCCATTACAGCACAAGTGATATCTGAAAGTTGTTGTATGGGCGAAGATTGCAATCCGGAAAACCAGTGTCCATCTTCCGAGGCTGCAAAAAATGATGATCCCATATTTCTCTTTGTACTAGGAACATCTGTCTTCATTGTATCCATGTTTCTCATCTTCCTCGAACTCAAGAAAAAGGTCAAGTATGAAAAGGAAAACCCAAACCTATAAAAGCCTCAACATCCTGACCCTATCATGCTTCCAGAATCCTCATCACAAGTAAAAGTACCCTGTAAAGCCTGCGGCAACCTCGCCCCTTCTACTGAATTCCAACTCGACTACCACGAAGGAAAGATGGTCTGTCTCGCATGCTACCAAAAAAATCGAAAAACCTCAATCAAACCCTCTCCCCCACCCCAACCACTCCCGGAACGCCCCCCTGGCTGGGATGAAGAAGATGAACTCCTCGAACAACTCAATAAACAGAAGAAAAAAACCAAAGATTCCCTCGACTTCAAAGAACTCCCTGGCACAGACAAATGCATTATCACCTGCGGACAATGCACCTTCACCTTCAAATTCAACACAAAGCAGTTCTACCCCCCTGCTTGCCCCTACTGCAGACACAAAATTCCCCTGGAAGTCTTCAAAAAACCCTTTTAACCAACATTCTAAACTCCTTTCCATCTTCCTACCATAAAATCATCATTGCCCCGCGGCCTGCGGCCGGAAAAGAGATGCATCCTGCCTCGCCTTCTTTCTTTTCCATATAGTAAATAATTCAATCATCATCGAAATATTATTATACTATCCCCCCTCACTTCCTTCATGACACCAACTCTTCTCGATAAACTCGTTCCTGGTTTTAGCCAGGAAGACAGCGAACTCGCATCTAAAGTAGCCCAATTAGGCACAGAAGAGGCAGTCCAGGCTCTCATCCAGACAGCAAGAGGATATAGGAGACAAAAAGGAACCTGGTGGAAAGGCTATAAGGATGAAGTGTGCGAACCATATACAACAGAAGAACAACTACTTGCATATCAGGCACTTTCCGAACACCCTTCATTCCTTGCATGGAACTTCCTAAAAAAGTCCACAGAGTTTGAGAGCAAATGGGTTGAAGCGCATTATGAACGAGAAAAGACAGGATCGCTTCCGTCAATCTTCGATGATTGTGATTTTATACCTGGTCACACAGAGTATTCATTTCCAAATATCACAGGACAGCTAGGATCAGAAATCAAATCTCTTTATTCTAAACACTTTATAGCTATTCAAGAAGCATTTAGAAACATGGCAGAAAAAATACTAAAACCTGAAGAAGCATTAAATAATTCACAAACCATATAAACACCCTTCTCTGAAAAACGGGCATGAAGCTCCTCTTCGACCCAGAAAAGATCCTTCTCGCCAAAAAACAGCTCAAAAAAGCCCGCTTCCAACTCAAAAAACCAAGAACCACAACAGGCCTCTATACTGCCCGCCCCTTTATAGAAACCCCTCAAATAGTAAAATACTTCAAAACCATCAACAAAAAAAACTACAGATCATTCTCCAACGACTACAACTATCACCTTTCCTGGATCAGAGATACCATAAAAATATCCCACTATCATCTCCTTCAAAAAGATGCCCCTGCACTCCTCCTGCTTACCCATAACCTCTTTGACTACCTCCACAACAACCAGGAACTCATGCAAAAAGTCATCAACAAAAAAGGAAAACTCAACCACAAAACAGACACTCTCTGTCCCCGCCTCTCCCCACTCACACTCGAACCAGTTCCAGCAGACCACTATAAAAGCCTTCAGCTCGACATGGCAGACATTCTCAAACTTCTCGCCAACACACAAACACTAAGACTTAACGTCTTCAGAAACAACAAAGACGCACAAATCGTCCAACTCTTCATAAACTTCCTCATCCGCTGGGACTACAGCATGACAGGAAAAATAAAAGGAGACTTTGGCATCTGGGAAGAAGGAACAGGAAAAAACAAAGCCCAACCAGAAATCCACACATCAACCATCGCAACCATGCTCCTCGCCTTCCAGGAAATAAACAACCTACGAATAAACAGCACCCTTTTCAAAATACCCAGAACACACCTTGCCCGAGGAAAAAAACTCCTCTCAGAACACCTAAAAAAATACGGAGAAAGCAAAACCCGCTACGCAGACCTGACACTCCTCATTATTCTCTACGAACACCTAACTGCAAAACATCCCCTTCTTACAAAAACACAGGAAAAACTCATCCTCACACGCGCAAAACTCCTCGAACGAGAACGCGGTCTCACACGCTACCTTGCTCAAAAACGAAACAAACTCATTGAAACAGACGACTACAACATGAAAAAAGAACATGCAGCCGAATGGCCCCTGGGCTACTGCTATCTGGCACTAATCTACTATCACAAAAAAGAGTTCAGAGAAGCACAGCGCTGCCTCGACAGACTCGAACACCTCTGCTTTTCAGAAAACGCACTCCCTGAAGCATATTACGGAAAAACACCAGAAACAACACCTGTAAAAAGCCTCACCTGGGCAAACGCACTCTACCTCTCCCTGGCACTTAAATCAGGATACAAATAACTACTTCCACTTAATACTACATCCAATTCCCTGAGTTTCTGGCTCAGGAACCTCCATACCTGTCAACAACGCCTTAATCGCATCCTTCAGATTCTCGCAACACACATCAGCAGCATGCTTCCAATTATCATCAATTCTGCCACGATACTGTAACACACTATCAGAATCAAACAAAAAACAATCAGGAGTCACCAATGCCCCAAACGCATGAGCTACCTTCTGACTATCATCAC
>NYYS01000005.1 GCA_002685855.1 Candidatus Woesearchaeota archaeon
AGAAAGGGGATAATAACTTTCCCCTTCGAACCTTCCTTCTTGTTAACAGCATTTTCTGTTTTGTATTCATTCGAATTCTTTTCTGATATAATTCATCATTGAAAAAATTGATTCCTCTTTTAATTTTTTTTATTGTTTTAAAATCGCTAAACCAATCTCTAAATCCGTCCCTGCAATCTTCCCAATCATCATAGAAAGAGTCTATGAAAAGATCATTTTTAATCAATTCTTTTTTAGGAATTGTTTGTCTAGGTGACACATGACCACTGTGCCGTCTATGTTTTCTAGTTACCATCTGGATACCTCCAGAACACCGACGATTCAACTACGTTCCAGGCGTTTGAATCGCTTGCTCAATACCGAGCTCAATGTTCATATGATATCCAATGATTGGTAGAGTTCATTTAGGATGCTCATATGATACAACTATTAAAATACTTCCATTTGAAATCGAAAATCTATATCTGCTTCCTATTGGTCTTATACATAATCCGGAGATAACGGTTCGTAGACCTGGAATTATTCCACTCTTTTAGCCAGAAATATATAAAGAATAGACACTTTTCTTTCTATATAGTGCAAAAAGCTGTTTTGGAAAAAAAGTATCCTCAGAAAGAAGATGATGAACTAAAAAAAATTCATCAAGGCCTTAGCTAATCTCCAAATCAAAACACCATCTATACGTCCTCGGACTCTGCTGACCACATTTCACCACATCAATAATCTTTGCCTTTCTCCCCAAAGATGCAATACAAGAAACAACCTCTTTCTTCCGTTCTTCAACATGATCTTCATGTAAAAACTGATACAGATGAACAACACACCTCTTCTTACATACAGGAATCGCAACATCTAAAAAAGTCTCTGCCTCCTTTGGCAACGGCATCAGCACACGATCAAACTCTCCCAAAGAAGGAACGATCTCCCGCACATCCCCCCAGTACAAAGAAACATTCTTCAGTTTGTTTCGTTTTATATTCTCCTCTGCCATGATGTGTGCATCAGAATTTATCTCCACACCTACAACACCTGCCCCCTTATTCTTTGCCAGCACACAAACATAGGGTGCACACCCAGAAAACATCACGAGAACCCGTTCACCCTCCTTTACTAATTCCAAAATCCGCTTCCGTTCTGTACTCAGACGAGAAGAAAAATAGGTCTTTGCAAGATCCAGAAACAATAAAACACCATTCTCCTTATGCACGGTTGTAGTTCGCTTCTCACCCGCCAACCACTCCAACTCCTGCAAACGAAACACCCCTTCATGCTTCCCCCTTCTCAACACAACCTTCACAGCCTTATTCGAAGCAACTAATATATCGCCAATCTCGTGCTTTCTTCCATCTAACTCATCAGAGATCTCAATAACAGCAATATCTCCCACCAGATCAAACGCAGTCTTTACAAACAAAAGCTCTTCTTCAGAAAAGCTCCCGTCTAATGCATCTCGTAACGAACTCACATCCCTCTCCTTCCTAGTAGGATCCCGATCCACAATCTCCCATCCTTCCACCTCTTTCTGTAACGGAAAGTAGAGAAACCCCTCCTCCTTCTCGATCAAAAACCCCTGATCAAGCGCATTCAGCGTCCTAATCTGCTCTTTTGCCTTCTCAGCCTCTCTAAGAGGCACTTTTAAGCATTTCATACAGATGAGAACCTCTTTCTATTTAAATGAATTCTCCTCCTCCTAAACAACGTTTAAATACGTCAACAACCCCTCTTTTTCATGACGGCTCCAGGAACCAACAATAGGCCTCCTGCTCGTAGCAGACGTGCACACGCAAGAAGATTCCATGCTGTTGCACTCGAGGAGCTTAAAGCCTATGCAGACTATAGGGGGTTGAGAATCTGGAATCTCTATCGTGAACATGAGCAAACACTCCCAAGAGCTAATAAAGATTTATCATCCCAACTAAAGACCGTATCTGTTTCAATCGCATTTGCAACAAAAATCCATCTTTGGTCACGTCCTCATCTTCTTTCAGATCTTCTCATGAGTTATGATTCGAGTGATAACAAAGGAGAACTTCAGATAAACTACCGTGATCGAGCAACACAACCGCTCATTAAAGCCCCTTTTGATGAATACCTCTCATCAAGGTTTGCCTCACAATTTTCAATTACCGAACGTGTCAGCTACCCTCTGGATGTAAAACACTGGAATCCAAATAGAGACGGATCTCTAACAGAAGAGGCATTCCGAAGAAAGATCCGACTTTCAGGACATGATCCTCAAGACACCCTAAAAAATCTCGAAGAAAACGGCTTCCTCCCTAAAACAGAGGTCCCAACAGTCTATGCTCTTCTTGAAGGCAGAGTACGGCTACTATTAGACGACTCAAATACGATCCTTGAACCAGGAGATTGCGTTCAAATACCTGCAAACACTATCCATCACCTCCAAAGAATAGGATCTAAACCGGTTCGCTATTACTGTGCAAGACTCTAATATCCGCAGCTTTAAACTGAAATATTTTTAAATGCAGGCCCTTATAAACGTCCTATATGGCAGCACTCCTCTTTATTACGCTTGCATTAACCGTTTCCTTCCTCGTTGGAGAGCTGTTTCATAAACTAAGATATCCTCGCCTTATCGGCCAGATCATCACAGGGATCATCTTCAGTTTCCCTTTTTTTTCAGGTATTATCTCGTTCGAAGCCATAGAAACCATAAACTTTCTTTCAGATCTTGGTTTGATCTTTCTTCTCCTCCTTGTTGGCATGAAAATTCATCTTCACCAACTCTTCAAAACTCGAAAAGACTCCTTCCTGATCTCCATCGGCGCAGTGGCCTTTCCTTTCCTTCTTGGCGTCATCTTTATCAGAGCATTAAACTTTGATTGGGTAACAGCACTCATCGTTGCAGCATCCCTCTCAGTGACCGCAGAAGGAACAACACTCAACATCCTTGTAGAAAACAAGCTCCTAAACTCAAAAGTCGGCACAATTCTTCTCGGAGCAGGAATCCTCGACGACATCTTCGAATTTCTCTTCCTCGCCATCGAACTCTTCTTTATCAACGAAGCAGTAAACCTGATCTGGATCTATCCCCTTGAACTCATCGCCTTTGTTGGAGTACTCGTCCTCACCTACAAATTCCTTCCCATGATCATGCGAGCTATCCACAAAGAACACTCTCGAATTTCTACATTCTCAGTCATCCTCATCATCACTCTCATTATCGCATCCTTCTCCTCTCTCCTCAAGATAGGCCCCATCCTGGGAGCATTCATCGCAGGCGTCTTCTTTCAGCTCAGGGAAACAGACAAAAAAGAGGAACGCCAGATCATATCTGAACTCGAAGTCATGACCTTCAGCCTTATTATTCCTTTCTTCTTCATCAATATAGGCCTTCACTTCGACATCTGGAGTGTCTTTTCAAACATCTGGCTCGTTCTCATGGTGCTGTTCATAGCTATGGCAGGAAAGATCGGAGGAACCATGCTGATGACGCCCTGGACAGACCTCAGCATCAAACAAACCTTTATCATAGGCTGGGGAATGAACAGCAGAGGAGCGATCGAGCTCGTCGTTGCCGAGCTCGCCCGGGAAGCACAACTCATCACAACACCCATCTATACAGCCATCGTCACAATGGCAATAATAACCACACTAATATTCCCCATCGTTCTCAAATGGCAGATCAGAAGAGACAAAAGTGTTATGTATTGACATCATAAGAATTGTACAATAATTCTAAAACAGAATACCAGAAAAAATAATCAGCCTATAAAACAATAAGCACTGTTCCAAAGATCATCAACACACACGCAACAGATTTCAGTGCAACACGTTCTTCATGAAACATCTTTCCACCAACAACAGTGGTGGCCAAGGTAGACAACCGTTTAATAGGCACAACCAGCGTTACAAACGCCATACTCAGCGCCTTAAAATAAAACAGTGCTGCAATAAAATGAAAAAATGCACAAAAGAAATGCCTCCAGCTTCGATGTTGGAGGTCATGCTTTATCTCTCTAAGATCAAACTTCACATAATCCAATACAATAAAGTTCAAACTTAAAAACAACCACAACAGGAAAAAATAGGTAAACACCTCGATCTGTGTTGTAATTAATAATCGTTCAATCGTTGCAGTAAAACTAAACGCAAGCGTCACCAACAACACATAGATCATGTGTCGAGATTTAAACAACCTCTTAAACGGCTCAAGCAACCCTGTGCTGTGACTGCTCACCTCTAGAAAATAGGCGCCGCCCACAATAAAAAACAAACCCGCAAGCTGCAAAGGAGACAAGACCTCTCCCAACACAAGATAAGCAATGACAAGAAGAAAAAGCGAACTCAAATTCATCAAAGGAGACACAGTAGAGAGTTCAAGATGCCGCACCGCCTTAAACCGATACAGCAAACCGATTGTCACAACCCAACTCAACACAAATATAAGCAAAACACTCTTCCAACCAATATCGATCTGAATAAACGGAATAAGCAACATCACAAGTATCAAAGAAAAAACAGACCGTGTTGCAGCAAACTCCATCGCATGCTCCTTGATCAGCATCTTTTTCTCCATCACAGAGGTGATCGTAAGCGCTCCTGCAGAAAGCAATGCCCAAAGATACCAAGGAAAGGCCATATTCTATAACCTCGGGCTTTTTTTAAATAGTTTATGGTTATTGACGCTATACACAAAAGTTTTAATCCCCCTAAACACCTATTATTTCAAATCAGAAAAACTCTCCCAACCCCTTCTGCTCCTTATCTTCCTTTTCAAACCGCTTCAACGAGCTTTCTACACGAGCCTGAGAGAAATCATGCTTCTCAACCAATAACTCAACAACCTGTTCAACATCGATCTGTTTCCATTCCAACCTATATGAATCAATAACAGGCATCTTCTTAATAACCGTATAGATCTCCTCCCAGCCAACATCCCACAGCTCCTTCCATTTAACCTCGGAAAAGATAGCTTCAAAATCGTTTGGATACTTTCGAACAAGTTGAAGTGCCTTCTTTGGCCCAATACCTTTCACACCTCCATAATTATAATCCGTCCCCACAAGAATAGAGATAATGATCAGCTGATCCTGACTCAGTTGAAGCCGGTTCAACACCTCCGAAAGCAGGATCAATTCCGGCTGAACAGTAGTATAGGTAAGTGTGCCTGCCTTCTTCCTTCGTTGACTCACACTAAGATTCCTCACTACGCGAGTGGCTCCAAACACCAAACTATCTGCATCCTGGCTCACAACAGCATAACAATCTCCCTGAGCAACCATGTGTGCAGCTTGTGCCTCTCCTTCAGAAGGAGCCTGTACAACAGGCAACCCTAACGCAATAAGAAGCTCCTTTGCCTCCTCCACCATCTCAGGTGTCAGACGCGAAGTACGAGACGCATACTTCTTCATCTCCTCAACATCCTCCTCCTCTACAGCCTGTTCATACTGCTTCAGAGCCTCAATCTTCAACTCCTTTCTCCGCAACCGTTCCTTTGCCTTCAACGCAGGAGGCTTCCCATCAAAAACAAACACTGGCTTCACACCCTCCTGAAGAAACTTAATCGTTCTATTAAAAAGGCCAATAAGATGGCTTGTAATTCTGCCCTTGCTATCCTTCAGAGGAGTCCCATCTCTCTGCCGTATCGTCGTCAGAAACTGATAGAGCATATTAAAACTGTCAACTGCCACGATCTTACCCTGAAGATCCTTAATACTGATCAACTGAGGTTCAAGAAGCTCGGTAATAGCTGTTCCCATGCCTAAAGGCAGGAATAGACAATTCAAATACTTTTCGAAAACAAATGATGTTTGTACAAACCTTTAAGAACCCCCTTCTCTTTTGCACAGAATGGAATATAAAGGATTTCAACTCGATAAATTCCAGGAACGAGCAATTCACGCCATAGAAAATAACCGCTCAGTCATCGTCTCAGCCCCAACAGGATGCGGAAAAACCCTCATTGCAGACTATATTATCAACAGGGACATAGAAAACAACATCAAAGTTATCTATACTGCACCCATAAAGGCTCTTTCCAACCAGAAATACAAAGAGTTCTCAGAAGAATACGGCGAACACAACGTTGGCCTCCTCACCGGAGACATTGTAAAAAATGCCGGAGCCCCTGTCCTCATCATGACAACAGAGATCTATAGAAATATGGTCCTAATCAACGATCCTCTTATCAACGAAATATCCTACGTTGTTTTTGACGAAATCCACTACATCAACGATCCCGAACGCGGCTATGTCTGGGAAGAATCAATCATCTTCTCCAAACCCCATGTCCGTCTTCTCTGCCTCTCCGCAACAATTCCCAACGCAAAACAGTTCGCAAACTGGATTCGAGCCATTGCAAAACACGAAGTAGAGGTCATCACCCATTCAACACGACTCGTACCTCTCCACACATCCTTCTTTGATGCAGACCTCGGCATTACAACGCTTGAACAGATCAGAGATCTTAAGAACGTGCCCGACTACTTTGAAATTCGATCGGGTAAAAGAAGAAGAAAAGCACCTCCTGCTCCATCTCACGTCAAACTCATCGAACAGATCCTTGACAAACTTCCCTGCCTCTTTTTTAACTTCTCAAGAGCAAGCTGTCAGCTAAAA
>NYYS01000006.1 GCA_002685855.1 Candidatus Woesearchaeota archaeon
AACAACCCTTGCACACCAACTAGCAAAAAAACTCACCTCCACAGCAATCATCTCAACAGACGACTATGTCATCCAAGACAGAGAATACAGAAGAAAATACCTCGAAGGAAAAAACCCTCTAAAAAAATACGACCCTGCCTACCTCAACCAAAAAATCCAACAAATATGCACACTCAAATCCGGCCAAACAGTCAAAGTCTCCACCTACAACGAAGAAACAGGATTAGCAATCGCCCAAGGAGAAGAAAACTACACCCCGCCATACCCAAAGTAGACTACCTCATCATCGAAGGCGACTTCGACTTTGTAGTCCATCCAGACATCAAAATCTACTTCCACGTCCCAGACGATCTACGCCTCCAAAACCGCATCAACAGAGACAAAGAAAAAAGAAATGAACCCAACGTCCAAAACATTACAGAAAACTTCAACCTTCGACAAAAACTCCAATACATCCCCTATACACTTCCTGCAGCAAAAAAAGCCCATCTGATCATCATCGTTACTGCAGAACAAAGAGCAGACAGCCTCAACTACACATACGCCCTCTACAAAAAGAAGTAATCTCCTTCTCTGGACACACTGGACAACCCCGCACGCAGCCTATATAAATCCATCTCCCTCATCCCCAGAAGAGGTGAACAACAATGATAAACCTACAACAACCCTACATCCAACAGCTCTGCTTTGAACAGATAAAACAACAAACACAACAGAGGAAGTCCCAATGAACCACGCAACCTATATCCAACGCATCCTACCCATACTTCAAGCCCACAACCTCATTAGAGAGGACGAAATCGAATACTACCAACAATACCTTATGGAGGCATAAAAAAATGTTCTGGAAAAAAAAACACTACCTTCCCTGGAGAGAATACCGCGCAATGGTAAAAGACATCGACGCTTACATGGCAGAAACCAAGGCAATATAAAGCATATACCATAGCTTTAAAAAGCTTTTTTCCTTTCCGTTCTGGTATGCAGGTGCTCAACAAGGATGAAGTCAATCTCAACAAAGATCAAATCTTTCACATTCTCCGTACTGGCACCTTTGTCTACCCAACCGACACCATCTACGGAATAGGCTGCGACGCCACAAACCAAGAACTTGTACAAAAAGTAAGAGAGATAAAAAACCGCCCCCACCAACCCTTCTCAATCATCGCACCAAACAAAAACTGGATAAAAACCCACTGCGTCCTCACACAAGAAGCAGAAGAATGGATAGAAAAACTACCCGGACCGTACACACTCATCCTCAAACTCAAAAAAGAAAGCCCCGTAGCACAAAACGTCAACCTCGGAATGGACACCTTAGGCGTACGCATGCCCAACCACTGGATCCAGAATCTCGTGAACGAATACGGCAAACCCATCATCACAACCAGCGCAAACGCATCAGGAGAAAACTTCATGACATCCCTAGACGACCTCACCCCACAAGTAAAAAAAGAAGTTCCCCTCATCATCTACGACGGAGAAATTAAAGGCAGACCCTCCACCCTCGTCCACCTCTCAGAAGAAAAAGTCACCCTCCAAAAACGATAAAACATTTAAAAACACCCCTCTTTCTGAACCCATGAGAATCCTCTCAGTCGGATGCATCCACGGAAACAAGAAATTCGTTGAAGACCTCGCACAAAAAGCAGAAGACGAAAACGTAGACCTCGTCATCCTCGCCGGCGACCTCTCAAGCCACGAAGGAAACACAGAAGGCGTCATCGGACCCTTCCTCAAAAAAAACAAAAAAGTAATCTTCGTCCCCGGCAACCATGACAGCCTCGCAACAGCCGACTTCCTCGCAGAATTCTACGGAGTAAAAAACATCCACGGCTACTCAGTCCGCTACAAAGACATAGGCATCTTCGGCTGTTCGGCAGTTAACTGCGGCATCAACCAGATCAACGACAAAGAAACCTATGACCTTCTCAAAAAAGGATTTGAAAGCGTCCGCTACCTCAAGAAAAAGATCATGGTAACCCACGTCCACCCCGCCGGAACAAAGATGGAAAAACTCAGTCAATTCGTCGAAGGAAACAAAGCAGTAGAAAAAGCCATAAAACAGTTCAAACCTGACATCATGCTCTGCAGCCACCTCCACGAAGGACGCGGACTCGAAGAAAAAATAGGAACAACAAAAGTAGTAAACGTAGCCACCAAACCCCAGATCTTTGATGTCTAACCCTTAATAACACCCAACGGCCGCAACCGTGCAACCTTCTTCCCAATACCTGCCTTGTGACTCACCTCAACAACAGCATCAACATCCTTATACACCCCCGGAGCCTCCTCACAAATACCCTTCCAAGACGCAGCCTTCACAATAATACCTTTCTTCTCCAACTCCGCCTTCACCTCCTCCCCCTTAAACAACCGCTTCGCAGCAGAACGACTCATCACCCTACCCGCACCATGCGCAGTACTTCCATAACTCTGCGCCATACTCGTCTCCGTACCCACCAACAACCACGAAGCAGTCCCCATACTCCCCGGAAGAATAATCGGCTGACCCACAGCAGTATAATCAGCAGGCAATCCCTCACTCCCCGGACCAAACGCACGCGTCGCACCCTTCCGATGCACATACACCTTCCGCTTTACCCCCTCAATCTCATGCTCCTCCAACTTCGCAATATTATGCGCAACATCATACACTGTACGAAGTTCACTCTCAGGAAAAAAATCCTTAAACACCCCCCGTGTCCAATGCCCAATAATATGACGATTTGCAAACGCAAAATTCGCAGCAGCACACATCGCACCAAAATACTCCGTAGCAACACGACTCCCAATCGGAGCATACACCAAATCCTTATCCGGCAACCCCGCAACAATATCAGGATACGCCTCTTCAATCTTCCGAATAAAATCACTACACACCTGATGACCCAGCCCCCTGCTCCCACAATGAATCATCACAACAACCTGACCCTTGTGTGAAATCCCAAACACCTTCGCCTTCTCCTCATCAACGATCTCATCAACAACCTGAATTTCTAAAAAATGATTCCCCGCACCCAACGTACCCAACTGATCCTTCCCCCGCTTCTTCGCCCGCGGAGAAACAAGACCCGAAACCGCATTCGGAATTTTCCCCTCACTCTCACAATGCACAAAATCATCCTCAACTCCATACCCCTTCTTCACCGCCCACTGCGCACCATCAACCAACACCTCATCCAACGCATCATGCGTCAACTTAATCTGACTCGAACACCCAACACCCGTAGGAACAGCAGCAAACAAGGCATCCAACAACGGCCTAATCTTCTCTTTAACCTCCTCCATCTCCAAATTTGTCGTCAATAAACGGACGCCACAATTCACATCGAAACCGACTCCACCAGGACTCAACACACCATTCTCCGCATCCATCGCAGCCACCCCTCCAATACTAAACCCGTACCCTTGATGTGCATCAGGCATCATCACACTCCACCCAAGAATACCTGGCAACGTAGCAACATTAATCCCCTGCTGCAAACACCTATCCTCCTTCAACTTCTCAAAAATAAGATCATTAGCAAACACCTTTACTGGCACTCGCATATTTCCTTCCTTTTCAACAACAAACATAACATCACTCTTTTTTTCAATCTTCATCTTTACACCTCAAACTTGCATTATAATAATTTCAATACATCACTCAACTTAAACATCAATCACAACCTGCACCATACATCCATCAGCAGACTCCTCAATAACCATCTCATGATACGTAACAGACTTCAGATCACCATGCGTTTCATACCTCTTTGCATGATCAAACCACACAACAGCCTGCAACGAAAACCCTTTTTCTCTATCCTTTATCTCAACAGAATCAACACCCGCCACCAAAAACCCATCTGTATCTTGCAAAACAACAAGTTCTTCCAAAAAATCATACAACAACGCCTCTTTATTCGAAGCAGAAACAGAAATCTCCCTCTTTGTAACACGCTCAACAGAATCCTCAGTCAACAACGGAGTCAACGCCAACGCAGCATTCCCAAACGCCTCATCAAGAGTCTTCCCATAGGCCCGAAACTTCACATCAGCAGTATGCTCCAAATACTCAAACTTCATCCAGAAAGAGACCCAACCCTATTTAAAAAGCTATTCCACTCAACACCTTAAAAATCATACACAGGAGTAACTTCAGGCTTCTTCTCACTAGCATCATCATCGGAAGGAGGAGCAGGTTTATCATCATCAAAAAGATTAAACGCCCCAGAAGGCATCTCAGACGTAGCCGCAGCATCCTGAGTCGCAATAAACCGCTGCAGAAAATCAATCATATCCTGAATATCCTTCTTCGAATCCTTTCCTGTGTCAATCTTGATCTCCATCCCCCTATCTGGAACCTCTTGCTATATAAATCTTCCCTATCAAGAAAAAAGCATCTTAAATATTTTCCATATGGTAAAAAAACAAAGGAAAGAACAACAATTACTCACTCTCCAGTGGTCAGAAACGAAACATTTATAAATAGAACCACATCAACACTACTATTAGAGCATATCTAGAGACGAGAAAGCACTTGCTCACACCATGACCATTTCGCTTTTTCTATGGAAGTGCTGTATAGAAAACCAAGAGGTATAGTAGAATGAAAGTATTTGAACAACTCGGCATTAGCCACCAACTCCTTGCAAATATCAAACAACAAGGAATAGAAACACCAACACAGATCCAGGAAGAATCAATCCCTCATATTATGAACGGGAAAGATGTCATTGGAGAATCCGCAACAGGATCCGGAAAAACATTAGCCTTCGGATGCGGCATTATTGACACTGCAGTCCCAAGAAAAGGAATACAGACAATAATTCTCTCTCCAACACGAGAACTCGCTGAACAAGTCAAAGATTCAATCAGACAACTTGCAACAGGAAAAAAACTCAATGTCATCGCAATCTACGGCGGAGTCTCAATCGAGCCACAAATCCAGGAACTCAGACGAGCAGAAGTCGTAGTCGCAACTCCTGGAAGACTCCTTGATCATCTTTCACGAAGAACAATCAACACATCCAATGTGAACATCCTTGTACTCGACGAAGCAGACCGCATGCTCGAAATGGGATTCATAGAAGATGTAGAGCAAATAATCAGAGCCTGTCCAAGAAACCGACAAACACTGGTCTTCTCAGCAACGCTCGCACCACGAATTAAGGACCTTGCAAACAAATACATGAACAACCCCGTAAAAATATCCGCAAGAAACCAGGTAGACCCCAGCAAACTAAAACAAGTCTACTACAACATACAAAAAAACATGAAACTCTCACTTCTTATGCATCTATTGCAAAGCGAAAAAGAAGGATTGGCCATGGTATTCTGTAACACGCGAAAAACAACAGACTTCGTATACCAAAACCTAAAAGCAAACAAGATCAACGCCATCGCAATCCACGGCGGCCTTACACAAAGTAAACGAACAAAAACAATAGGTATGTTCAACCAGGCAAAAGCAGGTGTACTTGTATGCACAGACGTAGCAGCACGAGGACTTCACATAGATAACGTATCACACATCTTCAACTATGAAATCCCAAAAGACTCAAACGACTACGTCCACAGAATTGGAAGAACCGCACGCGCAGGAGAAAAAGGAAAAGCCGTAAACCTCCTCTGCGACTACGACCACGATAACTTCTCAAGAATCCTCAGAGATTATAGAGAATTCAACGTAGAAAACATCAAAAGTCCCTTTCTCAAACAAGTAGCAGCAATACGCGTCGACGACCGCAGTCGCTCTGACAACAGAAGACGCCCCCAAGTTAGATCAGGGTTCAGACCAAGAAGAGGAGCAGGTAGACATGGCGGATATGGTGGGCAGAGTAGATCAGGCCAACGGTTCCGTCGAGATAGATAGATTTAAATAGGTCGCTCTATTATAAGTAGTATGGACTATATCGTAGTTGAATCAAGACTAAAAACAGACAAACCACGCACCTACATCTGGAATAAGATCAACACACCAAAAAAAATCGTCAAGATAGAAGAATTTGATGAAAACGCAAAAATAAAAAAAATATCAGAAAACACCTACGAACTTCTATCAGAAGAATATCACGTCTTACTCACCTTCATATTCGCAAGAGGAGTAAATCAAACATTCATCAACAAAAAAAACTTCCCCCTAACCTGGTTCGAAATCAAAGGAGAACAAAACTGCACAATCATACACGGAGAATACAAACGAAAAGACCCTTCTATGAGCAGAGAAAACCTCCAAAAAGAGATCGAAGAAGTAAAAAGACACTTTATGCGAGAACTAGAAGAAATAGCATCATAATTGGTGTTATATTCTCCTCGAAGAGGATGAGGAGCCGCTTAGGCGACGATGAGTTCTGGTCAATGAATCGAGCACGGCGAGAGTAGGGTGAAA
>NYYS01000007.1 GCA_002685855.1 Candidatus Woesearchaeota archaeon
AAAAAGAATCCTCGACCCCCTTCGATTCGCTGACAGACACAAAGAAGACATAGAACGAGTCATACTTCTCTCCTCTGCTGTCAACGCAGCCCTCACAAAACTCCCCTATCAGGGATGGTGGCCCTACCACGCAAACCTCTTCCAAGAACAAGAGCTCCCAGAAAGCTTTCTTGAAAGAGTAAGAAACGTATTCTCATCAGAGGACCAATTCCGCAAACAAGCACACTCACTCATCCTCACAATAAAAAGCAACGATGTCGGCTACAACAACTTCGACCTTCCAAACCTCGTTCCAAATAAAGATCCCCTAATCCCTCTCGACTCCCGAGCAGAATTCCAGTTCAAAGCAATCGTGCACTACGCATCAATTAAAGCTCACTCAACCCATCCTCAATTTCTCCTTCTTCCTGAAGAACAACAGGAACTCATACAACAACTCGCAAAGACAGGAATAATCTTTGCAGCAAACCAACAAAACGCACTCCTAGACTACATCAAAATCACTCACGGCCTATCAAGAGAAGAACGAGAAACAGACAGAGAACTAAAAGAATATGATACTATTTATGGCGGCTATGAACGACCCACAATGAGACATAGAAAACAAAAAAAATTCAAACAAAAACGTGCAATCTTCGAACAAAAATATGGCGGACAGTTCAGAGACATGAAACTACGCCTTGACGTAACCAGCCGAACAAAACGAGCACGCGTAGAAAAAGGAGACCACTACATCCTCGACCTCAACAGCCCAGACACACTCCAAACACACTGTCTCTCCTTCCAACGACTCATCCACCTCCTCCTCCAGGGATCACCAACATACGCAACACGATTCAGCTCATTCTACACACCACAATCAGCAAACGGACAAGTATAACAAAAAACCTCCCTCTCTATAAAAACCTTTAAATAACCCCCTCCACCTTCTTCCCCCATGACAAAGGAATCAGGCAACAAATCCACACTAGGAATCACTGCAAATAAGAAAGACAACTTTAGCGACTGGTACACCCAGGTCATCCAAAAAGCAGAACTTATCGACTACAGCGACGTATCAGGCTGCATGGTATTAAGACCCTACAGCTATGAAATCTGGGAAACCATCGTAGCCTATCTCGATCCAAAATTCAAGGAAAAAGGAGTAAAAAACGCCTACTTTCCCCTCCTGATCCCGGAAAAACTCCTGAATAAAGAAAAAGACCATATCGAAGGATTTGCCCCAGAAGTCGCCTGGGTCACCCATGGAGGAAACAGTAAACTTCCTGAAAGGCTGGCAATCCGCCCAACATCTGAAACTATCATGTACAACTCCTACGCAAAATGGATCAGAAGCTATCGCGATCTCCCATTGCTCATCAACCAATGGTGTAACGTTGTTAGATGGGAGTTCAAACATCCTGTCCCCTTCCTAAGAACACGAGAGTTCCTCTGGCAAGAAGGACACTGCGTCCACGCAACCCACGACGAATGCCACAAATTCGTACTAGAAATCCTGGACATCTACGAAGAAATCTGCCATAACCTCCTCGCAATCCCTGTCTTCAAAGGAACAAAATCAGAAAAAGAAAAATTTGCAGGAGCACTCACAACAACAAGCATAGAAACCTTCTTCCCAAACGGAAAAGCAATCCAGGTAGCAACCAGCCACAACCTCGGAGACCACTTTGCAAAAGCATTCAACGTCAAATTCATGGACAAAGACGAACAACTAAAACCTGCATGGCAAAACAGCTGGGGAATCACAACACGAAGCATCGGAATAATGATCGGAATGCACGGAGACAACAAAGGACTCATCATCCCTCCAAAAATAGCCCCCATCCAGGCAGTCATCATCCCAATACACAACGACGAAAACAAAAAAGAAATACTAACAGCAGCAGAAAACCTAAAAAAACAGCTCAAAGGAATACGCATCCATATTGACGACACAGACAACCGCCCTGGATGGAAATATAACCAATGGGAAATGAAAGGAGTCCCCATCCGCATAGAACTCGGACCCAAAGACCTCGAAAAAAAATCAGCACTCGTGGTCAGAAGAGACACAGGAACAAAAGAACCCATCCCCCTCGAAAAGATCAAAGAACTCCTGGAACAAAAACTCGAAGAAATCCAGGAAAACCTCTTCCAGATAGCAGACAAACGCATCAAAGAATCAGTACAGAACATAGAAACAAAAGAAGAATTCCTCCAAGTAATCAAAGAAAAAAAGATCGCATACGCACTCTGGTGCGGACAAAAAGACTGCGAAGAGATCCTAAAAGACGAATCAGGAGGAGCAAAAAGTTTAAACATCCCCTTCAACCAGAAAAAACCAAACAAAAACTGCATCTTCTGCAACAAAGAAGCAGAATTCTACGCCTATTTTGCAAAAAGCTACTAGAAAACAAATGCCCTCAACAAAACCCCTTCTTCACATAGACGGATCACAAGGAGAAGCAGGAGGACAAATCATCCGAACAGCGCTCGCACTTTCCGCAATAACAAACACCCCTTTCACAATAGAAAAAATAAGACACAACAGACCCAAACGCGGACTCAAAACACAACACCTTACCTGCGTTAGAGAACTCCAAAAACTCACAAATGCAACAGTAGAAGGAGCAACCCTTGGATCAGAAACACTCACATTCACCCCAACCCAAACAACCATTCCCAACGAACTAACAATCAACATCGGAACAGCAGGAAGCATCACCCTCCTCCTCCAGGCACTTCTCCCTCTCATCATACACAAACAAAAACCCTGCACAATCCACATCAAAGGAGGAACAAACGTAGCCTGGAGCCCCCCCATCGACTACACAACCAACATCCTCTTCCCAACCCTAACTAATATCACAACAATCACAACTACCATCCGCAAACGAGGATGCTACCCTAAAGGAGGAGGCCACATAACCCTCACAACCCAACCCAAACAACCAAAACCCATCCTCCTCACAAAAAAAGGAAATCTCATCTCAATAACCGGACACAGCTTCGCCAGCAACCTCCTCAAAACAAAACACGTAGCAGAACGAACCGCAACAAAAGCAAAAAACACCCTAACAAAACAAGGACACAACACAATCATCAAAACAGAATACACAGACACAGAAAGCCCCGGCAGCGGAATAACCCTCTGGGCAACCTACGAACACTGCATCATCGGAGCAGACACCATCGGAGAACGAGGAAAACCCGCAGAAAAAATCGGAGAAGAAGCCGCAAACAAACTCATCACAACCATCAACACACACGCAACAACAGACCCCAACCTCACAGACCAACTCATCCCCTACCTCGCACTCTACACAGGAACAATCACAACACCAAAACTAACAAACCACACAAAAACAAATATTGCCATAACAGAACAATTCCTCAAAAAAAAATTCATCATAAAAGAAGAAAACGAACTATACACTATTCTGATTCAATAAAGCCAAATGAATATCATCATACAACTCCCGAATACTATTATACACCACCGCCTTCTCTGTCGGATTCAACTTTGAAGCATAAAACTTCTTCTTCAACTTCTGATAATCCTTTTTAGCACTATCCAACTTTCCATCCTGAACATGAGCATGACACTGGTCAATCAACTCAAAAAACTCAACATGCGGCTTACCCTCAGACTCATGAACCATAACAAATCCATCACCTTTCCTTGAAAGTTCTTTCAACTTCGCATCCAAATACACATGGAATCCCGACTTTTCCAGCTCCTTCTTCTCCTTTTGAAGCAACTTCTCAGTCTTAGAAACATATGCAGAAAGTTTCTTCTCCTCAACTATCTCATCCCTAATACGTCGCTCCTGCGAATCCAAATCACGACGGAAATCAACAAGCTCATCCTCCCACTTCGAACTCTTTTCATCCCACTCCTTTAACTCATGCTCCTCCTCTTTCAAATGCAAACCTCTTTCTCTCAACGCATCCTTCTTTGCCTTAAAGTCCAGACGTAACTTTTCCTTTTCAACAGAAAACTTTTCCTTCTCCGCCTTCACCTTCTCCTCCCAGCTCCTCTTCCTATTCTCAAAAGCAGCACGCTGTTTCTCAACACCCTTAACCTCACGCTCATACAAACTACGCAACCTTTTTGCGTCAGCATGATTCTTTTGCACAACACTTCTCTCAAGTGCAACAGCTGCCCGCTCCTTTTTCAATCCAAGCTTTCCTCGATCAACAGCCAACTCCTTTGCCTTCAACTTCTTCTCAAACTCTTCCAAACGTCTCCGCTCTTCATCAATCCACTTCCTCTCAAGACCAAACGCCTCCTTCCGCTTTTCCAATAGACCAATCAAAGCACGCTTATTTTTCACTATCTGCACATTCATCTTTTTCTTATGATCCTTCAATAGAAGAACAACACCCTTCTTATTCTTACCAAGTAAATCTAATAACTCCTTCTTCTTCACCCTGTTATCAGGACGAGAAATCTCCTTCTTCTTCTCCACCCGCAAATCCTCCTGCTTCTTACTCAGACTCGAAACAAACCTATCCATCTCTTCTCCCGCCTTCTCCCCTTCCTTTGCAACAAGCACCTTACCCTGTTCAACAACAGCATCCACATACGGCTTCTTTTTAGCAACAGGCACCTTTTTCACAGTAACCTTCTTCTTAGCTACTTTTTTAACCAGAACGGCTTTCTTTGCAACAATCGCTTTCTCCTTCCTCACCACAACCTTCTTCTTGGCAGCCTTTTTTACAGAAACAGGTTTTTCCTTCTTTACATTCAGCAATCCTTCATCTTTAGAACCAACCACTCCCACAAGATCCTTACCTGCCTTCACCTTTGGAACCACAGGCTTTGCAACCTTCTTGACACCACTCTTCTTTTCCTTTGGTTTCTCAACCTCAACAACATCCTCAAACCGAGGTGGCGGAGGTGGAACATCATCAGGAAGCTCTTTAGCCTGTTCATACTTCTCCAAAACCTGCTTTATACTTCCAGAACCACCCTCGACAGAAGGCTCAAGCGGGACACTAATCTTAGGCTTATCAGAACTATCCATATCATCCTTCAAACCAAGCTTTTTTCGAAGCTCCTGAATATCCAGATCCTTCTCTTCCTCTTTTTTAGGCTTTTTCCTGCTAAATAACCTACTAAAAAAACCTTTTTTCTCTGGATTCTCCTCAGACATTCCTCATCCTCTTTCCACTTACATCAATTTAAAGGTATAAAAAGCTTTTGTTTTCCCTCACCAATAAAAATCCAAAGAGTTAAAAACAGAAGCCACTAAAAAATCCCATGAAAAAAAAGATCGTTTTCCCTGTCCAAGACCTTATCCAAACCCTGGACAGACTCAATATCCGCATCAACAGAATAGAAAATCAATCAACAACCCAGGAACATGAAATCTATGAAAGAGATATGAACCTCCATGCCCTGAGAAACAAAAACACCCAAAACCTCAACAGTCTCAAACACCAAATCACCTCAATAAACGACGAACTTCGCAACATCAACAGAACAATCCACGCAATAGGAATTCGTTTCAAAGACAGTGCCAGAAAAGCACATGTAGACCGCGTCAGGGAAAGGATAGACTCCCTCAACTATGAATTCATAGAACAAAAAACTCCATACCCCCAACTCAGAGAACAAACCACACCCAAACATTCAAAACAAAGAACCTAATCAACAACCGCCTTCTTCTCAGGAGTCACAACAGCATTCAACGCAGCCAAAGCAACCTCAACCTGCTCATCCAAAGGCTCCCTTGTCGTCAACCTCTGCAAAGCAAGACCCGGAGCCATCAACGTCCGAACACTCCGCTTATGATAAAACCGCCCACCCAAACGAATCAACTCATAAGAGATCCCAGCAATAAACGGCAAAAACAAGATCCGCAGCCCATACTTAGCCCAAAACCCAACATTCAACGGAATCACCATATACACCACAGCACTTAACACCAAAACAAACAACAAAAAAGTCGTCCCACACCGAGGATGCAAAGTAGTAAACGACTGAGAATTCTCAACACTCAACGGCTTATCAGACTCAAAATTATGTACTGCCTTATGCTCAGCCCCATGATACCCAAACAACCTCTTCACATCACTCATCCTCCCAATCAACCACAAATACAACACAAACAACCCTACCTTAAAAAAACCATCAAAAAAATTAAACAGCGCATTAGAATCAGAAACCAACGGCTGAACCTTAGAAGCCAAAAACAAAGGAAGCAGCTTAAACAAAACCAACACCAACCCAATAGAAAGCAAGATAGTCAAAGCAAACTCCTTCCCACTCAACTTCTCCTCCTCCTTATCAATAGATTCATTCGCAGAATACTGCATCGTCTTAATACCCAGATGCAACATCTCCCCCATCATAATGATCCCACGTAAAAAAGGAATATTCAGCCACCTCTTCCTCTTTATCAAAGAAACATGCGCCTCCTTCTTCAAAGAAACAGACCCATCCTGCTTCCTAACTGCAGTAGCAATACTATCCTCAGACTTCATCATCACCCCTTCAATCACCGCCTGACCCCCCATCATAACCCGAGGACTATTAGCAAGAATCATAGGCAAGAGAACTTTCCATCTCATCATCATCGCAATACAAAAAGCATTTAAAAAGCTTTTCACCCACAACCTCATGAAACAGGAAATAACCAAAGAAAAACTCGAAAAATACTTCAACATCACAGAACAAGCACTCACCGAAGCAAAAAAAGCCCCTATCGTCGACAAAGAAGCCCACGCAACAATCATAGACATGGCCATCCGCTATGTCAAAGATGCCCACTACTATAAAGAAAAAGAGGACTGGGTCACTGCCTTCGCAGCCCTCAACTATGCCCACGGATGGCTCGACTGCGGAGCAACCCTCCAACTCTTCAAAGTAACAAACAACAAGCTCTTCACCGTAGATGAGGCAGCCCCATGAAAGAACTCTTCAAACAACTCCCACAAACACAAACTGCAGAAATCCTCCTCGACACCTGCGCATTCTACTACATCTTCCAACACCACCACGAAAAACAACTCCTCGAACTCCAAACAAAAAAAATAGTGGCCCTCACCTCCTTCAACATCGAAGAAATCCTCCACACCCTCCACCACATCGACAGCCACACCCGAAACAGAATCAACCACCACCTCAAAAAAAACCCCCTCCCCATCCTCGAAATACCCATCCACCCCGGAAACAGAAAAGCAGAACAAACCTATGTAAACACAATAGACTCCCACCTCCTCAACCACATCCCCGACCCAAGCGACGCAGTCCTCATCGCAGCAGCACTCACCCTTTCAGCAAACGTCATCACCAAAGACAAACACCACCTCTTCACAGCAGAACTCAAAAACTACCTCTCCAACAAAAAAGTCCACATCTACAAAACTCTCCACGACCTTCAAACATAAAAAAAATCACTCCCACAATCTCAAACCTTCATTTCCCAACTTTAGGATACGTACCACGCTTCATCAACACCTGATTCAAAGAAACAGCAACACCCTTCTCCTCCCCCACCATCTCCTCAGAACTCATCCTCGAACTCCCAAGAGCGATCAACTCACCTTTCAACGTTAACAACGCAACCAGATCATCCTTCGCAATCCCTGACTCAACCTTCGCAATCCCAGGAACTTTCAACGAAGCCCCATGACAAACACTATCAACACCTGAATCCAAAACCCACACCTTCCCCAAATGCCCCACAGCCACCTCCACCGGCTGCACAATCCTCCTCAACGCATCCTCCTTCCCTTCCTTCTCAAACACAAATAAAGCATCCTTCAAATCATACAACGAAGCCAAACTCGATTCATCAAACGGACCTGCCTTTGTCCTCCGCAACTCAATCATATGTGCACCCACACCCAAATCCTCTCCTGCCTGATGCACCAACTTCCGAATATACGTCCCCCCCTGACACCCAACCCGAAACAACACATCCCTCTCCTGCATATCCAACACCTTCACATAATAAATCTGACGCATCCTCCACTGCCGCTTCACAGCACTTCGCACAGGCGGCAACTGCTTTAAACTTCCCACATATCCTGCTAAAACCCTCTCAACCCGCTCCCTTTCAACATCCTGATGAAGATGCATCACACACACATACTCCTTCCCTGCCGGCAGCAAAGCAGCAGCAATCCGCGTACCCCTCCCCAACGCCACAGGCAACACACCCGTAACCATCGGATCCAACGTCCCCGAATGCCCCGATTTCTTCAAACCCAGAACCTGCCGAACATAAGCCGATACCTGATGACTGCTCGGCCCAGCAGGTTTATCAATATTCACAATCCCAAAATCCAGAAGCTCAGGAATCCCTCTCTCAAACGGCCTTATTCCATACTCAGAAGAGCTCTCAGAATCCCTCTTTACCAAAACCTTCCTCTCTTTCAACTCAAACGGCAACTTCATCCAGCCAAGAAAACAAAACCACTTAAAAAGTTACTTCTCTCCTACAACCGCAACTGCTTATCAATCTCCCCTGCAATAACCTTCAAATCCCCAATCGCCCCCTTAATCTCATCCTGCATATTCTGCACCAAATCCACCAAATTATTCACCTCAAGACGATACCTGTTCCCCTCACCCACCACCAACCCAAGCTCTCGCAACTTCTTCAAATGATGTACCACTGTCCCACGCGACAGCCCAAGATCCTCAGCCAACTCATCACTCGTCATCCCACCCCGCTTCACACTCCGCAGCAACGTAATAAAAATCCGAAAACAGCTCTTATCCCGATCCCGCTGATTAAACAACCCAATACTCCCTCCAAACCACTGAAGTTTATCATTAATATTATCCCGTTCAGGTCGCTCCCTGCGAACAATCGTAATACGTGTAACTCTCATACATCAACAAAAAGTCTTCAACCTTAAAAAAGTTCTGCTTCACACACTATTTCCTCCCCTTTACATCTATTCTATTCTATCTTTTTCTCCTCCTTTCTTTTTAAAAAGCAATTACGAAACATTTAAATATGAGTTCAAATAGAATGATTCAGTATTCATAATTGTAAAAAGGGTGTGATAATAATTAAAATTCGTCTGGTAAGAGGTGTTATTCAT
>NYYS01000008.1 GCA_002685855.1 Candidatus Woesearchaeota archaeon
AGATGAGCAGATAAGGGAATAAACTCTGCCTGCGAATAGTCTGATACAAACTGTGCAGTGGTCAGAAAGGGATCGGACTCACCAACATCCGAGAGCATATTGAGTGTTAACAGTGATTGAGAATTTGCAACCAACGTCGAGTTCTGTATTGTATAGGAATATTCTGTTGCCAGGTTCGCTGTTGGAAAGGCAGAGAGATAGTTTTTAAATATCTTATCAAGGAGGATCTTATAAGTATCTTTATGATCTTCTGGAAAACACTCTGTTTCATTCGTATTCCACAAAGGATAGATATACACCCCACACTGATAGATTCCTGTTCCATGTTCTGTTCCCTCTCCTTCAAGAAGACCTTGTTGAATCAATTCATCATATCCTTTATCTGCTGAAACCGCTAATGCGCTGTCAAGATAGGTATAGATCTGATGTTGATGCTCGAATACACGAAGGAGTGCATCCTGCCGTTCCCCAAGCGGCCGTTCAAGCGCCTTCTTCTCCTGAGCATATTTCAGGCTGAACTGGACAAATGCAGCTACCAGAATGACAAAAGCTACTGCTACAATCCCTAAGGGAAGGATCGGAACATACCCTTTCTTATTTCTTTTTTTGGAACGGCGCATTTTCTTCTACTTTTTCTATACATACAACCAGGTTGACAACATCCCCTGACAGGTACAAAGGTATCGGCTGGATGATAACAGTACTTGTTTCTAAATTATTCCTATCACACAAAGATTGTATTGCTCCTGCAAACCAGGGAATTGTTGATCCTGTTTTCCAGTGAGGACTTTGTTTTTCAAGCTCCTTTGTTGTAAAAAGGCTTGCCCAGTAATACTTACGACTACCCGGAAAATAAGTAGGGAAAAACTGGGTGTTGAACTTTTCTGAAAAAATCTGTCCATACTCAGGGTGGAGTTCTGCCTTGCTTATGACCTCTACAAGAGTTAGCTGTTCCCCCTTATGCATAAAGGGTTGATTGATGAATCCTTCAACTAAAAGGTGAGGAACATGATTATTAAATTTCTGTTCTATCATGTTCTGTTTTGATTTTCCTGTAAGAAAGAAGAGCATAAAGAAGATAAGAAAAACTCCCAGCCATAAAAACCAGATATAGAAGTCTATAAGAAATGACTGCCCTTTCCGGTTTTTTCTATGTTTCATCTTAATTTGGTGTAATCGCGCTCACTGTAAGCATCCCATTCCGTAATCCAGTTTCACTGCTGTAGCGTATGGGGATTTCCCATTCAGTTTTTTTAGCACTGCCCGATCCTCCTAGGCCTCCTGACGCAACCACATCCCATCGCTCATACCATTGTCCATTAATAAACCCCGCCTGTGTTCTGCCCTCGATCGGAAGAGAGAGCTTTGCTGCGATAATGCGGTCAAAATCAAAATGAAACACCTCATCCAGGTGCTCATTACTGATTCTCTCTGGATCTATAACACCGGGAGTTACTCTCCCTGTCAGAGGATCCTTCCACAAAATACCGTGCGGATTATAGAGAATCTCTGTAATCAATAAATCCCGTTCCATACCCTGAGTGTTCAGGCTGTTTACGACAAAAAAAGAGAAGAGAAATGCTACACTTCCCAGCACAATTCCTGCAAAGAGAATACGCACTACTGTAATAAAGAAATATTTTGCATCTGCTCCTTTTCTGTTCATCTTAATCCCGTTTGGTAAATATCTTTACTGCCTCTGCAACAGCTTTTCCGACAGCATCTCTTTTTGATGAGTTGAGTGCATCATACTCTTCTTGTGTCCCCAGCTCTACATATATCGATATCTTGTCATTAGCATAGACATTTTTCATCTCATCTTCACCAGGTCTTAACTCTCCAACATAGATCTCCTCAAAGTATTCCTCATCAATCTCTCGCAACTCTAAAGCCAGGAGACATGCCAGGACCTGACTAGGTATGGGATTTTTCTTTGTGTAAAGGACAGTAATACCTTCTTCTTCTGAATAATCAAGATATGCTGCCAGGTCTGACCCCGCCACCATATTTCTTGTTTCGTGATCTGTTCGCTGCAAGTATTGCTCTGCTATTGTCGCCTCATTCTTCAAGTCGAGATCTTTGCCTATATGAACCTTCATTTCCTGATCCAGGCGGAGACCTGGACAACCTTCCTCTCCTTTTTCCTCAAACGTAAAACTGATCGAGTCTGCAATTTTTTGCATCTGAAAATAAATAGGTGTCATTGAGATATTTTCAACAGTAAAATCCTTATTATGCGGATAATAGACCTGGGAACGTTCTGTCTTTGAATGAAAGGAACTATCTATTAAAGTGACAACACCCGGCTCAAAATCCACTCGAAAAAAGTGGTTTGTGCCTGTAAAGCCGTACTCAGTTGAAAAGTCTCCCTGTGCTGCCTCCATCAGGCCAAGCTGGTAGGCCAGATCCTTTGCATAGTAGGTTCTCCAATATGTCGTGTCCTCGATCTGGCCCTTCATATAGCCACCCATAGCTAGAAAGATAAGAACCACTGCCCCTATCTCAAAGAAGATACGTAGAATACCCTGTTCTTGGCCCTTTTTTCCTCGAAACATAGCCAATTTTAAGAGAACCTGTTTTAAATGTTTTGCGGGAATCAGTCTTCTACCTGGCAGCCCTCTACAGGTTCGGTGTCAAATCCACAGGGATCGCGGTCCCAGATCCATTTCTTGATATAGTCCTTGCATTCGCACTTGTTACCATCACATTGCACACCAGACCAAAATTTCCACCAAGCTCCATCTCCTGCTTTAGGACAGTCTCCACACACATAATCATCCCCATTATAGATAGGAACACACCTCTTCAAAACCTTATCATCTGACACTCCACAGCTATTCAGGACACAGTTGTTTTCATTATGATAAGCAGAACACTCATTCTTCTCTCTCACTCTAGCACAATCATCTATTTCAGTGTATGCATAGACCGGCTCAAACTCTTTAAATTCATTATTTTCAGGTTTCGGCCCCTCACTATTGCAAAATCCTCTGCCATATTTCATTCCGCCGCAATTGCAGGGCTCATCCTCATAGAGAAGGTTTGCTCCTAATGGACAATCCTCGATACGTCTTGGCTTGCAGATCTGTTCATCCTTAGTATAGACGCAGGCGATCTGGGTATCAACAGAATAGCCTTCACATTCCTCTTCCAATGTAAGAACCGCATCATGATACTGGTCCGCACACCCACAGAGACTCGTATCAGGACATCGTTGAAGAAACTTCTTTCGTCTCTCTGTTTCATCAGAGACTTTATCAAAATAAATAAGATGCGTCTTTTTTCCTCCAATGTTTACAACCCTCTTATCAAGGTAAACATCCTGGAGTCCCCAATCACGTACGACGCTCAGAGTCCAATCTTTGCACCACTTATCTCCACCGATAATTGAAAGATAGCTATAAGGAAGAGCATCGATCACCGGATCAGGCTGATCAGGTGTGGTGTCTGTACGTTTTGCACCGGTGCTTCGGGCCTCTTCTGACAAATATATCTTTAACGTCCAGGTAAAATCTTTATCAACATCCCTATAATGACTTGCAAATTTTATTGATTCATCTTTAGCTATTGGAAACAGCTCACACAAAATGATATGCTTATCTCGTTCAGCCTCGTTTGAAAAAAAATCAGGGGATTCGTAGAGACAAAGACAGGCGACCTCTCCGCATTGTTTAGGCTTATATGCTTCTGAATTAATACATTGATCCATCTCAGGTTCTATCTTAAAATCTTTAAAAGGCCCTGAATCCCACCCTACCACGATTCTATCGCCTGGAAGATGAAAGAGAAAATCAGTAGACACATAATCTTCATTCGACAGAAGAAGCAGCTCTACAGCATTTGCTAACAACTCCATATTCACCCGGGAAGCATCATCAACACTATCCTCTGTGATTGTTTTAAACAGCTTGTTCCATACTGCAAAGGTTACGACAAGAATAATGGCTACGAGTACAAGTCCGATCACAGCCTGAATGATTAAACTCTGTGCCCGTTTATTCAGGGAGAACCTCATGCATATTTACTCCATTTTAACAGTAATATATTCTGCTTTGACAATGCCCTGTGTATCCTGTCCCCAGAAGGAAACCTGGTAGAGTTTATTATCCTCGTGAAACGTGAACGATAGGTCGTTAAACTCTTCACCACAACCATAAATCTCATAATCCTCTTTCATCTTGTGCTTTCCTTTGAGAAGTTCTATTTTGAGATTACAGTCAAAAAACTCATCTATTCCTTCAACCCGGATGCCATACTCTCCCCCCTCCAGCTCTACTGTATCTTTTTCATCCTTCATAGTAAGAAGATTTTTTTCATCACCATCTCCTTTTATCAGTATCTCGATGCTTTCATCAGATTTTGAGGGACAACAGACCCCATCTATCGGATCCCCCCGATCAGAGGTACAAGCCGATTTTGCTCCGGGCACATCTTTTCCTCTTTCCTTGCAGAACTCTGAATTTGGCACACACGTTCCTCCTTTTGACTCACACTCACCAACAGAACTGGTTGTTCCTCTTACGAGGTCCATCACGTCAGTCTGCCAGAAGATAACGGCTAATGCTGCTGCTATTCCAATAATAATAAGTATCATCATGTCGATTGCTATACCCTTTTTTGATCCTATGAGTTTTTTCATCCTATCACATCTTTTTACATTGACTATACCATTACCTCTTCAGGAACCACGCAGCAATAGGGTTCTTCCTTTGGACAGCTCCGATGTTTTCGCTCGCCGGTTTTTGGGTCTTTTATCAGGATCTCTCCCAGCTTTGTATCACAACTTGATACACAGTCGCTTCCTAACACACCCTGACTGCAGTTCTCAATATATCCTTTGATGTCCTCTTCGATCGGGTCTTTAGTGTCGAAAAACAGGGCAAGCGCTGCCCAGACAAGTGCTACGGCAATAATAATTGCAATGAGTATTCCAATACTTACCTCTGCTTTTCTTACCATTCATCTTACCTAATATTATTTCGAATACACTCGCAAGCATTACAATCATATCCTGATCCGCCGCATTCTCTGTTGCTCCAGTAGCCATTCTCTTTTTCACACTCTTCTTCATCCTCTAAATACTCATTTCCGCATACTGCAGAGGGCAAATTCTGTTCTTCAGGCACTCCATTTCCAAAGACGTCCTGGGGAAGTGCGCAGAGTTTCTGCCCGGATTCATAGTTGATTACTACATCTGCCATAAATGTTCCACGGGTTACATCTGAATAGCCTGCTGTTGAGTTAGGACAATCTCTGTCTGAATCAAATACACCATAATAGATGTCCATGCAAGCAAGCGTTCCTAAATAACAGTCAAGCGTAACAATATGATTATTTAGCCACCGATCAAAGGTGCCGAGTATTTTTACTGTGGGCGGGTCTATCTTCAGACTGGTTGAATCATGCTTCATACCATCATCAACATCGAGACAGAGATAGCTTGCTTTCTGTCCATCACGTGATTTGAGCGTGCCAACACGTTCCTGTTCTCGTTCCCGTTCTTCATCGGCAATAAGAATCCAGGGAATTTGCACATTTGGGCATCCGGCCTTGTTGTCAAATTTGTAGGAAAGAAAATTATCACAGCCGCAGGGATCAAAATTGTTGCTGTCCTTGCAGACAAGTTCCACAGTTGTCTTAGTTCTTCCGAGTCGAATAATTGCCTCAGGATCTCCGGTGTTGTCCTTTGCTGTGCAGGTAAGCGGCTTACACTTATCACGTTTAAAATAGCCATGATCCCAGTAGCAATCCATGCCCTGGCAGGTGCTGCTTGCTGCTTCACAGCTTTCTCCATCCTTAAAGTCGCTGCAACTCTCACAGGCCTGGCATTTTTTCTCTTTGTAGTTATAAGTACACGTTCCTATGAGCTGATCACAGGGTGAAGGATAGGCACATTCCTCCATATTTCTGATCTGACTGCATTGGTCATACAAACAGAGATCTTCCGGAATCTCAGGAGGTGTCCAGCGAAGATAGGTACAGGAAGAAAAATCATCCGGGCTTCTGAACTGTTCAACAGAGGATTCCTTTCCAAAGCCTGTTCCTTTAAAGCAGAGTTTCGCTGTGTCTTCAGCAAGGGGAACAGGAGCATCAATCTTCAGATTCGGTTCGCAAGCATGCATGCTGTCTGCAACGCCATAGAAGAGCGTTCCACACTCCTCTGTTCCATAGCTACACGAAACATCGCAGAACTCGCCACTTGTACTGAGAAGAATCTCAAATTCATCAAATCCGGGTCCACCGGGCCTGCCCGGCGGTGCAATCGAAAGAAAATTGGTTGTGCTTTCCAGGGCGGTTTCTCCTTTTTCATCCCAGACACGAAGATCGAGCTTGAAGAGTTCGCTATCTTTTGATCCATCTGTAACATGTTCCACACGAGGCACATAGTAGAGGATTTGTGCTTTCTCCTCACCCTCGCAGGGTTCGCGTGCAATCTGCACCTTTGCATTATCCTCGATCGTTTTTCGGGGTTGTTGATTGTCTAGAATATAGACACTACATTTCTTTCCCTCTCTTCCCTCTTCTACCCAGGCACGAAAGGCATAGAGCTGCCCATAGGCCAAGGGAAGTTGAGCTGAGAGCGACAATTGTTTTACTTCATCGATCTTGTCCGGATCAGTATGAGGAGGAGTTCCTACAAACTTCCCATCCTTTGCATCATACCCGGGTTCCAGATCCCGAAAGGTGAGCATCTCAAAGTGCATCCCACCTTTCAAAAGGGGAGGACTATCTCCATCCCCCTCATCACCTGAATCATCTCCCACATAGCCCGCACAGCAGACCAGATTTTCATCGTCATTATTGCACGTTGCTCCCGGAATCACATATTTCCCGCGAAGCTTGCAATCATCCTCTAGTTTACATACACCACTCCCCATAGGAAGCCCCAGGGTTGAACAGCTCGAGCCCACCTCTTTTAGGAGAACAAACTTGTCGCGAAGCGCAATTCCTATAATAAAAAGAACTAACAATCCAATCACAAGCAAAACCATGGACCGTACAGCCACCCCCTTCTTTCCCCTTCCTCCTCTAAGAATCCTTTGATAGATGTTCATTCTAAAACTCACGTAGTTGAGAGGAGCGGACAACAGACATCTTTGCTATTCTTACCGCAGATATCTTCCCCCTCAATGCCTTTGTCTTTACAATCACCGCTTGGAACACACTTCCCTCCTTTTGAGGGGCATTTTGTGCCTTCATTAAAGTTTGAAGCTCCGCCTGAAACCAAATAGATGATCACGACCAACACAAGAATCCCTATAACAGCAATAATCAGAAAGTTCATGCCGATTTCTACGCCTTTTTTTGAGGAGGGAACCATATTTCCGACCTCAATCCTTTGCTCCTAAAGGAATGCAACAAGGATTCTCATTTTCACAGCCCTTTGTAATATCTTTGATATATCCAGAATCACACGTATCACCTTGGTCACAATCACCGCCTACACCCTGACAGTTGGTTCCTGTTGCAACATTTCCTCCTGCTCGAAGCAAAAGCACTGCTAAAATTACCAATACTAAGAGCGCAATCGCTGCAATAATAATTACATTCATAGAAATTCCTTGACCTTTCTTGTTCATCATCAGCACCTCACAAAGTATACTACCAATATGTTTTTTCTATTTAGCTTCCTATTTAAAGGTTTCTGTCGCCAGCCACCTATTCTTCCAGAACAAGGGTATAAAGCTCTCTTTTCTCCCTTTTTTCATCAAAATCAATACATTCCACCTTCAGATCCTGCTTTCCCTCACTTCCCCTGATTTCTTCTGATTTATAGCTTCTCTGGACTGTTCTGCAGCGTTTCAAGCAGGGAGAGGACTTCATCTTCTCATCAGGTTCCCAGATTCCTGCTACCTCATTCC
>NYYS01000009.1 GCA_002685855.1 Candidatus Woesearchaeota archaeon
TGAGTTCAATTTTAGTGTTGATAATACTGCTCCTCCGAACGCGACCTTTTTTAACGTGAGTGATGCGGCATCGTCTGGTAATGCGGAGCTTGTATGGGTCGATTCAGTAGGAGAAGCCAATGAAGTCTACAGGGTCTACAGAGGTACAGGTGTTGGCGGAGACTTTAATGGCAGTAATTTCAGTACTCAGGCCTTCCTTGTAGCAACAGTGGGTCAGGGCGTGACTAATTGGACTGATAATAGTACTGTTGCAGGTCAGACCTACTGGTATGGTTTGTTGACAATCGATTCAACAGGCAACTTTGATAACACAAGCTTTACAGGAACAAGAAGTGTTGTTGCCAACGATACACGTGCTCCGACGCTTCTTACCATTACTGTAACAAACAGGAGTGATGGAGCGAATCAGGTGAACTGGAGTGCAAGTGCGCGAGCCATGAAGGATGTAATAGGGTATGCTGATTGGAATCATAGTAATGTCACCTATATGGTGTGGAGAAGCACGACTAATTGGTCTCAGCTCAATTCGACTGTGGGTGACACTTCAAACTTTAGTGTGAACATTGGGAATGTGACAGGCAACACGCTCTGGTATGTGGATGCCAGTCCGGGTCTTGCGAATGTTGTGAAGTATTATGCAGTCACCATGATAGATGATTCCAACAGAAGTAATCATAGTTTGAACCATAGTAATACGATTGCTGCAACAAACAGGAACTGTAGTAATGTGTTCAACTACGGAAGCTATGGTGCGTGTTCAAACAGTTTGCAGTCTCAGACAGGAACTAGAACCTGTTACACAGACTCTACAACCTTGACAAACACAAGAAGTTGTACTTCAACATCCGTTGCAACCTCATCATCAGGCGGTGGTGGCGGAGGCGTCACTATTGAAGGAAGTGCAGGTCATGGGTGGAGTTCGGTCGCTGCTGGTGAGCCTGTGACATGGGCTATTTCAAACAGTAAACTTGACATAACTCAGATTGACTTTACCTTAGCGACTGACTCGAGTGATGTTGACTTAACTGTTTCCAGTTACACAGGGAAGCCCGCTGCTGTTGTGAGTGAGCCGGTAAGCTTAGTATCGCAATACCTACAGATTGAAACAGAGAATGTAGATGATCTTGAATCTGCTACACTAACGTTTACTGTTGCAGATAGTTGGCTAACAGAGAATAGTGTTACAAAGGACGATATTACCTTGTGGCATTATGATGATGTGGCTGATACCTGGAGTGCAGAAGATACAAATCTGGTAAGTAGTGATGAAACGCTCCATTACTATGAAGCAACTACTGATTCGTTTAGCTATTTCGCTATCGGTGTAAAGGCAGAAGAAGAGGCAGAGGCTGAAGAAGGAGAAGAAGCCGAAGAAGCCGAAGAGGCAGACGATGTAGCCCCTGCAGAAACTCCCTCAACTCCGCCGACTACGCCAACGCCTGCTCCAGAAGGTGCGAGTAGCGCATGGGTATGGATCTTAGTGTTGGTTATCGTAGTGATCGGAGGCCTTGTCTACTACTTTGTTTACATGCGCCCAGGCGACAAGGGACCTGTTAAGTTTTAGGGTTGAACCTAAAACCTTTTTTTTCTTTTATTATCTTTTATTTTTAATATTTAGAAAGGACAATACAAATTTGATCTAGACATAAAGGTAGGAGTCTACTAAGCCCGGGATTCGTTCAGAAACGTATTTCAGAGAATTAAGAGAACAATGTGTTGCTCATACAACTCAACAGGATTTCTTCTGAAAGAAATAAAGATACACAATAGGCAGTATGCCTGCCGAATTTATCACAAACATTGCAATAAACCACTTTAACTGATTATTTCTTCCCGACTTCCACAATCCAATTCCCTTCCAGATAGCTGCCCAGATAATCAAGGGAATCAACCAAAGTAAGAGAGTAGTATCAGATGACATACCTTTTTTAAAAGCCCTCAATTTATAAATATTCTGGTGAGATTCCTAAAAAACCCTGTGTAATCCGCAAAAAGTTCATTCTTTATAAACAAAAACCAGAACATTTAAATACTGGTCGATGTTACGTCAACCATGTTGATCTAAAGTCAACGAAAAGAAGATGAAAGAATCACATAAACACCCCACACCTCCTTCCTCAAAGGAAGGCTCGAAAAAGCCTTCCAAAGAGGAATCCAAGCAGAAAAAGAGCAAAGAAGAGATCCTTAAAGAGCAAAATAAGGAGCTTACAGACCACCTTCAGCGACTCCAAGCAGAATTTGAAAACTCAAAAAAGAGAGCAGAAAAAGAAAAAGAAGGAGCTATCATCAAAGAAAAACACACCCTCCTCCTTCGATTCCTGCCTTTCCTGGACTCATTCGAAGAAGCGCTTAAAGCGCATCCAGATGAGATACCAGAAATACAACTCCTCTACAAACAGATCAAACTCATCTTTGAGGAACTAGGTATTACATCCATCGAAGCCAAAGGAAAACACTTTAACCTACACTACCATGACGCTGTCCTCCAACAGCCATCAGACAAAGAACCAAACACAATAATTGAAGAGATCCAAAAAGGATATCTCCACCACAACATTGTATTGCGACACAGTAAGGTGATTGTTGCCAAACCACAAGAACCAACAGAATGAAGATCACAATTCACACAACGCCTGAAGAGGCAAAAGAACTAGGAAAAACATGCAATAAATCAGGACACTGCTGCAAATACAGCGGAGGCATCGTACTCAATGAAGATATCCCCCGCATCAGTACACACCTTGAAATGACAGAAGAGGGATTCAAAAAACACTACCTTAACCAACATACACGGTTCAACACCACACACTGGATCCTCAACACAAAAAAAACAAACAAACCTTACGGGCCCTGCATCTTCCTTGACAAAAACCTGTGCAGCATCCATGAAGTAAAACCCCTCTATTGCAAAGTGGGCACCTGCTGCGATGAAGAAGTCGGAGATCAACTCATCCAATGGTTCAACATACACCATTTTGTCAACATCGATGATCCTGTATCACTCAGAGAATGGGCACTCAGCACAGAAAACAAAAAACTCATACAAGGAGCGCATATCAAAGAACTCCTCACAGAAGAGGAATATAACGCCATCATGACATACCAGGAACTTCAACATAACACAAAACAAGAACAGCACCAAAAATCACATCAAGAAAAATAAAACTGGAGAAAAAAATGAAAACACCCCCAACAAAAACACCCCCCAAACAAAGTAAAGTCTACTATCTCAAAGCAGGAGCAATCCTCCGTTATCTCATAGCAGAAGATGAACAACTTACCACTTTCATCACCTGCAAAGCATCCCATCTTCCACTCATCACAACTGAAAAAGACCTCTATGAAGCACTAGGAAGCATTCAATCAGAGGACAACTTTCAACTCAACAAATTGGTAAAACTCCTGGAAGTCGTAGAAGTAACCAGCTACAGAAGAGAAACAGGAAAACCAAAACCCCTACTTAAAGAAGAGATCGTAAAACAACTACGATCATTCGCACTACAACCAAAAAAAGAAACACGAGGTACAAAAAATGAGTAAAATAATCGGAATAGATCTTGGAACTAGCAATTCAGCAGCCGCGTTTTTAGATGCAGCAAAACCAAAAATAATCCCTTCAGCAGAAGGAGCAACACAATACGGAAAAGCATTCCCCTCAGTCGTAGCCTTTGCAGAAGGCGACCAAATACTTGTAGGAGAACCGGCCCGAAGACAGGCAGTAACAAACCCAAACAACACAATAGTAGCCGCAAAACGAAAAATAGGAACAAAACACACCTGGAAAATAAATGGCAAAGACTACACCCCACAACAGATCTCTGCCTACGTACTCCAAAAAATCAAACGAGACGCAGAAGAATTCCTCGGAGAACCCGTAGAAAAAGCAGTCATCACCGTACCCGCATACTTCGACGACGACCAACGCCAAGCAACAAAAGACGCAGGAACCATAGCAGGCCTCGAAGTAATCAGAATCGTCAACGAACCAACAGCAGCAGCACTCGCATACGGACTCGACAAATCAGAAAAAGAACACACGGTCCTCGTCTTTGACTTCGGAGGAGGAACCCTCGACGTAACAACCATGGAATTCGGAGAAGGAGTATTCGAAGTAAAATCAACATCAGGAGACACCCAACTCGGAGGAACAGACATGGACAACGTCATCCTCGACTATCTCGCCGACGAATTCAAAAAACAAAGCGGAATCGACATAAAAAAAGATCCCGCAGGTTTGCAAAGGCTCAGAGAAGCAGCAGAAAAAGCAAAGATTGAACTCAGCACAACTCTAGAAACAGAGATCAACCTGCCCTACCTCTCTGCAAACAACAACGGCCCTCAACACCTCAACCTAAAGCTAAACAGAGCAAAAATAGATGAACTTGTACAACCCATTGTAGAAAGATGCAGACACCCTATAGAACAAGCACTAAAAGACGCAAACCTTACAGCAGAAAAAGTAGACAAGATCATCATGGTAGGCGGTCCAACACGAATGCCTATCGTCCAAAGCTTTGTAGAAGAGATCATCGGAAAGAAAACAGAACGTGGAATTGACCCGATGGAATGCGTAGCAATGGGAGCAGCAGTCCAGGCAGGCGTACTCGCAGGAGACATCAAAGATGTATTACTCCTCGATGTAACCCCTCTCAGCCTCGGCATCGAAACACTTGGCGGCGTCTTCACCAAACTCCTCGAACGAAACACCACTGTACCCACAAAAAAAGCACAGGTCTTCAGCACAGCAGCAGATAACCAACCTGCAGTAACAATACGCGTATTCCAGGGAGAACGACCCATGGCAGGAGACAACAAACTCCTCGGACAGTTCGATCTTGTAGGAATACTCCCTGCACCACGAGGAATCCCCCAGATCGAAGTCACCTTTGACATAGACGCAAACGGAATCATTCATGTAACAGCAATAGACAAAGCAACAAACAAAGAACAAAGCATCCGAATAAGCTCAAGCCAAAAACTCTCAGATGATGACATCGAACGCATGAAAAAAGAAGCAGAAGAAAATGCAGAAACAGACAAAAAAAGAAAGGATGAAGCCGAAATCATCAACCAGGCAGACACCTTAGTCTACACAACCGACAACCTCTTCAAAGAGATGAAAGACAAAATCGACAAAAAAGAAGTAGAACCCATCAAAAAAGAGATCGAAGAGCTTAAAAAGCTCCTCCAAGAAGAGAAAAAAGACACAACAGCCATAAAGAAAAAAACAGACGAAATACAGGAAAAAGTCCAAAAGATGAGCACTGAGCTCTACCAAAAGGTCGCTGAAGAACAGGCAAAACAGCAACAACAAAAACAAGAACAACCAAAACAACAAACAAAAGATGGCAAGGAAACAGTAGACGCAGACTTTCAGGAAGTCAAAAAAGAGAAACCAAAGAAGAAGTAATCCCTTCTTCTTTACATCTCTTACCAAAGAAATGACAAAAGACTATTACCAAACCCTAGGAGTGGACAAAAACGCCACAAAAGAAGAGATCAAACGAGCCTACAAACGCCTCGCAAAAAAACACCATCCCGACCTCAACAAAAAAGAAGGATCCACAGAAACCTTCAAAGAGATCAACGAAGCCTTCTCAGTACTAGGCGACGAAAAGAAAAAACAGCACTACGACCAGTTCGGAACAGCAGACGCACAAGGATTCGACCAGGGATTCGACTTCTCAGGATTTGGCGGAGGAGGATTCGAAGACATCTTCAGCCAATTCTTCGGAGGCGGAGGAAGAGGAGGAAGACAACGCGCAACAGGCAGCGACCTTCTCTACCAACTCGAAATCACCCTCGAAGAAGCATCCACCGGCATCCAAAAAACCATACAGATCGTAAAAAACGACACCTGCGAAAGCTGCGAAGGAGAAGGAGGAAAAGGAATCCAAACCTGCTCAACCTGCAAAGGAGCCGGCAGAGTCACACAAACCAAACGAAGCCCCTTCGGCATCTTCCAAACAACAACCACCTGCCCTCATTGTAAAGGAGAAGGAAAAGATATCCAACATCCCTGCTCAGACTGTAACGGAATAGGCGTCTCCCGCCAAAAAAAAGAGCTCGAAGTAGACCTCCCCGCCGGCGTAGACAACGGCAACAGACTCAGAATATCCGGAGAAGGAGAAGCAGGATCCCGAAACGCAGGAAAAGGAGACCTCTTCGTCGAAATCAGAATAAAACAACACCCCTACTTCAAACGAGACGAAACTGAACTCATCCTGGAAACACCCATCAGCTTTATCCAGGCAGCCATCGGAACCACCATAGAAGTACCCACAATCGACGGAAAAGCAAAACTAAAAATTCCTCCAGGAACACAAACAGGAACAACCTTCTCCATGAAAAACAAAGGTATGCCCTCCCTCAGAGGCTATGGAAAAGGAAACCAGCACGTCATCGTCAACATAGTAGTACCAAAAAAACTCAACAAAAAACAGGAAGAATCCCTCAAAGAATTCGGAAAACTCATTGGAGAAAAGGTAACCCCCCAAAAAGGCTTCTTCGACAAGTTGAAAGAGAGTCTTACTTAGAGGAAACAATCCGTTCTAATGCTTTATAAGTCAGAATAGTAATATTTATATAGTATTACTCTTTATGTATTACATGGTAACCCTCACACAAAAATCTCAGGTAACCATTCCTAAGAACATAAGAACCGTTTTAGGCGTGCATCCCGGTGATGAAGTAGAATTTGTCCTCCACCAAAAAAAGGTGGTTGTACACAAAAAACCAAAAAAACTCCCTCTTGAAAAATGGAGAGGTCACCTTGGCAAATTTAGCTCTGATACAGCAATGGAAGAGTTGAGATGATAACCTCGATTGATACCAACGTCCTCCTAGACATTCTTGGAAACGATCCAGTCCATGCACAAAAAAGTGCAGAACTCCTTGAAGAACAGAACAACAAAGGACAACTTATTATCTGTCCTGTTGTCTACTCTGAACTATTAGTCTTCTTTTTAAGAAAATATGATGCACAATTCGCAACTAAAAAACTCGATGAGTTTCTATCAGATATAGACATCCAGCTCATCAACTTTTCTAAAAAAGACTTTGAATCAGCAGCACAAAGCTGGAACACCTTCTCAAAAATAAAAGAGGTAACCTGTCCAGCTTGTGGAACAACAAATATCTTTTACTGTAAGAGCTGCAAGAAAAAAGTAGTATGGAGAAATCACCTGATCACAGATTTTCTTATTGGGGCACATGCCCAAAACCAGGCATCAATCATGCTTACAAGAGACAGAGGCTACTACAAAAACTATTTCAAAATAGAACTCTTAGGATGAACATTGACCAAAGTCCATCCCAAAAAAAATAAAAAAGGGCCTATTTAGCCCGACTCATCACATAATCGCCCTGCTGTTCACCGCCACCAAGACCCTGAACAATCCGTAAACTTCCAATATTCTTTGAACCCAGATTCTCCACCATCTCAGCAACCGTTTGTGCATTCAGATAGATCGCAGCAGCATCATTATCACCAATATTATCAACAATGTTCTGCAAGGAGTTAAGCTTCGATCGCCTCCGGTCAGCATCAGCCTGAGCAGACTCAAACTCTCCTTGGGCCTTTTTCACAATAGCCTCGCCCTCAGGTATCGCACTCAACACATAGGAAGGAGGACGAATTCTTCGAGCAGTAACCTCTGTAATCTCAATCCCCCACTCCTCTTCAATTGAGTAGGATCCTTTAAACCCAACTAACTCTCCACCCTCAAACTGAGGAATACCACCTGCTCTAAAAGTTCCAATATATCTTTTTATATCATTTCCCAGAGTGTCCTGATTTGCTTCGATAAAACTACGAGGCTTGGTCTGTAAATAGGTGCGGACAACACCCTCAAGATTCTGATCCAGCCACGGACGATCCTCTTCCCGATGATCCACAAAATAACTCCGCACAGCTTCCTCTGAAGGAACAAGATTATATGCAATAATGATCTCCTGAATCATAATCTCATTAATCTCCTGCCCTTTCTCTTTTGCAGTCACAATACACTGTTCAGTCTCAAGTGCTAACTGTCCCCTTCCTGTAAGTTGGGAATCTGCAGGTGCCTGTTGCAAAGGAAAGTTCATTACCTGCCTTCGATGAGAGATCTTATCTATTGAATGAAATGGTCCATGCCACCGCATCCCCGGTCCCACTCCCTGCCAACTAATCTCATTCTCCAAATTTGTCTTATAGGTCGACTCATGCTTTGTTGGCCGAGAACAACCTCCTGCAGTTGCTGCTAAAAGAGCTAACCCTGCAACCGCCGTTATGATCCTGTTTGTTTTTGCTTTCTTCATTTTTTCAACCTCATCGTACAAAGAGCTGAATATCCAGATCCTGCCCTTCCTCTTTTGCAACTGCAGTAATTGCCCCTGTCAGCTCTAGCGTTTGCAGATAGTTCTGTTGTGCGCGACTAAGATCTCCGATGAACTCTGCATATTCACCATCAACCTCTGCCTTTAACTCCAATGCCTGTTCCTTAAAATGCTGAGCCCTGGCCATTGCACGCCTTCGAATAATATTCCTCTGACGCTCAAGGTCTGCTTGAACAGATTTTGCCAAAGGAGAGGTATTTCCTGGCCAGACAGCCCACTTAGTATGGTCTGTACCATAATCACCATTAATACTTGATTGAGCAAGATCTACATGAGCTTGCTGATAGAAAGGAAGCTTCCCCTGTTCCTGAGCAACCTCCTCATTGAGGATCTCTGAGTTCGTATATCCGCTAACAGTAGAACGAACAACACCTTCAACTGCACGGGGAAACTCATCCTCATAATTCTGTATCTTTACAAACCGCTTCTCTCTTGCCTCAGGTGTTCTACTCAGTTGAGAATACACAGTGAGATCAATTGTAAGATACCCATCAAGAGTCTTATAGTTTTGCTGCTGTTCACTCCCTCTCTGTAACGGAAGATCTATTACCTCTCTTCCCTGCCATTCCCTATTTTTGGTTCCTTTTCCTACATACTCCCTGAGGGGTCCATCATGGAAAAAAACCTCTCCACCACACGTCTTACGTGTCAAAACTTCATTCTCTTTCACATCAGAACAACCCATACTAAAAACTAAAGGTGCAGCAGCCATTACAATAGTTGCCAATCTTCCAGCTCTCTTTCCTTTCATCTTCTATCCTCCAACTCTTTTAATACATATCCAGATCTATCCTGCTCATCGACGAAATGGACAAAGAGGAACAGGAAAAACTCATCGCCTACCTAAAAAACCACGAAAACATCATCAGCCTCATCGAATACAGCGATCGATGGGACCTCGAAATCGTACTCATAGCAAAAAACCTTCTCGAATTCGACAAGATCGTCCTCAATATCTGCGAAAGCTTTCCTGACATCATCCTCGAAAAAGACAAACTCGAAATCATCAGAAGATACAACTCCAACCACCTTCCCGCCCTCATAAAAGAAAAAGGACACGACATGATCCCCATCACCCATGAACAGGAAGTCCCTGTCAAACTCGACGAAACAGACATCAACATCCTAAAAATACTCACACAAGACGCACGAACATCCACCTATGAAATAGGAAAACAGATCGGTATCAGCCCCGACACCGTAAGCTACCGCATAAAACAACTCCAAAAAGAAAAAGTCATTCACGATTTCACCATACAGGTAAATCTTTCGCTCCTCAACTATATCTGGTACACCTTCAGCATGGAACTCAAAATGTTCGACCACAAAAACGAAAAAAAATTTGAAGAATTCCTCTCCCAAAACCAAAACGTCCTCAGATCAGCAAAAACACTCGGCGGATGGGATCTTCTGCTCTACATGGTAGTAGAAAACCCCCTTGAATTCCACGGTATTATTAAGAGGTTAAAAAACGTATTCTCGAATGTCATCAGAAACTACCAAACCTGGGTTGCCTACAAAGAACACATGTTCAACCCCATGCCAAAAACACTCTATAAATTATAAATAAAAAATCCACCGGAGCAGAGCTCAGGCGTATTTTTTAAGCATCCTCTTGAAAAGCATACCGTAGCAGAGCTGCGGGGTATCAACCCAAGAGGATCAATCCACAAAGAATTATTTACTTCTATTCTCTTCATACTGTTTGATGCCTGCAAGAGCCTTTTCAAAATCCCACATTTCAATACTCACATCCTTCATCCGATCTCCACGAATATCTTTTATAGAACAATCATGCGTTTCAGAATATCTTTCAACACCGTTAAACGTAGCAGCATCACACAAATCTTTTAACATTGCTCCTGAAAACCCATCGCTCCGTTGAACAAGACTATTAACATCCACACTATCCGCAAGAGGCTTTTTAACTGTATACAACCCAAGAATTTCTCCTCTCCCTTCCTGATCAGGATTCCCAATATAAATTTGTCTAGGAAAACGTCTCACCAACGCAGGATCAAGTTGATCATCCCTGTTTGTAGCCCCCAAAATAACAACCCCATTTAAATCTGAAATACCATCCACCTCCTGACAGAACTGCCCAAAAGATTTTCTCGAATGTTTATCCATCTCATCACGATTTGTATAAAACCCGTCTATCTCATCAATAAAAACAATTGCAGTTTTTCCATCCCGAACATCTTTTCTAGTCTTGCCAAAAAGCCAACCCCAATTCTTCTCTGAATTACCCAACCACATTGAATAAATATCCTTCGGCGAAACCGAATAAAATGCAGACTGCGACTCATTCGCAATAATCTTTGCAATCGTAGTCTTCCCATTACCAGGAGGACCAATTAAGAGAATTCCTTTTGGTAATGTAGTATCCAAATAATCAAACAACTCAGGATTCTCTAGAGGCCACTCAAGATACTGCTGTAATTCTCTACGAGCATCACCAAGACCGCCAACAAGCCCCCAATGGTAATTTGCCACAGAAATAGAAAAATCCACACTTTTTACTTCAATCTCCCCTTCTTTTGCTTTATCTTCAGCCATTGAAAGAATGTCTTGAACATAATCAACCTTATCAACAGAACACGTTACATCCACACCATGTATTCCGTATTGATCTGAAAATTTAAAGAGATAACTATCCTCTCCCAGAACAACTCTCATCTTTGCATCTACAGGAACAATTCTCTGTTCAGAATCCACACTCATCTTAGGTGAAGAAGAATTTCCTTGTCGTAAAAATTTTACACTTCTTGCCTCTTCCTGTAAAATCTCGTACAACCTCCCTAATGATTCGCTCTCCATATAAGAACGAGAGATACAAACAACCTTCTGTTGCGCCTTTTTTAATATATCTTCAACTAATGAAAGATTTCTGCTATCAAATTCAATCGTAACCTCCAACCCTGAATCCATTTTTTCTTTCAATACGAGAGAATAGTGAGCACCATAAATCTTCGCCTCAACTACCCCTTCAATAGGATACAACACACCTTCATCAGAACGACGCATCAAAGCAGGTTTTTCCTCCTTATCAGAAAAATAACTAGCTTCACACATCGTCTCTATTGTGCCAAGTCTATTCAATTCCTCCCATATCCTCAGAGCGGAATAATCTCTATCAGAGAACTGCTCTGAAATCTTTATTCTTTCTAAGAGTTTAGTCTCTTTTCTACTCTTAGGAGGCTTTTCAGAAACAGAGTCAGCTTCTACAGGTCTATCTTGACTTGTATCAGCCAATTCACCAACAACATTTTTCATTCTATCTTCTAAAACAGCATTATTTTTCTTTCGATTCCAAAACATAAACAAAGGTGAAAAGAACTCCTATATAAACATTGGTTTTGTTGTTTACTCGGAAGTGGTGTTTTTACTATCTTTGTTAAACAACCAACACGTGCTTTTTCACCACCAAAAAAGACGACAACCCTTTCTTTTTAAGTGTATTCACTTTTGAATAGAAATGTTTATATACTACTTTGCGTTTAGACATCTAACATCTTTTTCCCAAAAAAATAGGTGTGAGGGTATAACTATGAAACTTTTGAATGTAAATGAAAAAGGTTTGAAAACTATGTTTTCAAAAAAAGCCGCAATAATTTTGCCACTACTCTTATTCTTAATCACTGCATGCACCGGTACAGATCCAACAGGAGCAGCAATTGGTGACATTACCTGTGTAGAAGGAGCTGTCCTCATCAACGGAACATGCGTCTTCCTTGACGATACAAGCTTTCCAACAGGGGAGGAAACTCCAACAGAAACACCGATGGAGCCAACAGATGAACTCCCTACAGAAGAACCCTCTGAACAAGACTATGAAGATGCAGACGTTGTCTACGAAGTCATCGAAGGAGAACTCGTTGACATCAAACCAAAAGTAAGAGACCCTGACGGAGACAGACTCGAATATACCTACAGCACACCATTTTCCACAAACGGAAAATGGCAAACAAAAGACGGCGATGCAGGAAGACACCTCGCCACCATCACTGTATCAGATAACGAATTCAGCGTAACCCAGGACGTCCTCATCATCATAAACCCTGCAAACAAAGCACCTGTAGTAGAATGCGAAGAAGAAATATTTGTCAAAGAAGGGGAACTCGTAGACCTCAACTGTAACATCTATGACCCTGAAGGAGACAACGTAATCGTAAGCTACGGCGGATGGATGAGCAAAAGCACAAAACAAACAACCTTTGACGACGAAGGAGTATACACCGTCCTTGTAAAGGCATCAGACCCAGAACGATCAACAAGCAAAGAGATCATCATAACCGTAAGCGATGAAAACAGAGCTCCAGAGATCGATCCACTTGAAGACCTCACACTAATGGAAACAGAAAAAGTAGTAATCAAGCCAATAGTGTCAGATCCAGACGGAGACATCGTTGAAACAACCTTTTCAGAACCACTTGACGAAAACGGCATCTGGATCACAGAAGATGGCGACTCAGGAAGCTACGACATCCTCATCACAGCAACAGACGGAACAGCAACATCCACAACAACCTTCAAACTAATCGTAACAGACATCAACACCGCTCCAGTCATGGAACGCATCCAGGACATCACTGTAGACGAAGGCGACACTGTAACCATCTCGCCAAAAGTTGAAGATCCAGAAGGAGACGAAGTAACAATAAAATACACGGGCTGGATGACAGTAGAACAAAAAACAACCGACTACGATGACGAAGGAGAATACACAGTAACCGTAACTGCAAGTGACGGAGAACTCGAAACAAGCCAGGTTGTCAAGATCACAGTCCAAGACAAGAACAGGCCACCCTGCTTCTGTCTCGACCCAATCTGTAGCAACTGTTAAACAATTTTTTTTATTTTTTTTTTTAAATTAACTTAAACACCAAGGGGGTAGAACAATGAAATCAAAACAGATCATATTTACACTAAGCATAAGTATCATCATCCTCTTACTCGTAGCCCTGGCAATGGCACACCAAGAGGAACCTGTAGTAAAAATAGAATCAACAACACCAATGATAACAGTAACAATGACACATACACAAACAGAAACAACAACACAAACAACAAAACCAAAAACAAATATAGTCAGAAGCTTTGAAATACGACTGCCAGACCAAACAAGAAACGGCCTTCCAAGAGATCGTACACAAACAAGATCACAAGCAGAACACCGCTACACAGGAAAAAGCTTCCAGCCAGACACCATCTACGTCAACCAGGGAGACACAGTAAACCTCTTCCTTGCCAACCAAAACAACATCTACTTCACCATACCAAGTCTTGGCATAGAAGAACGACTCAACCACGGACTCATCACATTCAAAGCAGAACACAAAGGATCATTTGAATACATCTGCCTAGACTGCGATCCGCACATTAGAGGACTTATCTACGTTTATTAGTCCCTTTTTTTTCTTTCTTAAAAAAACTCCCCCAACCCCTTCTGAGCACCCTTCTGCAAGACAGGCTCATCCACTCTTCTCCCAAGAAGCGGAACACCATACACTCCATCATAACCCGGCCTAACCTCAATCTCCTGCCGCCTGTTTTTAAGAATCACATCCACCATCTTCTCATCACACACACGAACCAACTCTTCCTGAGAAGCATTCAACAACACATTCAACTCAGAACCAAACTCCTTTAACAACCCATTGAAAATATTCCACACAAAACCTGTATTCAACCCCTTTCCGTACAACCCAGAAATCAACTCATGCAACGGAATCAACTTCAAAAAAGGCTTTGTAAGATGCTTTTCAGCTTCCTCCACTGAACGATCAGCCAACTCCTCCACACGATACTCAACACCAATCGTCAACGCCTTCTTACACACAGGACAAATACCCTTTGCCTTCCGCGTCTCCTCAGGAAGCATCACAACACCACACGCACGATGCCCATCAACATGATACTTCCCATACCCCGGATCAACCTCGATCGTAGAATGCAACCCCTCACCCGTTCGAATCGCCTTCAACAAACCTGCATACGACTCCTCACCATCAAACAATGTAGCCTCTCTCCCAAGACGCCACGGCCACATCGAATGCGAATCAGAAAAACTCACCATCTGAAACCGATCATTCCGAGAAACCCGACGATTCATCAACGGATCACTACTCATTCCAGTCTCCAACGCATGAATATGCTTCGCCTGATCCTTAAAACAATCTGTAACACTATCAAAACCCGACTTACTCCCAAACACACTAAACCACGGCGTCCACACATGCGCAGGAACAACCTCAATATCCTTGCTAATAGAACGCATCAGCTCCACAAGCTCCACACAACTAAACCCAAAAATAGGCCTCCCATCATAATCCAGCCGCCCACGGTTCCCCAACTCCTCATTAATCTGATCCACAACACCAAAATCAGGTGCAAGCAACACACTATGAACCCGCCTCCCCTTCTCCTGGGTATAAATATTACTCACCTCAGTCGCCAACACAAAACCCTGACCCGTCTTACTCCGTAGTATTCCGCTTCCATCATCAGAAAGAGAATCCTTCAACTCCTTTAACCAGACAGCATGCGTAAAATCCCCAGTCCCCAGAACATCCACCCCCTTAATCCGCGCCCACTTCTCCAAATTCTCAACACTAATATCCTTACTACACGCCCTACTAAACCGAGAATGAATATGAAAATCCCCAACAAACACCATACAAAAAAAGGAACACAAAGCATATAAAAACCTTCCCCTTCCCTCCCAACATGATCCTCAATATCCTTATTCTTGCACTCATCCTTTTTATCTCTGCACTCCCCCTCTACCTAGCCGTCACACTCCTCGGAGGAAAAGCAACCATCATCAAAGTCCTCATCGTAGAATTCATCACCACCATCGCCCTCATCATCCTCCAATTCATCCTCCCCAAATGGGGCTTCATTGTAGGATTCCTGCTCCTACTCTACATCTACAGAGAGATGTTCAGACTCAAATGGTGGAAAACAATACTGGCATGGCTGCTCAAAGGAGTTATTGTGTTCCTTCTTATCCTCCTCCTTCTTGGAGCAACATTCCTCTTGTAATCAGAAATTTTTTAACACGTTCTCCTTCATCTTTTTAAATGATTTTTGATTCATACACCCAATCTTTTTTCTAATCAATTTTTTCTCAACAGTAAAAATCTTATCCGTTCTGATTTTGCTTGGTTTCAGAAGGTTACCCGAACTAAGATTCGTATTGTCTACCTCAAAATAAAAAGGGTTTTCTTTAGATGAACTAGTAATAGGTAACAGAATACAATCAGCAGATCGTTGATTGAATCTTTTATTTGAAAATGCTATCGCAGGTCGTACCTTATACTCTTTTAAGTTAGTATAAACAAAAGGGACAATAAGAATATCTCTCTGACTAATTTTCATTTTCTAGATAATAATCCCAGATAGCATCCTCTTCATTATCCCACACATCTTTCATTGCATGCGCGCTGAGATTTACAACTTTATTAGATGGAACACTTTTTTTTGAATTCTGATCAGGTTTTTGTTTCATACCTATGTTAATACCTTCTTTCTAATAAATCTTTTCCTTCTTTTTCCGAAAATACTAACAAAAGATGGAATAATTCCAATTAGTTGGGAATAATATCTAATACAACCCCGGAATAAACCGATAAGGAACCTTCTTCACATACTCACGATAATCAGGATCAGCCATCAGATGCCTCTCCTCAGTAATCGCCCGAAGAAAATAGATAAAACTCCAGCCCAGCATCGAAAAAAAGAACACTCCTGTCATCGTCGGAACCAACATAATCCACCACGCAGCCACTTTGCAGATATACGCAGGATGACGCACATACCGATACGCACCATTTGAAATAATACCTCTGTTCGTCAAATTACTACACTTCGAACCCAACGAAATAGTCGCCCACAAATAAATCAAAAACAACACCAACACAAACCCAATCCCAACCAACGTTGCAGTATAACTCCCATACATAAACTGCTCCTTCGGACCCCACGGAAGATAGGCGCTGCCAACATTATTAAACGGAGGATAACAGATCAATGCTACAAACCACCCAAGAAACGTTGGCTCCACAGATCGAATTGTGTTTTTCATAGACTTAAAATCCAACGAATACCCCACAACAAAATAGCCTGTATCAACTAAAAAAATCAGCGCAATCAAACCCGGATAGACAACCTTGATAAAAGAATACTGCGTCAACACTAAAAACTCTGAATTCCTAAAAAAATTAATAGTCGTACCCAGATTATTAAAAAAGAAATTCAGCATAATCGGAAGAAAAAAAGCCTTTACCATTAAAAACAACAAAGACACCTTCTCCTTCTTCGTAATGTGCGGAGCAGAAACATCACGATCAACCGTAAACCGTTCAACATACCTCCACCCCTCCCTCACAGTTCTAACAAACAAACGCAAAACAACAAAAAGATGATTATCATCAAGATCCTTCTCCCTCTTCCACAAATAATACGGAAACGCAGAAAGCAGATAAAAAATAAAAATTATTAATAAAGCCAGCTTTGTAGAAGCATTCAAAAAATCAGAATAATAACTACTCGAAAAATAAATAACCAATAACAACCCATATACAAGAAGACCACAAAAATAGTTCTTCAGCGCCAGCACCACGTTCTCCCGACGAAACATCAGAAAAGCGAACCCTCAACCCTTATAAAACTTCTCATCTACACACTACCCTACATCTCATCCAACGCAACAATCCCCAACAAAGACAACCCATTACAAAGCACCTGAGCCGTCGCCCACACCAACAACAGACGAGCCTCCATCAGCTTCTTTTCAGCCTTCAACACAGGAACCCTATGATAAAAATCATTCGCCTTCTGAGCAACATCCAAACAATACCGCGCAATCAACGAAGGCCGACGCGAAGAAGCAGCCTCATCCACCTTAGAAGGAAATAACTCAAGAAGCTTTACTAACTCCAACTCAACACCTTCAGACAATAAGGAAAAATCCACCCCTGCCCCAACCTTCTTCTTCGCCTTGCGCAACACACTGCGCAACCGCGCATGCGCATACTGAACATAGGGCCCGGTTTCACCCTCAAAGTTCAGCCACTCCTTCAAATCAAAAACAATACTCTTCTGATGATCCTGACACAACATCCCAAACATCAAAGCACCAACAGCAATATCCTTTGCAACAGAATCAACACGCTTCGCTGGCCAATCATGCCTCTTCTCAACCTCACCTTTCAAAGAATCCATCAACTCATTCTTCAAATCCGAAAACAAGACAACATTACCCAACCGTGAAGACATCTTCCCCTCAGGCAACATCACAAGATCATAACTCAGATGAAAACACCTCTTCGCATTCTTAAACCCAAACAACTCCAAAATCTTAAACAACTGCCGAAAATGCAACTCCTGCTCACTCCCCACAACATAAACATTCTCCTCAATCATAAACTTCTCAAACTTAATACTTGCCAATGCAAAATCCTTACTAATATATGGAATCGTCCCATCAGACTTCCCAACAACAAGCGTATGCAACCCCTCATTCTCTAAATCAACAATAATCGCCCCCTCACTCTCCTTTGCAATCCCCTTCTTCTCAAGCTTTTCCACAAACTTTTTTGCTCCCTCAATCATCTCATGATCATAAAACCAAACATCAAACTCAACACCTAACCAACCATATACATCATTAAACGCATCCAAACTCCACTGCCGCGTCTCCTTCCACAATGCATCCATCTCCTTCTCATGCGCCTCCAATCGCTGCAACACATCAGAAACCTCCCCCTTAAACGAATCATCCTTCTCCAACTCCTGCGTTGCCTCCACATACACCTTCCCCAACCACTCCCCCTTATTCCCAACCGGTTTCGTCCCCTTCTTCATCAGATACCACAAACACTTCGCAACATGAGCACCCGTATCATTAATATAGTTCGCAGCAATAACTTCCTTCCCATCAAACCGCATAATCTTAATCAACGAAGAACCTAACGCAACATTCCGTAAATGCCCAACATGAAACTCCTTATGCGTATTCGGCTGAGAATACTCTACCATTACCTTCCCCTTCTTCTTTCCCCCTGCACCATACCTCTCCTTCTTCTTCCACACATCCTTCAACACAGATTCAGAAACAAGATCAACCTCTAAAAAAAAGTTCACATACGGCCCAACAGCTTTCACCTCCCGAACACCCTTCCCCACCTTCAACTTCCCCGCAAGCTCAGATGCAATCTCCTGCGGACTCTTCTTCCACTCCTTTGACAATACAAAACAAGGAAACCCAAAATCACCCAAAGAACTATCTGGCGGCACCTCTAACACAGACTCAACAAGCTTCCCATCCACCCCCTCCTTTTTCAAAAGTCCAACAACAAGCTCTTTACCAGCCATACCCATCAACATTTAAAGAAACCATATAAAAGTATCGAAAATTACCCTTTTTTCTCAAGAATCATCCCATACCCAATCAACCGGAACCGCGTCCCAACTCTCCGAGAAATAGTAACCCTGCTCCCTAACTCAGCACAAACCGGAAGCTTCAACCTGCAATGAATACGATTCTTAGAAATCTGCTGAACAAAACCAACAGTAGCAGCAGCATTCACATTCAGCATTAACACTTCATTCATCTTAATCGGATCCACCTTCACCTCATCCTGACTCCCAACAACCCGCTCCAGCAAATGCGTTTCCAGACTCATCTCATACCACACAGGCGGCAGATCACCCTGTTTCCCAACAATATTCCCTCCCATACTATCCGCCTTCACAATACTAGGATCCAGAGTAGTCAAAACCGCAACACTCCCGCCAGGCCCAACACTATCAACCTTCTTGCCACCTGTCATCGCACCTGTAACAGCAGAAAATAGAGGCTTAGCCACAACCTGATTCTGTTCCTGAACAACTCGTCCCGGACGAATCTCAATCTTATCACCAACCGAAATCCTTCCCTGCGTCAAACTCCCGCCCAACACCCCACCCTGAATAGCATCAATACTCGCACCCGGCTTATTAATATCAAAACTCCGTGCAACAAACATCCGCGCACTCGCCTTCTCATCCCGCTTAGGTGTAGGAATCTTCTCCTGAATAGCAGCAATCGCAACCTCAACATTCACCCCATGCGCAGCACTCGAAGGAATAACAGGAGCATCCTCAAACTCTGTCCCCTTCAAAAACTCCTTAATCTGCTTATAATTAGCCATGGCCCGTTCCTTAGGAACAAGATCGATCTTGTTCTGAATAACAATAATATTCTTAATACCCGAAATCTGCAACGCCATCAAATGCTCCCGCGTCTGCGGCTGAGGACAACTCTCATTCGCAGCAACCAAAAGCAACGCACCATCCATAATCGTAGCACCCGAAAGCATCGTCGCCATCAAACTCTCATGCCCAGGAGCATCCACAAAACTCACCTTACGAACAAAATCCGCCTTCCCCTTACACAGATCACACTCCTCCTGCACAACATACTTCTTATCCTTCTTACAATAATAAAAACTCGAATCAGCATACCCCAAACGAATCGTAATCCCCCGCTTCATCTCCTCACTATGCGTATCTGTCCACTTCCCAGAAAACCGCTCAGTCAACGTCGTCTTCCCATGATCAACATGACCAACCAAACCAATATTAACTTCCGGCTGAACAGCCACATCCTCTTTTCCCGAAGAAGCCTTCCTTCCTACTCCTTTCTTCTCCCCCTCCTTTTTCCCAGCAGTTTTCGACTCAGAAGCCTTCTTTCCTGTTCCCTTCTTAGCTGAAGAAGCCTTCTTTTCCGCAGGTTTCTTCACAGAAGCCTTCTTTCCCTCTTTCTTAACCTTTGTAGTCTTTGAAACAACCTTTTTTGGCATGCTCAGGGAAATAAGAACCCTTTTATAAATCTTCTCTCCCCTCTAAGACGAAAAGAAGCACAAACTATAAAAAGAGCCCGTTGTTTCGACAATTCATGAGCATACTCTTATTCAACCAATGGGACACCTCACAGATCAAAGTAGAAGATCTGGGACTCCAAAAATATGTCTCTCTAGACCCCATTATCGTACCCAAAACAGGTGCCAGATACGCAGGAATGCGCTTCCACAAATCCAAAGCCAATATCGTTGAAAGACTCATCAACCGCGTCATGGTAACCGGCCACAAAGGAAAAAAACACAAAATATCCAGCGGTCACCAAACAGGAAAAGCATCCACAGCATTTGACATTGTACAAAAAGCATTCAAAATCATCGAACAAAAACTCAAAAAAAACCCGGTTGAAGTCTTTGTAAAAGCAGTCGAAAACGCCGCCCCCCGCGAAGAAATCATCACAATCGAATACGGCGGAGCACGCTACCCTAAACCCGTAGACATCTCTCCCCAACGAAGAATCGACTTCGTCCTCAAAATGATGACACAAGGAGCCTACCAAAAAACATTCAGCAGCAAACGCACAGCAGAAGACTGCCTTGCAGATGAAATCATGAACGCATACGGCCTCAGCCCAAACTCAGCAGCACTCGCAAAAAAACTAGAACTCGAACGCCAAGGCGACGCAAGCAGATAAACTTCTTCCCTACACACTTACAGATTACAAAAATCTTCTATAGGCACGCAAATACCTACGCGAAAAATACTGGAAAAAATGATCTTCATCCTTTCCCAATGCACGGTAATACGACGACCGTTTCTTATACTCAATGATGAGAATAGGATATCCTGTACACCACAAAATAAAATTCATAAGCAACCTTCCAACCCTTCCATTTCCATCTCCAAAGGGATGAATCTTCTCAAAACGGTAATGGACTCGTGCAGCAAGCTCAACAGGATTCATCCTCGTACTCTGATTAAAAAACAAAACAAGTTCCTTCATCAAATGATCAACGTCCTGCCAGTCAGGAGCACGATAACGTCCAACCCGAACCAGATACTCTCGAAATTTGCCCGCAAGATCTGCTTTTGTCTCCCGAAACAACTCCTTATGCCAACCCAAAATCAACCCCTTATCCAATACCTGTGGCTCTTCTATCATCGCAAGAAAAACCCGTACATGTGCCTCGGTCTCTTTAACATCACCTAATGGCCTCTGTGGAGAAACTCTATCCTCTACAATCCCGCGCGTCTCCTCCCAACTAATCGTTGAACCCTCGATAGCATTTGTATTATAGGTAAAATCAACAGCCAATTGTCTTTTAATCTTCTCCTGCATTCCTTTTGGATAACGCTTCCATTCCCTTTGAAAACCCGTCCGAATTTTCTCAAAAAGCACAAACAGCCCTTCCCTGTTGCATTCATCACGCAACCGCTCCATTAATACAGGAATATCCACAGGAATTCTTTTTCCAAGATATTTCTCCTTGGTTTTCACTATCCTTCCTGTTCTAAACGAATGTTGCAAATAGAAATAATCAGCATTACTCTTCCTCCTTTTCAAAACTCTCATACCACTTGTTACCATTACAAACTATATAAATTTATTGTTTTTCTTCAATTTGTAATGGCAAATATTAAAACTCTCCATAACCCAGTATAACCTTCTGCCACACAAAAATTTCTCACGAAATTTTTGGCCAACAACTCACTCAGAAAGAGCATCCAGCTCCCACACATCCACAACAGGCTTCACAAACTTATTCGTATCATCATATGCAATCCGCGGACACGCAGTATTCACCCAACACTCAACAAAGGGAAAATCCTCCAACCCCCCAAAATTAATAGAATTACACACAACAAAATAAAACTTCTTCTTAGGAAAACGCTTCTTCAACTCCAACCCCTTCTTCAAAAACTGCTGACCTGGCTTGGTACTAACCAACACACCAATCACAGAAGCAGAAATAAACCCTCCTAGAGCAGCACGTTGCTTACGAACAAGACCAGCAACATCCTTCTTTCCCAGCACACTACTTTTCCCACTAAACGGATTAAACACAAACACATCCTTCTCATTATGCAGCAACAACGCCTTAGGATGAAACAACCCATCCCCCACATACACAAACCCATCAAACCCACCAGCAAAACGCTGAATGTTGCACCCATACAACTGCCCCTTTTTCCGCGTATGCGCTGTCTTCAACAACCGAACCAAAAGACCAACATCCTCCAACTGCTGCTTCAATGAATCAATCTGATCCACAAACTGAATCGTGGTAAACAACGCAACCTTCTTCGGAACCTTTTTTAGAAAACTCTTAGAAAACACAACTCTCTTCTCATACCGTGTCTCAATATAGGCAAACTTCATCAGAAAATTCCTAAATAGTACTTCTCATTACCGCATACACAAAAAATATAATCACAATCAACCACAACAATACCCGCATCAGATGAAGATGAGCATCCTTAACATCCTTTCGAGTCCTAAACGAATGAATCTTATGATCAATCGTTCTCCGAATAACCATCTCTTGCATTCGCTTCAAACTATGTGAAGGCACAACCATCTGCCGATCATTATGACACTCCCCGCAAATATCCTTTCCATCAATATGCGTAAGCTGTGTGCTTCCACAATTTCCACAGATCAAGACAAACCTCTCTCCTTTTGCATTACTCTTCTTCGGAACACCTTTTTTTGCAGCTTTCTTCTTAACAGATTTCACTCTAGCTCTTTTCTTCACTGCCTTCTTTGTGCCTTTCCCCTTCACCGACTTTTTCGCTACCTTCTTTGCCAAACAATCACCTATCCCTATTCAAACCAATACGCATTTATAAATATTATCATTTAGCTATCACAACTCAAAACCATGCCTTGCCTGCAAAAAACTACTTCCAAAACCCCGTCCCATCCAGAACCCAACTCCATTCACCAACCCTGTCAAACTCTCAAGAAAACCCCTTTCTGGTTCAAAACTCACCAAACCCACATCACTCTCCAACACCTCCTCCAACAATGCAATAGCCTCCTCCTTTCCACCCAGCTCATCAACAAGCCCATTATCTACTGCTTCTACCCCTAAAAAGAAAATCCCTGTCCCAATCTCCTCAACCTGTTCAGAACTAAGATTTCTGTTCTGGGCAACATCTCTAAGAAAGATCCCATGAATCAAATCCACCTTCTGCTGAACCAAAGCAGCCTCATCCTCACCAATAACCCGCATCGGATTCATAATATCCTTATACACACCTCCTGTAAACTTCCGATACGTCACATTATAATCCTCAAGCAAACGAGCATACTCCAAATAACTACTCAACACACCCACACTCCCTGTCACCGACATCGGACTCGCCACAACATAATCCGTAGCACTCGCAACCCAATACGCTCCCGAAGCACCCGACTCCCGAATCCAACTCACCGTAGGAAGCTCACTCGCCTTCACAGCCCGAACAATCTCCTCAGACGCAACCGCATTCCCTCCCGGACTATTAATTTCAAACAAGATAGCATCAATCGTAGGATCCTCATTCGCTGCCTCAATAAAACCAACAACAGTCATTGAATCAACACCCCCGCCCCCAAACAACGATCCATCACCCGAAGAACTAATAGTGCCAACAATCCGAATCAATGCAACATTCCCAAACACAGGACTACTCCCGCCCCACCCTGATAATGCCAAAGCCAGCACCCAACTTAGAACAAACAAACACCCCAGCACTATCAGAACAACCTTCATCATACTCCTCTGTTTCTTCTTCGCCATCAGAGCATCACCCTCCTTCCCACGCTCAACATAGTATCTATCATCAAATCATCACCCTCTCAACCATACGAAGACCCATCCACTTGTCCAACAACCGATTCCTATAAAAAATCAGATGCAACGGCTCAATAACCCACAAAAGATAAAACGGAAAAAAAGGAATGACAAACACATTCCGCAACAAACACTTCCAAAAACCCGGTTTCCCATCAACAGAAATCTTCATAAAATGATCCCCAATACTCTTCCCCACAAAATACTGCAACAAAGTAAAATAAAACAAACTCAACAAAGAGATCATCCCAATCGCAACTAAAAGCTGTGGAGGAAGTTGAACAGACTCCAACTCAGCAAACGAATAGGACAACCCTTCAAACAAACCAGAAAACGGCAAAACAATCACAACATTAATCACCAAAAGATCGATCAACAACGCAATAAATCTCTTAGAAAAAGAGGCATCCCTCTTCATACTCCTAGGTGCAGGCAACCGAATTCCCATACCTCCACCAATGCTCCCCTTCTTTATAAAGTTATTGTCTAACTCTCCTCCTAAAAATACACAACACATATAAACCCTATGTCGTCTCTCATTAGTATGGAGAACCCGAAACCAGCACAAACACCGCCTGCATCAACGAGTACGCCAAAGCTCTCCAAAAAACAACTCGAAGCCTCAAAAGCAGAACAAGACGCAATCCA
>NYYS01000010.1 GCA_002685855.1 Candidatus Woesearchaeota archaeon
ATTAAAAGGACATGTGCAGGAGCATTTGAAAGATATTCTGAAAAAGCCAGAGGGAAAGATTGCCTATCTGTGCGGACTTCCTGCCATGGTGTTAGATACAAGAAAGGTGTTGCTTGAATGGGGATTTGACCGGAAAATGATCAAGCAGGAGCTATATACCTAGCAAAAGATCCAGCTAAAAAACCCAACTTGTCAATAGACAGGCAGTAAAGCCCACTACGCGTGGTGATTGAGCACATTTCCTTACCACCCTTAAATACAGAGTCACTAACGTTCCTAGGTTAGACCCGGTCTAACCACGGGCAGAAAACAAATGTTTTTATAGAGATAACACATTCGAGGAGGATACAATGGAGGTTATTTGAATGGTTACCCTTTCTACCTATACAAAGTCAGCAAAAGAGACAGATTGTGATGCAGTTGTTTTTGGTATCTTTGATGATGGAGTTCTTCCGCAGCCATTAAAGGAGATCGATGAAGCTCTGGGAAATAGTGTTACACAGGCATTTAAGAAAAAGGCATTCAAAGCAGAGTGGAAAGAGCTCTTTGTTGCTCGATCCCTTGGAAAGTATGCCTGGAATCAGCTTATTGTGGTGGGCTTAGGCAAAAAGAAAGAGCTCACACCTGAAAAAGAACGATTACTGGGCGGTTTTGTTGCAAAGGTTGCCCGGGAGGAGGGCATAAAACGGCTTTTGGTCTCTCTTGATATGGATTCAGGAAATCTTGCTGAAGGTGCGGCTTTAGGACTCTATCGGTATGATGAGTATGTAAAAAAGGAGAAGGAGAAATTGAAAGTTCTGGACGAATTCCTCATTCTTAATGGCGACCAAAAAAAGATCGATAAAGCAACTATTCTTGCAGAAGGCGTGAACTATGTAAGGGATCTTGTGAATCGGCCGGCAAATCTCGTTACTCCCGAGTATTTAGCAAATGAAGCAAAACAGATGAGTAAGAAAGCAGCTGTGAAGACAGAGGTATTCCTTCCTGATCAGCTTGAAAAGAAGGGGTTTGGAGCGCTTCTTGCTGTTGGTCAGGGTTCTGTACATACTCCTCGGTTTGTAGTGCTGCAGTATAAGCCCTCTGCAAAGACCAAGATTGCCTTAGTGGGAAAAGGAATTACCTTTGATAGTGGAGGTCTTAATCTTAAACCCACAAGGTACATTGAGGATATGAAGATGGATATGGCAGGAGCTGCTACTATTTTAGCTCTTATGAAAATTGTTGACCGGTTAGGAATTGATGTTGGAGTTGTTGGCATCGTACCTACAGCAGAAAACATGACCGGAAGCAATGCCTATCGTCCTGGAGATATAATCACTGCATACAATGGCATAACTATCGAGGTGGGAAATACTGATGCTGAAGGAAGGCTTATCCTGGCAGATGCCTTAAGCTATGCCTCCGAGCTAAAACCTACCGCCATCATCGACGTTGCCACGCTTACTGGTGCAGTTATTGTTGCCCTTGGCTATGAATTTACCGGGTTGGTCTCAAATGATGATCCTCTGTCTGCTCAGCTTGAAAAGGCGAGTAAATCTACTGCAGATAAGGTCTGGCGTCTTCCTCTTACTGATGGCTTTCGGGATGTTATGAAGGGTGATATCTCCGATCTTAGCAATGTAGGGAAAAAGGGAAAGGGGTATGAAGGCGGCACAATCACAGCAGGAGCCTTTCTTGAGAACTTTGTGGGAAAGGATATTCCCTGGGCCCATCTTGATATTGGAGGGAGCGCATTTCTCCTTGAAGATACAGATATCTGCCCAAAGGGAGCCACAGGTGCAACAGTACGGCTTCTTGCAGATCTTCTTCAGAACTGGAAGTAGCTACAACAAGCTTTTTATAGGATGATTTCTTCTTCAAACTATGTCCAAAACCAAGGCATGGGAATGCGAACATTGCGGAGCTCAAAGCAAGGATCTCCCTTTGGAGTGCTCGTTTTGCAAAAAAAAGGGAAAATTTATTGAGATCAAGGTAGAATCAGCATCAGATGATCCTGTTATTTCTAAAAAGTATGATGCAGCCATGGAAGAACTTGAACGCTATAATGAAGGATGTGAACCTGAAACCTTAAAGTATAGTACTGAAGAATAATCTATTTCTTTGATGTGAACAGCATCTTTAGTCCTAAAAGGAGAAACACAACAGTAAACCAGCTCAGACGCCACCAGTCAATATAGGTGAGATCTTGAAGAAGGTAGAGCACACCCAGAATAAGGATAATAGTCCCCCATTGGGCCGAACAACAACAATTTTTTCTTCTATTTTTTGCCATGGTTTGGATTAAATAGGACAGATATACCTATTTAATTCTTTCTATTCGAGAAGAGACGGCAATCATTCAAGGAGGAGCATATCGATGTTTCTGAACTGATCATAGTTATGCGCTTCATTCACTTTACGTGCCTCGATAAATTCGTCATCAGAGGGAAGCTTATTAAATCCCTGTATAAATCCACACCCGTTGCACTGTCCTTTTTTTGGCACGTCTGTTTTGCATTTGTGACAATTTGTAAGGGCCATTGTAAGAACAACATAATAAAAGGTTGTTTATATAGTTTTCCCTGAGAGTTACGCATTGATCATTGAGCTTTCTTTTCAAACAGAGAAGATGAGTAAAATATAACTTTTTTAACTTTAAAAGCAGAAGGAAAAACCTATAAAGTACCCATGGATCGCTAGCTCCTACGAGAAAGGGTGTTGTACACGGTTTGGGACTAGTACTTTTAGTAGCAAGTTTAGGCTCAATTCTTCCTTTTGTGGCTTTTGATCAAGACTCACCTAAACATATTAGGACTGAAGATAGTGTGTGAACCCATTATGGATGGAATGGTGATTCGTGAGGACTTTGTGATTTGTAAAGGAAGCTATAAAATTCCGGGAGGTATTCTCATCAAAGGGAATAATGTGAGCTTTATAGGCAGAGGGAAACACACGATGATAGATGTCTACCGTCCACCACAACCTGATAATTGCTCCTATCTTGAAGATGCAATGATTATAGAAGAGGACATTCTTGTTTGTGGGAATACCACCTACGACCTTCCAAACGGCGTCATTATTAGTGCTGATGATGTCCATTTTGCCTGTCAGCCAGGGGCTGTAATTAAAGGGTCAAATATTGGAATTCTGATCACACCTCTGAATGCATATAATATTCATATTTCGAATTGCACCATACAAGATGCAAATAGAGGCATTCTTATTGTGGAAAGCCTGACAAAAGGATCGATCACGCAAAACACCTTTGACACAGTGGATATCCCTCTTTTTGTAGGCGGAATATACTCAGGTTTTGTCGAAGGAAGCCTGGCTGAAAACCAGTTTATTCAGAATGCTATCCCTTCACCTACTTCTGTTGTAGCAAATTTTAGAAATAGCAGTGTTCATAACAATAGCTTTCACGGTATCTTTTTAGGTTTAAGTAGTGGCTGTTTTAACAGTAGCTATATTTCAAATACTTTTATTGGAAGATTGGAAGGGGGAGCAGGAATTGCCGGTCCATTAAAGAACTGCTCTGTGACTAATAATAGGTTTATTAATACCTCTTTCATTGCAGAAGAGATAGATGGAACAAAGATCATGCAGAATAGTTTTTTGGGTGGACACAGCACACCTGTTGCTTTTGAAGGTTCAAGAGGAAGAAATTCCATCATTTCAGGAAATGAATTTGTTGGGTATGAGAGTTCTGTTCGTCTTTCAGATCCCTCAAATATTACGTTAGAAAGAAACAAAGTTAGAGGATGCCTGGGAACCGCTTTTGAGGCGCTATTATCCTCTGAGATCGGGATTGTTGAAAACAAGATAGAGAACTGTGGTAAAGGAATTAGTATTAGTTTTGAAGGTAAAGGTTCTGAAAATAGGAATAGCATTGTAAACAACACACTTTTTAATCTTCATCAAAAAGGATTGGTGCTCCATGCATACAATCCGTTTTTACAACAAAATCGAACAGAGCACATTATTGTTTCTAATAATAGTTTTACCACTATTAGCGGAGATGCAGTAACTATTGTGTTCACCGACGCATCCCATCAATACAAGAAATTGTTCTTTTCAAATAATAGAATTTTAAATAATAGAAGAGGGCTCGTCATTGAGCAGATGAAACAGCACGAATCAGCATTTGTAAATAACACGCTCTGTTTTAATTCAGAGTTTGACATCTTCTGTCAAAATGCAAAAGGAATTCATTGGAAGAACAATGTGTGTGGATATGTTCAAAACAACAATTGTGTACCCTTTGCCCGGTGTGATCAGGTCTGCTCCCTTGTAAAATCATAAAAAAATCAGTTTTTCCGAAAGTTTTTAATAGTAAATGGTATTTTGTAGTCAAGTATGGCTGAACCTCTAGTGAATAAGGTAGTGAAATTTAAGCAACTATTCTTTCTAAGAGTTACACGACTATTCGGACACGTTATTATGTGTTCCGTCATCTATTAAAGCCGTTGGCTGACTGATTTTTTGGTGAACCCCAATGGCAACAAAAACATCACTTGAGGAACGTGTAGACAAGGACCCTTATCCTGTTGAACAAGTTAGAAAGCTCATACTGCGTTTGAATAGGAATATATACCAGAATGGCATGTATTTAGGGCCCTCTCTGGTCTATCTCCTTCAGGAAAGTCCATTAATGCCTTTACTTCTAGCACCTGAAAGTGAGGATATCCTAAAAAGAAGGTCTGATGAGATTGAAAGCCTTTATCGGAGGTTTATCTTTCCAAAAATCCCCCAATTGGTGGCCACTATTACAAGTGGAAGTGCTACATTCCCGGGTTTTGGAGGAGGTAAATATCGTATGCGTGTTCGGGCTTTTCGTGAAGTTAGAGCTAAAGGAAGAGCTGCGTACAAAGGCCAGTTCCCCCTGGATCCCGGAACTCGTGCAGCTTTGTTTGATAAAAACCCCCTCCCACCAAATGATTATGTAGAAGTTGGCTTTGATAATCATAGTTATATTTTCTGCCTTCGCGTCAAACAATCTCCAAGCAGAAAGAACAAATACAGGCAACTCTGGGAGAAACTTTCCCCAGAAGAGGAACGCCAGGCTATTGAACTTGTAGCGGATGTTTCCCAAGATCCCTACGATTATTGGTCAGAGAATAGCCAGGAATTCTATAGAGAATGTTATGGAAAGAAGGCTACAGACCTTATGATTAATGATTGTGTAGGTTTTAAAATTATAGACCTTAACCAAGAACGGGCAGAACAGACAATTGAACGCCTTGCAAACAGGCAGCACAATTTACATATTCCAGGATTTAATAATATTGCTGTAGAATATAACAACCACCTCCACCGTGCAAAAAAAGTCCGCCCCTACTCAATTGATAACACCTTTGTGGATACCACTTTTAGTAACTTCCCTATTGAGGTGAAGTTTGCAGATTTGAGAAGTATGATCCTGGAATACTGTGGTCCTCACAATACCTGGGCGTATGAACAAAACGGGAAGAAATCTAATCCGTTCTATGACAATTAACTCATCAAGGGCGAATAGATTACAATCACTCCTTACCTTCGTCTTGAAGGAGAGGAATAACCGCCATTAAAGCTTCTTCCATGACCGCTTCCTGCAAAGACGCCACCGCCATACGTACCGGAATAGCTCTTGCCCCGGTAATGCATAACAAAGAGCCCCTGGCCATATTCTCCTCTAAAGTCTTTTCCCTGGTTTGTTGAGCCATGCACATACCCCTTTCCATAATGGCCATTGCCTGATACTGTAGGCTGTTTTCCATCTTGAGTATTTCCCCAAACAGAACCTCTATTTCGATGTGCTTCTACAATAGGAGCTAAAAAACCAACCATGCTTAAAAGAACAACTAATAATACAACAACCTTTTTCATATGTTCACACCTCCTTAAAGAAGAGATGTGAAGCTCATTTTTAATACTTTTCTTTAATCCAGAAACAATATGTTTTTATATGGCCTCTGTATACTTGAAAAATGGAGTGCAAGAGGTATGATAATGACGGATTCCTATGATTTAATCATTGTTGGAGGCGGCTGCGTCGGGTTTGCAGCAGCTATGTATGCAGGGAGAATGCAGTTAAGAACTGCGATCTTTGCAGAACAGCGTGGAGGCACCATTATCCTCACAGATGTTGTAGAGAACTATCCGGGTTTTAAGAAGTTGACAGGTACAGAGCTTGCTGAGAAGATCATTGAGCATGCTAAAGAGTATGACATTGAGATCTTTGATGAGAAGGTTGCAAGTGTTGAAAAAGTAGGAAATTGCTATCGGGTGTCCTCAAGAAATCAAAGTCTTATTGCAAAAACCGTCCTGTTTGCCACAGGAACGATCTGGAGGAAGTTAGGCGTCCCGGGAGAGGAGGAGTATGCAAATAAAGGCGTGCATTATTGTGCTTTATGTGATGGTGCATTCTATAAAGACAAGGTTGTGGGTGTTGTTGGGGGAAGTGATTCTGCTGCTAAAGAGGCTCTCCTTCTGACCCAATGGGCTAAAAAAGTCTATATTATCTACCGAAAAGAAAATATCCGTGCTGAACCAATCAATACAAAACGGGTTGCTGAAAATAAAAAGATTGAGATTATACCCAACACTAACGTTGTTGAAATAAAAGGGGGAAAATTTATGAACAGGGCTATTCTTGATAAGCCCTATAACGGCTCTACAGAGTTTTCTCTTGATGCCTTGTTTATTGAGATAGGCCACATTGCTTTAAGCGACCTTGCAAAAAATCTTGGGGTTGCCTGCAATCAGAAAGGAGAAATCGTTACAAACAGGGCGGCTGAAACAAATCTGCCAGGAATCTATGCAGCAGGAGATGTGGGAGATGCTCCTTTCAAACAGGCAATTACCGGCGTGGGCGAAGGTGTTGCAGCAGTATTTAGTGCATTTGAATATGTTAACAACAACACATTTGATTGCCCAAAGGATGAAAAGGAGGAACAAGAATGAATCATAAGATAACATTTATTCTTTTGCTTCTGATAAGCAGCTTTTTCCTTATTGGTTGTACACAGCCTGACCAAAAAGAGGTAACACCTGAACCAACTCCTAATTCACATATACTTCGTGGACACACCTATCTTTCAGAAATCACATTCACACCATTTTCAACAGTGGGAAACCAAGGTCAGCTCTATATGACTTTAAAAGATCCTAAAGGAAATCCTATTCAGGGATTTGTTGAAGGTGACAATCGTAATTTTGAAATATTCATCTTTAGCATGGACCTTTCCTATTTTTTTCATATTGGAATTGATGATTTTTCAGGTATTGGAGAGGAGGATTTGAAAAAAACCTTTTTTAGAATGGGTGTTGAATTTCCTAAAGATGGAAAGTACAAAATATATCTCGACCACACAAACAATTCAGACAGAATTATTGAACAGTTTGATGTAGATTCAGGAGGATTAAATATTCCTCAGGATGGAACTCCCCAGAAGAATTTTTCTGTTGAACAGAACATTGATGGTTATACCGTACTTCTTAAGAAGGCCCCTGTTCTGAAAAGTGGAACGCCCCTTACTCTAACATTTGATATTGAAAAAGAGGGAGTCAAAGTAACAGATCTTGGATCTTTACGAGGGGAAAAGATCTTTGTAACAGTTGTTGATGAAGAGGTTGGGAGTTTTGGACGTGCAACAAAACAACTAGAAATCAACTCATTCACTCATACATTTCCTGCACCAGGAGATTATAAGATATTTGTTGAATTCAGACACCAGGGAGCTACAAAAACAGTCTCCTTTTGGGTGAATGTGGAGTCTTTGATTACGATTAATTAGAGCAGCAGACTTCAGGACTTCACTTTTTTTACGAGTTTTTCTACTGTCTTTACAATATTGATTGCTTTTAATCCTGATTCAGCCAAGAGTTCTCCTCCCGATCCGGATTGGCCAAATCCCTTCATACCTATACGGATCAGAGGCACAGGATGTTGTTCAGAAAGGACCTCCCCCACTGCACTCCCCAAGCCACCATTAATCTGATGTTCTTCTGCTGTTACAATACAGCCTGTTTTTTTAACAGAGTTTACAAGGGCAGCACTATCTAAGGGTTGAAGCGTGTGAACATTGATTACTTCTGCAGATATACCTTGTTTTTCTAATTCCTGAGCTGCAAGAACAGCTTCATAGACCAGTACGCCACAGGCTGCAATAGTGACATCGGTTCCCTCAACAAAGATTTCTGCTTTTCCTAGTTCAAAAGGTGTTTCTTTTGTTGTCAGAGTAGGTACTTTCAGTCTTCCTCCTCTGAGATAGCAGGGCCCTTCTTTTTGTGCAATTGCAAGAGTGGCTTTTCGCGCTTCTTCTGCATCAGAAGGTATCACAACGATAAGACCTGGAAGCGATCTTGTAAGTGCAAGATCTACCAGCATCTGGTGGGTTGCTCCATCTTCGCCAACAGTTACTCCTGCGTGTCCACCGTAGACTTTTACATTCGCATCTGACATAACAACACTTACTCTAAGCTGATCAAAGTTTCTTCCAGGATTAAATGCCGCAAAGCTGTTTACAAAAGGGATCTTTCCTGTAAAACTTAATCCTGCTGCAACCCCCATCATGTTCTGTTCTGCCACGCCAAGTAAAAAGAAGCGGTCTGGATACTTTTTTTGAAAGGCATCGACTTTACAGCTTTCTGTGAGATCTGCACTCAGGACAACCACCTGTTTGTTTTTTCCTGCTTCAATAACTCCTCTTCCATAGCCTGATCGTGTTGCATCAGAGGGGAGTCCTTCTAGAGACTCTGCTAGTTTAAGTAAGGGATTTAGTTTCATTTTTTTAAACCTTCTTCGATCTTTGTAAGTTCATTGAGGGCTTCTTTGGCTTGTTCTGGATTCGGGGCTCGTCCGTGCCAACTTGCATCATGTTCCATAAAGCTCACCCCTTTTCCAGGAACAGTGTTTGCAATAATTGCTACAGGCCCTTTAGATTGAAAAGCCTTTGTTAGTCCTTCCACTATTTCCTCCATCTTATTTCCGTCAATTTCGAGGGTGTTCCAGCCAAATGAATCATATTTCTCTTTAAGTGATCCTAATGCAACACTGTCCTCAGTATTTCCACCAATCTGTATATAGTTTCGATCGATTATGTTGATAATATCCAGCTTTTGATGTGCTATGAAGAGTGCAGCTTCCCAGACCTGTCCTTCCTGGTGTTCACCATCAGATGTTATGCATACAACTTTGTTCTTTTTTTTATCCAGTCGTAATCCAAGCGCTATTCCTGCTGCCTGACTAATACCCTGACCAAGAGGTCCTGACGTTGTTTCAATTCCTGGAATACAATTACGTTCAGGATGACCTTGTAATCTGCTTCCTAATTTTCTGAGTGTTAAGAGTTCCTTTTCAGGGAAAAAACCAGATGAAGAAAGGGTTGCATAGAGAACTGGACAGATGTGTCCACAGCTCAGGATAAGATAGTCACGGTCGTCTGCAGTGGGTTTTTTTGGGTTATAATGCAAAAAGGTTCCATAGAGTGCAGTGAAGATATCTGCCATTCCAAGAGACCCTGCAGTATGTCCACTTTTTGCTTCTGCAAGCATTTGAATGACTGATTTACGGATCATGTTTGCCCGTAGCTCTAACTCCTTAATTGAGGTTTTTTTTTTCATTATTCTCATATATGTTTTTCTCGATTCTATGTTGTTCTTCTGTTTATGGTGGGGTGTTTTCTAGAACAATTCTACTAAGTTCCTTGTATGCCTTTTTAGGATCTTCTGCACCACTTATATAACTCCCTGAATTTATCTGAGTTACTCCTGCTTTTACGAGTCTACCAAGGTTTTCATTATTTACTCCGCCATCAAGATGGATTATTATCTTTGGATCATGTCTTCTCATCAATTTAATTTTTGCGTATACTTCTGGAATAAATTGTTGATGTTCTTTTCCTGGATAGATTCCCATGAAGAGCATGTGTTCGAGATGTTCTGCAAAGAAATAGGAGGTCTCGACAGGGGTGTCGGGATTAAAGGCTAAGCAAGGAGTCATACCCTCCTTCTTTATCTGATCAATTGTGTGGAGTACAGAAGATCGATCATCATTTGACTCATAATGAAATATGATCATCGAAATTCCTTTTTGTTTGAGTTGAGAGAGATATTCATCAGGATTCTGGACCATGAGATGGGCTTCATAGGTGTGTCCCTCCTGGTCAAGCAAGGGTATTTCTTCAATTGGCATAGATTTTGCTCCTACAAACGTTCCATCCATGATGTCGAGATGAAGAATACTGCTTACAGGAAGAAGGCGCGTCAGTCTTTCTGTAAATTCATCTCTATCTGTAGCAAAGACTGTAGGAATAATTCGAGGCTGATTAGAGAATGTAGTACTCACAGGGCATCCCTTTCAAGCTGCGCTATCTTTTTTATGCGTCGTTTGTGTCTTAGACCATCACTAAATGGTTCTTTTAGCCAGGCGTCAACAATTTTGAGATTGTTTTTAAGCGGCATCTTTCTACCTTTCAAGGTAAGAATATTTGCGTTGTTATGTTGTCTTGACATCTTTGCACTGTAGGTATCGTAGGCCATGGCTGCTCGAATACCTTTTACTTTGTTGGCTGCAATCGTCATGCCAATTCCGGTACCACAGATAAGGATTCCCTTTGCTGTTTTCTTTTCTGCTACCTCTTTTGCGACAAGAGATGCCTGATCTGGATAATCAGATGATTTCTCAGAGGAAGATACACCTTTATCGATGATTGCATGGCCTTTTTTCTTTAGGTGGGCTATGATTTTTTGCTTGTGGGTGTAGCCGCCATGATCTGAACCGATGTAGACAAGGGTTTTCATAGGTTTCTTCCCTTGAGTATCTTTTTGGTTTCTCTTTTGTACAATTCTACATTTGGCTGGTCAAAGGGATTTACATCCAGTAAAAAGGCAAGATAGATCATCTCAATCATCTTAAGCTGAAGCAAACCTCCAAGATTATAGCTGTCTCTTTTTTCTAGTTCGATCTTGGTATGGGGAAGTTTAAGCTTTTTATAGGTGGTATGAACTCCTTTCTCGATTGCGTTCATTACATCTGTTACTGTTTTTCCTTGTACATCTTCAACAATATCTGCAAAAATCTTTTCTTTAGGAATTTTAATTTTATCAGCATGGTCATGGAGTGTGATGAACTGGGTATATTTATCACGGGGTCCTCCAAAGTAGAGCTGTGCCATTGAATGAAGATCTGTAGAACCAATGGAAACGATTGGTGTAATTCCTGTGTGTACACGTTTTTTCCCGGTTCGGTTGAACTCTTTCCCTACAGATTCACCCATGAGCTGACGATACCATTTGCCAACATGCTCAAGGTTTGGGTTGAATAAAAAGAGGTTGAATATGTTTAATCCCTTTCTGTTATGATGGAATTGGATTGCTGCACCTAGTGCTGCAGGATTTTTTGATGTCTTTTTTGAAAGACAATCCTGTTGAACATCCCGAGCACCTTTTAGAAGTGCTCTAACATCCACTCCCAGAACTGCTAGTGGAAAAAGGCCAACTGCTGAAAACACAGAGTATCTTCCACCCACTAATGGAGGTATTTCTAGTTGAGGACAGTCTAGCTTATCCGCTGCTTGAGATAGCTTGCTTCCTTTTCCTGTGATGAACACAGTATGTGATTTCCAATTCTTTTGGTTTTTGTGTGTTTTCAGAAGTACTTGAAAGTTTACAAGAGGTTCTGTTGTTCCTCCTGATTTACTGATAATGATAAGAACCACTTTTTCCTTCTTTTTTTGGTGTTCTTTCATTTTGCTCTGTATTTGTTCTATTGAGAATGGATCTACGGTTTCTGCAAAATAGATCTCCTTTTTGTCCATCACATTATGTTCTTTTCCGCGTAATGCTTCCACAATAGCTATTATACCAAGATCACTTCCGCCAATTCCTACTACAACAAGTGCACCTGCCTTTTTGTATTTTTTTGCAAGCGTTTCCACGGCACGAAGTTGTTTTGTATCATGGGGTAGAGAAAGACTGGCATACGCTGTTTCATACTTTTTTTTCAATGCTTTTTTTACTTTGTCTATTTCAGGAGATAGCTTTTTAAGAAGTGTCGAGAGGAGTCTCTTTGGTATTCCTGCATGTTCCCAATGGAATTGGTCATGTTTCATTTAAGGTGGTTTCGCATTATTTTTGCTTCTTCTGATATGCTTCCCAGTCTGCTAAAAACTTCTGTAATCCTGTATCTGTAAGGGGATGTTTAAATAGTTGGTGATAGATCTTTGTAGGTAGGGTACAGATGTCAGCTCCAACCAGGGCCGCATCTGTTATCTGTCTGGGACTGCGTACACTCGCTACAAGGATCTCTGTTGGGTATCCATAATTATCATAGATCTGCCTGATCTCACCTACAACCTCCATTCCTTCACTCGTGATATCATCGAGGCGCCCGATAAAGGGGCTGATATAGGTTGCGCCTGCCTTTGCAGCAAGCAGAGCCTGGGCAGCAGTAAAGCAGAGTGTAACATTTGTTCCTATCTTCTTTTTGTGAAGTGCGTATACTGCTTTTAGTCCATCTGGAATAAGGGGGATTTTGATTATCATGTTCGGGGTAAGCCGTACAAGGCGCAGAGCTTCTTTCATCATTCCTGAAAAGTCAGTACTGACTACCTCCCCATTGATCACAGCTCTTTTATTGTGTTTTTGTACAATTTTTGCTATCTTTTTTAGTGTGGGGACAAAGGGTTTTCCCTCTTTTGCAATAAGACTGGGATTTGTTGTAACCCCGTCTACCAAGCCTGTTTCTGCGGCAATACGAATATCTTCAATATTTCCTGTATCTAAAAAGAGTTTCATGCATGTTCACCTTTCTCGACAATAATCTGGACATTTTATATAATTTACGTTTACACGTGTTCATGATTTATAATTAAAACCCTATCCTAAAATACTGTGTAATTCCGTTTAGAATATACTGGACCCCAAGAGTTAGGATAAGAAGTCCTAAAATCTTTTCCACTGCCTTAATTCCTGAGTTACCTAAGAAGTGTTGGATTGTCTCTGTCCTTCTTAGGATAATATTGGATAATGCACAGACGAGGATTATTGAGAGTAGAAGAATAGGGATTGCTCCGTCAAAAGTCGCCTCTGCTGTAAGTAAGGTTGTTGTGGCTATTGCTCCTGGACCAGACATAAGGGGAATTGCAAGAGGAACCAGCGAGATATCTTCCCGCATCTTAAGATCTTTTGCACTTTCAGGATGGAGCTCTTTTTGGAGACGTTGAGGGTCAAGCATGCGTATTCCCACCATCATAATAATAATTCCTCCACCTATCTGGAGTGCTTCAATACTTACTTTGTATACATTGAAGAGTGTTGTGCCAAAAAAGACAAAGAGAATAAAAACAAGGGCGGCTGTCAGGGTTGCTCTCTGCGCCATTTTGTGCTTCCACTTCTTTGTATTTCCAGCAGAAAGCATAGTAAATACCAGGGTTACAGAGATAGGATTAACTACAGCAAACAGGCTTCCAAAACAGAGTAAAAAAAATGCTATATGCTCGGACATAGGCAGAATAGGAAAACAGATATTTAAATGGTTTGCGGTCGGAAAAGAGGTGAAGGATCTTTGTGTTTAGAGCTCCTTTGCCATATCCTGGAGAACCTCGTAGGCTCCTTGTTGGCGTGCTTCGGGTGTTGGGTGGTTCGGATAGCCCGTCCCACAACAAGGTAGCTCGATCCCCACCGGATTGCATTTCCTGGTGTGGCTATACGTTCACGTGCCTGGTCAGATCCTGCCTCTGCATGCGGACCCTTAATTCCAGGAGTTACATAGACAAAGTCATCAGGTAGTTCAGGCCGAAGCCCTTCAAGTTCATTTGCTGAACAGACAACGCCATCAAGGCCTGCTTCTGCAGCCATCAGTCCACGTTCTAAGACTCGATCAGGTACGGTTCCTGGAATACCTACTTCGTTATTCATTATGTTTTCATTAATACTTGTCAGAATTGTTACACCAATAACAAGCGGCCGTTTTGAGCGATGGATTTCTGCTCCTTCCTGCGTTCCGTGAACTGCATGCCGCAGCATCTCACTTCCCCCACCCGTGTGGACAGTAAACATGTATACATTGTTTCTTGCTGCGGCTGTTGCTGCTCCTTCTACCTGTTTGGGAATATCATGATATTTTAGATCTAAAAAGAGGTCAAGACCTACTGTCTGAACAAGTTCGATTGTATTATGGCCCAGGGCGGTGAAGGTTGTTATTCCCACCTTTGCTATTCCTGCATAGCCTTTGAATTCGTCAAGACGGTTAGAAACTTCTTTTCGTGTATACATGCCGTCTAACGGCAACACCAATCGTGTTCGTGCTTCTTTTTCTTTTTCAGATAGTTTGTGGTTCATAGTCTTCACCTGGTTTGTTCATTATAAGATGTCCTCGTTTATTCATTGTTTCTACAAGTTCTTTTGCAATCTCGGGATAGCCGATATTTATTATTTTTAATGCTTTGGCTCGTTTTCCGCGATCGAGGAGCATATTTTCAAGTTGTTCAATGTTGCCTCTTAATGCGCGATGAGCCCATGCACGTTTGTCTTCCATTCGTTCTTGTAAGGAGTCGTAGAGTTCTGGGGTGATATAGCTTTGTTCACGAAGAATATCCCATGCATGACTATCAAGAGGAACAACACTTGACGAAGGGACTCCCCGATTCTCAAGGACCTGAACTCCGTCCTCTCTTCTGTCTACATAGAAGAAGGCTTCGACGATTTCACCGCCTGCCTTTCGTATGGTTGGAACCCATTTATCTCTGAATGAACTGCCCTCATTGTTGAGATCTGCAACATGGAGCACCCGCTTCCCTTCAAGGGAAGCGTCTACCACCTTCCCTGAGTTATAGATCATGGCATGGGGTTTTCCCAGAGCATATGCCACAGGAAAGGAGAAGGCCCAGTCTCTTGTTTCACCACCTGTGATGATATCATAACCGTCGAGTGTGTGCGAAGAGCTGATTAAAGTGCAAAGGGCTTCGACTGCCTGTGCAAAGTGGTCCCCGTTTCGTGTTACTGCAACGCTTTGGACATAGTAGGGTCCTACTTCTCCAGATGTATAGGGAAACCAGGTGTTTGTAAACTGGGGCTGGCCATGTGATGCAAGAATGGTGAGATGCTGTTTTTGGAGTTCTCTATCAACGCTGTCCATTTTTTGTGTTCTGTTAGTCGTTGTCTACTCTCGGTGCAAGAATAAAACTTAATTGAAGTTGGTTGAGTGATGTGTATTCAAGTTTTAGCGGGTAATCTTTGCTGAACCTGATGGTGATAGTGTCTGCGAGTTTGGATCCCTGGATGATTTTTTTGAGGTATTCAACAGAGTATTTTGCATTGACTTTGTCTGCAGTTTTTATGTCTGTTTCCTCTGTCTTCTTGATCTCTACTGAAGCGTTTGTCATGTCACCTGATGAGCTGATCACAAAGGTTTCCGGATCAACGATCAGTTTTACTGATTCTCCGACGATGTCTACATCTTCTACTGCTTCGCTGAATACTTTTGAAAGCATCTGGACCTGGACATCAAAGACCAGTTCGGGAACTTTTTGTTCTTTTTCTTCATAGTCTATGAGTGGCATGGCAAAGGTTCTCTTTGTTGTGCTTTTGAGTGTGATTACTAATTTACCTTCTTCTAATTCGAGGGTGAGGGTGTCGTTCGGTTTTACTCTTCGCAGAACTTGTTTAAGGTCGTTGAGGTTTAATGCGATTGTGGTTGTTTCTTTGACATCATATTCCACAAAGCTGCTGCTGAGGAGTTTGAACATGACCATGGCCACATTTGCCGGATCCATGGCGATCATCTCAATAGCCTCTTTGGTGATATTGAACTTTGCTTCGTTCACTAGGTCAGAAATAATTCCTATGCTATCCTTAAAAAGTCGAGTTTCAGCTAAGGTTAGTTTCATACGTACACCCCTGAAAGTGGTAATAGCGGTTGCTATTTAAGCTTTGCTATCGTTTAAAAATGAATACGGTCTAACTGAGTTTAAGAAGATCCCCATTCTTCAAAAGAGGTGTTTTCTCTTTAGAAAAGCCGATCTCCTGGGCGAGTTCGCTGCTTGCCTGGTTTTTTTCAGGGGTGCCATGAGAGGGGATGACCTGTTCTGTATTGAGTAGGTGTAATAACTCCCGAATATCTTCTCTTCCTGCGTGTCCAGAAACATGGATGTCTTTGAAGATTCTGATGTGTTCTGATTTGAGTTCGGATTCAAGTCGTTCACGATTTTCTAAATTGACAGGCGTGGGTATAGTTTTGCAGCTGAAGATGACAATATCTTCTGGTTTGAAATTAAAGAGTTTCTTGTTCAGCATCTTTGATAGGGTTGCCTTGGGTTCTCCCTGGTGGCCTGTTACTACAAAGATATATTCATCAGGTTTTTTGATCTTTGCAAGCTCGCGCTTGATTTTGGATCCGTACTGCACCATCTCAACCTCTTTGGAAAACTGTACCAGTCCAATATCTTCTGCTGCAGTAGCATACTTTGCCAGACTGCGTCCCAGGAAGACTATCTTTCTTCCGAGCTTTGTGCCGATCTCGATGATGGACTTCAAACGTGCAATATGAGAGCTGAACGTAGTAACAATAATTGCCTTTCCTTTTGTATCGATGCCGTACAAGGTATCTTTCAGCATCTCTTTTGCGATTGCTTCGCTTGGCGTGTGGCGGGGATCGTCTGCATAGAGACTGTCAACAATTACTGCTTTTAGTTTGAGTTCCTTTAATCGTTTTAGGTTGGGCTTTTTTCCTATTACAGGTGTGAAGTCGAGTTTGAAATCATTGGTGTAGAGAATGTTCCCTTCAGGCGTATGGACACAGATCATGACTGCCTGGGGGATGCTGTGCGTTGCTGAGATGAACTCAAGTTTAATATGCTTACTCACTGGAAAGATGCTGTTTTCTGAATGAGGAAGAAGATCATTTCTTACAGTTATTCCATCATCTTTGAGTAATGCTTTTAGAACAGAGATTGTGTACGGCGATCCATGAATCGGGCAGGGAAACTTATCTCCAAGAAAAGGAATAGCTCCCAGATGATCAAGATGTGCATGAGAAATCGCAATTGCTTTTATCTTGGGTATCCATTCTTTTATCTTTCGAATATCTGGAACTGCATTATGATCCATAAGAAGTTGAGGATTCATCTTTACAACATCTTCATCCTCTGTCAATGCAACATAGTGTTCCATGTGCAGACCAAGATCCAGAAGAACTGCTTCATCGTTATAACGAATCAGTGTGGAGTTTCTTCCAATTTCACCATAGCCGCCAACAGGGATGATCTCAAGAACCATTATAGAACAGATTGAGAGGGAATATTTAAATGTTCTTACTCTAGAAAATAATTTCTTACTTCTTCAGGCCAAACAGAAACTGATTCTGGACTGCAAAAGACGGAAACTTCTTCTTTTTTTACCCAGCACACATCTATTAGATCGCTTCCGGGTGTGCAGGTTATTGAAGAAGGGAGGCATTCATACCAGCGCACTTCAACATCCTCTTTTGGGTGTGATGTAGCTAGATAGCGGACGGCCTGCAGATCTATCCCTGCCTCTTCTCGTATTCCCCGTATCAATGCATCGAGATCCGACTCCTTTCCCTCTATTGTTTCTCCCGGAAGATGCCAGCGTCCTTTTAGAAAACTTTCAGAGGCTTCGGTTTTTTTTCCAACAAGAACATATTCATTATTCACTACAATAGCAACAACTGCGGTAATCCCTTCCCCCATAGAATAAGAAATAGTGCTATCTATTTAATAATTTCGAAAGAAGTTGAGAACTGTCTTTTTTAATAGGAAGAACGATTAATAGTTCTTAATTTGCGCTTACCTATCTCACAATCTCCACATTCTTCATTCCTTTAAATGCGCGGTCTCCTGTTACAAAGGCAAGATCGTGTTCAAGCGCATAGGTGTATCCAAAAGAATCTATGTAGGATAACTTTTTCTTTTTGTTTGCATATCGAAACAGCATTGCTTTTGAAATTGCAGATAAGGGAAAGTCTACAACGATTCGTGAAAACTTTTCACAATAGAATAATGCCTTTTTTTCACCATAGGTTTTTAACAGAAAATAGTACATCTCTGCTAGATTATCTCTTAAAGTAATCACGGTTTCTGAAAAATATTTTTTGTACTGTTCATTTCCCTCTATCAATTCAATTAATGCATAGGTATCAAAAAAATAGTTCATTTTAATTCGGGTCCAATTCTTCGTCTATCTCCTTTAAGAGTTCGTCTGTTGTCTTGTCTGTTTTTCGTTTCACTCCTTTCAGGGTTCCAAAGACCTCTCTGAGCACATTCGTCTTCTTCTTGATCGTGATCTCTACCTCATCATCTATCTCCAATCCCTCTTCCTGGAGCTCTTTTTTCGGAAGAACAATACCAACAGAGTTCCCCCACGCCTTGAGTTTTGTATCTGTAGCAATCATATTAATTAGATGTATAATTAACTATTTAAATCTTTCCCTGCCCTTTTAAATAAAACCACAAAGTATTTAAACTACTGATCAGTAATGAAAACACACTATTTAATCCCATGATACAAGATAGAATTCCGGAACCTGAAAGCCCCCTTGTGCAGGAGCGCTGGATAGAGTGCTGGCTTGCTGCTCGAGAGCACCTTACCCCCCAGTATCAAACAGCTGTTAAAAAGATGCTGGCCACCAACCGCATCCCTGTAGAGGGTTCAGGGCTAGAGGTCCCGATGAGCGGTTTTGGAACCAGTGCAGCGATTCTCGGCCAAACCAGCACCACAATCACTGCAATAGATTGTGATCCCGCAGCCGTTGCTCTGGGCAGACAGCTTTATTCAGGTTTACCCACTCTAACCATAGAAGAAGCTAACGCATATGACCTTTCCCAACACAGGTTTTTAGACTTTGTGTACTCCCTGGGAGGATTGCA
>NYYS01000011.1 GCA_002685855.1 Candidatus Woesearchaeota archaeon
AGACAAATCTGTTGTCAACACAACATCATACTCTGCCTCTGCTGGTACTTCCACTAGTTCTCCTTCTGTTCGAACCCACATCTCTCCACCTTCAATCCTCTTCACCTTCTCAATAAACGTAATAGAATTACTAAGACGTGTTATGGGGAGGACAGAAGGTGTATATGTAGTAACAGGAGTATCAAATGCATTCACAGATCTCAGATCACAATCAGAAACAGGAATCACAACTACTTCCTCATCAAATTCATCAAACTCATCCCAAACAGTTAATTTAATTTTATGGTCAACTTCCATCAGAGGTGTAAAAGTAGCCACAACTTCCTGATCATTACTCAAAGTCGGACCCGCTGGTACAACAATCTCCCACAAATAACGCAATTCCCCTCCTTCAGGATCCGAACTACGATCTCCATATAACGTGACCTCGCCCGTATTCAACGTAACCAAATCAGGTTCATAACGAATAACAGCAACAGGAGGCTCATTGCATAAAGCATGATTATCATTCCAATCATCAAACCCCAACTCTGTATAATCCTTCACTCCCTTAAGCTCTAACTCCACCCTACCATGATTACTCTTCACACACCCAAACCAGGGACAAGGCAAACTAAATCCTTCAATCACAAAACTCTCTTCCAATCCAGACTTTGAAAAAAGAAATACATTCTCCTCTACCCCACTCTCAACCGCACTCCCAACAATACCATATTCTTCAAACAGCTCAGGAATCTTATCCCTTTCATCCCAAAGATCATACCTAAAGTTCATATCAACAAAACACACCTCTTCAATAGCAGAAGGAACATAAAAACTCTTTGTCTCAATCGAACCAAACTTTCCTACCTGTGCCTGCGTAGCAAGCTCTAAATCATTCTCCAGCTTCACAATATCAACCGACTCTTTTGTCTCCCCAACATCCTTTATCGCAAAATACCCAAAAAACAGCAATCCTACAACCACAATAAGAATAAACACCGTAATAATAACCTGTCCAATCTGACCCGTTCTACTAAACATACCTCAACCAAAGAACACGCCTTTTTAAATATTACTCCTTCTTTTCAACATGGAACACGTTCTTAGTGCCCTTCCGCAAATTCCCAAGAATCTGATCCTTGGCCATCTCAAGCAATCCAATAGCCTCCAAAGGAGCCACATCCTTCCCCTGAATATGCGTCTGAATCTGATCACCCAGCACAAATCGCACCTGAAAAAACTTCCCTTTCTCTGCCATCCATCCACAACCACCCCCTAATTTAAGTAGTTTTCCCTCCGAAAAACCATCCATAAACTTTATAAAACTCCCCTTGTAACCAGCTCTATGATCACTCTCTCAGATCACAGGATTCTGCTTCTGTTGAGCTAGAGGGAACTCTGCCCTCAATCTAGATAAAAAACAAGGCAGAGATCACTGGAAAATGGTCGAATACAACCCAAAAGAAATTGAAAAAAAATGGCAGGAGTTCTGGCAAAAAAATGCCACCTTCAAAGTAGATGAGAAAGCAGATAAAAAGTTCTACTGCCTTGAAATGTTTCCCTACCCTTCAGGCGCCCTCCACATGGGTCACCTCAGAAACTACAGTATAGGTGATGCCTACAGCAGATACAAACGAATGACTGGCCATGCAGTTCTCTACCCTATGGGCTACGACGCATTCGGCCTTCCAGCAGAGAACGCTGCCATAAAAAAAGGAGCAAACCCCTCTAAATGGACCCATAAAAACATCGACGCCATCAAAGCACAACAACAACGTCTTGGCCTCAGCTACGACTGGGATCGTGAAGTAGCAACCTGCGATGCAGACTATTACAAATGGAACCAATGGATCTTTCTCCAACTTCTCAAAAAAGGACTAGCATACAGAAAATCTTCCAGCGTCAACTGGTGTCCCTCATGCAACACCGTCCTTGCCAACGAACAAGTAGAGGATGGAAAATGCTGGAGATGCAAATCTCTCGTCGACAAAAAGAACCTCGAACAATGGTTCCTAAAAATAACAGAATATGCAGAAGAGCTCCTCAACGACCTCGAAACTCTTGATAAGTGGCCTGAAAAAGTAAGAATCATGCAAAAAAACTGGATCGGAAAAAGCCACGGCATCGACATCTACTTCAAAGTAGACGGCTCAAAAGAACAACTCACAGCCTACACAACCAGACCAGACACCCTATTTTCAGTAACATTCATCGTCATCGCACCCGAACATCCAATCGTCGAAAAACTCATCAAAGGAACAAAACAGGAAAAAACAGTAAAACAACTCATTGAAAAAATCAAGATGCAGCCCGAACTCGAACGAACCTCTCCCTCAGGAAAAGATAAACTCGGCGCATTCCTCGGAAAATATGCAATCAACCCAGCAAACAATGAAAAAATTCCTATCTACATTGCAAACTTTGCACTCCTCGACTATGGAACAGGAATAGTCATGGCAGACGCACACGACGAAAGAGACTTTGAATTTGCAAATAAATACAAAATACCCCTTAAATTTGTCATCTCCAAAGATGGAAAACCCATAGACCCAAAGAAAGCAGCAGGCGCATACATAGACGATGGCATCCTCTTTGACTCAGGAGAATTCTCAGGCATGCACAACAGAGAAGCACTACCAAAAATTGCAGAATGGCTCGAAAACAACAAAAAAGGAGAACGAACTATCAACTACAAACTACGAGACTGGCTCATCTCACGACAAAGATACTGGGGAACACCCATACCTGTCATCTACTGCGAACACTGCGGCGTCCAACCCGTCCCAGAAAACCAACTGCCTGTCCTCCTCCCTGAAAAAGTCAAATTTACAGGAGAAGGAAATCCTCTTTCAACAGCAAAAGAGTTTATCCAGACAAAATGCCCCTCTTGCAAACAACCAGCACAACGAGAAACAGACACTATGGATACCTTTTTCGACAGCAGCTGGTACTTCCTAAGATATTGCGATCCAAAAAATACAAAGCTCCCCTTCTCAAAAGAAAAAGCAGACTACTGGATGCCTGTCGAGCAATACATCGGTGGTATTGAACACGCAATCCTCCACCTTCTTTATGCGCGGTTCTTCACAAAAGCACTACGAGACCTCAACCTCCTAACAACAAACGAACCCTTCTTAAGACTACTCTGCCAGGGAATGGTCATAAAAGACGGCCAAAAGATGTCAAAATCATTCGGAAACGTAGTAGACCCCATGAACATCATCAACGAATACGGTGCAGATACTGCTAGAGTGTTCATGCTCTTTGCAGCACTTCCAGAAAAAGAGCTCGATTGGTCAGATAAGGGAGTCCAATCCGCCTTCAAATTCCTCAACCGAATCTTCCGTCTCCTCGAACCCGATATAGAAGCAGGATCAGGAGAACTCTCAACCAAAGACCGCTGGATTATCGGAAAAGAGCATCGAACAATAAAAACAGTCACAGAAAACCTTGAAAAATTCAGGTTCAGCCTGGCAATCGGTGCACTCATGGAATTTGTCAATGCAATCTATAAATACAGAGAAAACCAGATTAACAAACTCGTCTATGATTCATTGATTAAAAATCTTTCCCTTCTCCTTGCACCCTTTGCCCCGCACATAGCTGAAGAGATGTGGAACCAACTTGGAAACAAAGATCCAATATCAAAAGCACAATGGCCAAAACACAATCCTAAAAAAATTGACCGCGTTGCAGAATCAATAGAAGAACTCATCTCTGTTGTTACAGCAGACATCTCTTCCCTTAAAAAACTCATAAAAAAAGAACCCAAAAAGATAATCCTCTTCATAGCTGCAGACTGGAAATTCGACTTCGCAATACAAATTAAAGATCTCCTGGATAAAACACGCAACCCCGGAGAGATCATGAAAGAAATCTTTTCAACAGACCTTAAACAAAAAAGTGCAGCAATAACAAAGCTCGTCCCAAAATTAGTAAAGGACCCAACAAAACTCCCTCTTTATGTACTCTCTCAAAGCAAAGAGATATCTGGCCTGGAAGAAGCAAAGGAAGATCTCGAAAAAGAGTTCTCCTGCACCATAGAAATCATTGCAGAACAAAAAGCAAAAGATCCTAAAGCAGCAAATGCATTTCCAGGCAAACCTGCTCTTCTCATGGAATAAGAAGAGAATATCCACACTATTTTTTTCATTTATAAATAAATCCTGAAAACTTTATATAACTCCTTCTCTTTCCAAAAAAAAGGTGAAAAAATGGCCACCTCTAACAAAAGAGTCGGTCGACAACTCGTAGGACCCCAAGAAGAAAAGGAATATCATGACTTTCTACTAGGAAGACCAAACGACAGCTATCTTTACCCTTCTCTAAACTGGGAAGAGTACCCTGCCGACAAAGTAAGATCCTTCTTTGAAACAGCAAGAGAAAAACTCGAGAAACTTTTAGAATCAAAAGAAAAAAAAACAAGTTTTCAAAAAAAACAAATAAAGGTGTTGAATCCTGGACAATAAAGAGATAATCTACTCCTCCATCCCCATTCGTATCTCGGTCATATCCAGAATAAGCTCGATAATTTGAGATAACCCCCCAAGAAGAACATTCTCCTCTTTGGAAAGTTTTGGACTTACAGAAAACAAATGATTTCTAAACGTATCACGATGCTCATCCAGCTCTGAAATTTTCCCCAGCTGGTAATTATAAAACAATGCATAATACTGTTTAAACGATGATTGGATCTCCTGAAGAAGATTAAATGCTTCTTTATGTTCAATAGAGAGATTAAATGTCATCATATAGCGGGAAGCATTCTTTACAATGTCTTCAATCTTACTCAATAAGGAAATAATCGTAAAATAAAAACAGGTCTGCTTTGAATCCTCGTGGCCATACTTATTAAGCAGCCGTAAACAGAAATTAATGAACTTTTTCAGATTATTGTGCTGGAACTCGATTGATCGCAATATCTCGTGATCATTCTGTTCAGCACCCCCGATGAACGTTTCCATCATCTCTAGTACTAATAGAAATATTCTTCGTAAGACTGTTGGAAAGTCCTTAAAAGATTCTTCAGCAATTCTCTTAATAATATAGTGGTTTTTTGATGCCTGAATGACTTCTGCTCCAACAAGCCTATTCGTCAATTCATAGATTGTAACACCCACACCCACATTTTTTTTAAGCCGATAATGAGGAAACACCGTAGAATTGCAGTGAATCTCTATTGAATCATATCCATAACAGTACATTCCCTGTATTAAGAGGTGGACGGTTGTCCGATCCAGATTATCAATCTTCACACAAATCTCTCGCTCTTTTGAGTTTGTTTGCCCTGCAATGAGAATTCCACTTCCTTTCTCCTCCAGATTTATCTCGTCTCCTGCAGAAATATTTTGTTTTGATGTCCATTTTCGTGGTAATGTTATTGTTAATGTATTATTTCCTTGTTTGATCACTTTTCGTTTCATACAAAGAGAAAATGAATAATACTATATAAACATTCCGAAATAATAGTGTACTAGTGCGCTATATATTAAATAGTCAAAAAAGATATATTAGTGGGCATCTTTCTTATTACTGATGGGGTGATACTGATGAAGGAGCAAGATACATTTGAAGTAGAAATAGAAAGATCTCTCACGAGACTCGTCCAAGTAAGAAATAGCGTAGGAGACAATACAGTGTGGAGTGAAAAAACAACCTACTTTCTTAGAGAAGAAGATTTTGATGCAATAGAAGCATCTCGCAATGGAAATGGCTGTGTACATATCGAATGTCCTGCATTAGCAGTCCAACAAGCTGCAGAAGGAGACTATTCAAACCCAACCAAAAAAGGCACCTATGTGGCCATCGCAAAAAAGGGCGTTCTCTCTGGCGAAATTTACATGCTTAAAGATGGAACCTCCAACATTCAGGCTCTCACATTAAACCCACGTAGGCAGGGAAGAACATTAATAGCTGCTTCACCCAAGGCATTAGATGAAGAGATAGATAAAGAAATACGCCACTTTGTAGAAAATCCCCAGTCAACCACATATAGTCCAAAGCAGGTGTGGTAAAAATGAAATCACTAATTGCCAAATTGAAAAGAATATCAGGCGGTATTCCGAGACACCAAACAAAACCACAAAGAGAGCCAGATCCCCTTGTAGAAAAAATCATCAGCTTATATCAAGGGTTCACAGCAGATCCAGATCGCAAAAGAGAGAAAGAAATAGATGTTTCTAAACATGTTCATCACACAGCCTATGGCTGTGCCATAACACTATATATTCATCCTGGAAAAAGGGGATTCAGTTCAGATAACCCTCATGTGTGGTATGAAATTCCAGCAGCAAATTTTATTCCTCTTATCGATCCTTTATTGGTAGGGGAGACTGTTGAACTCTTTACACCCGCACGAACTGAAGAGGATAACGACGATCCAGGAGAGTGGCTTCAGATGTCAGGAACTCACGCTCTTGCAGGCGACCTTACAGCTCAAATCTTTTGGAAAGAAGGCGTTATTAAATATAATACTATTAGGTTCCAATATGACATGATGCGTACCGGACACGGTGAAGGTCTCAGTACAGAATCCTTTATGCGAAGACATTCCACATTAAACTTTGTAGATCAACCTACACCTCTATAAATGGAGAATACTATGAAAAACCAACCCAATCCTAAAAAAGATTACCATAGACTCCTCGCCTGCTCAGTAACCTTTAAAGAAACACAATTTCATAAGGCCATTAAATACAAATCTCGGCAGCAACTCATCCAAGACCTGTTAACAGCAATGTAAAACTATTTATATGAGCTGTATTTATACAGAAGAGATCAACAGGATATACAAAAATGGCCACACATCTCGTCGAAGGTGGCCCTGACCTGGATGAGCTTAAACGCTTATACGATCAAGGCAAATTGGACTTTCTGAAAGAAGAATTAGACACATATTTCGCTCTTCACAAAGAAGAGATTACAGATTATTGTAGTAAAACAGGCGCACTACCAAGAAACAGACCACAAACACGTCAGGAAAACACTAATGAAAACTCCGGAAATGGAAGACGTCTTGATGAAACAGTAGAAGAATACATTAAAAGAAAGGGTTCAATCGATTTCTATGAAGAGATCAGAGCACAAATCCATGAAATAGAAAAAGAGATCTGGATCGTGCATGAAAGAGATCCTTCAGTTCCCGATGAACAAATCCGGGAGCAATGGATAACCAAATATGCAGGAAGATGGAGGGCCTGGCGTGTGAGTGAAATACTCTATGTATTCGAACAGAACAGAAATCACTATCTCAACATGTTGAATTAAAAAGTGTGCATGCCCAGAGGTGGACAGACGAAAAGCACATCAGTGAACCTTACATCTTCCTCCCCTCCGCGACCCTCAAAGCACCTCTACAATACCGGTGAGCTGCTCCGATCAAGGCCTGACTCATTCTGATAAAGTAAAAGTCAATGAGGACAAAGGATCGACAGTCCATGTAAGACTGATACACAAGCCTTCTGCCGCCCTCCAGGCTTCGTCTAACCCATAAAGCCCATTTGGTTCAGAGGTGAGGGCTGGCCACCCAGACTAGCACGCCTCGAGAAAGAACCCTTCATTTATAAATATTCTTTCTCCCTGCCCTATTCCATCACCTTTCGATTGCATTTTCCACACCTCCCCCCGGAAACCTCTCCTTCATAGCAGTAGGGGCAAAGTGGCCTTTTGAGAGGGTTCTCTTTTATAGAAGGTCTCCAGACAGCGTGGTGCAGCTTCCGCAGAGAATAATTGTTTATATGCACCCTGATAACAAAGAAAAATAACTATTTCTAGTTTAGCCATATAAAATATATGCATTTAAAAAACACATTCTTTCCTCCCCTCCTTTTTAAACACTGAAGAAATGTTTATTAACTTGTCTCCCTTCTCATCTTCCAGATGACATCATCAATAGTCTTTTTGGGTACAGGGGGAGATAGTATTGTTGTTGGTAAACAGATCCTTCGAAGTGGTGGAATTCTTCTTATCTCTGATTACAACCAATTCCATATCGATCCAGGACCCGGCGCCCTACAGTGCCTGAAAGAAAATGGCTTTAATCCTAGAGAACTCACCGCCATCTTTGTAAGCCACAACCACGTCAATCATGCCTCTGATGCCAACGCCCTTTTATCTGCAATGACGCTTAACGGACTCGACAAAAGAGGTGTATTTATAAGCTCAAAAACAACATTCTTAGGCAATCACGAAGTAGATCCTGCAATCTCCCGCTTCCACAAAGAGCTCCCAGAAAAATCGATTGCGCTGGATGAAGGGGGAAAAATAGGCATCAACGAAATTGATATTCGTTTCACCTATACAAAACATTATGAAGCAGGAGGAGTCGGATTTAAATTCTTCACCCCTGATGCAACCATCTCCTATGTAGGTGATACAGAACTAAATGACAACCTTATCGCAGCACACCAGGGTTGCGATGTACTCATTGTAAATGTGAAGCACCCCTTTGGAACAAAACAGAAATATCACATGGACACAGAATCTGCAGCCCGCTTTATCGAAAAGGTCAAGCCCCAACTCGCAATCATAACCCATTATGGACTTAAAATGCTCGAAGCAGACCCGCTTGACCAGGCCCGTATGATCCAAAGACATTCAGGAGTCCAGACCATAGCTGCAAAAGACGGATCTGTCATCGTCCCTCGAACCTATATTGGAGAAAAACGCCAGAAAACACTACAAAACTACTGATCTTTTCCCTTCTGCCCAGACAATTCATTCTTCAGTCCATCCTTCTTCTCTGAAAGCCCTCTAACTCCCCCTTTTCCGGACATATCTTTCTTTGCAGCCTCCTCTTCCTGTCTAGCCTTCTCTATCTTTGCATCTGTTCTATGCACTACAAGCTTTTGAATCCCTACTATCACTAAATAAATCACTAACGCACCTAAAATGATGGACCCGATACGAACATAGGCATATCCCGTACTAAAATCCTCGAGTAAGAGCGGTGGCATCACATTAAGAAGGTCCTTGAATATAAATATCTTCCTCAAACAGAGCTGTACATTCGTCACCTTTTTAAATAAATATCTCCAAAAAAGAAGATGATCATCAACTCAACCCTAAATAAAACAGTAAACGCTACAATCGACCTTGCTGTAGAAAGCTATACAAACTATACCTGGATAAACACAGCAATCTTCTACATCCTCTATGCAGTTATTTACATCAAGGACGTTTTCATACCCATAACCTGGATACGCATCCAGGAGCTCGTTCTCGCCCCCTACAACAACCCTGAAATGATCTGGATGGTCATCCCCCTCTGTATTACCTTATTTATGATGGAGTTCTATTTTGGCCGCTATGTTGATGAAGAACTTGGCTGGAACTCGGCCTTTGGAAACAGCATTGTACTCATCTTCGTCTCCCTCGACCTCCTCCGATTCCTCTATGGAGATATTTCCCAAATCGCAGGAATATTCTCTCATGGCTTCGGACTCTCTGCCAAGACAATGATAGCCTTTGGAATTGGCATCCTAGGCATCCTTCTCATGTTCTTTAACTTCTTTCATTTCCTTCCAAAAAGATTTGCTTTCTGGGTATCCTCATCCCTCCCCATAAACCTCATCGCCTATGTAGGAATGGCAATAGTCTATTCAAAAGTAACCATAGACATCTATACAGCCTTTGCAGCGATCGGCCTCTACATACTCCTCATCTTCATTTTTGGCCTGATCCACCTCATTGAGCCAGTGCACAGGGAGAAATCACTTGCCTCACTCCTCAAACGTGGACCTGAAGAATAAACTGTTAAAAACGAAAAGAATAAAAACTACTCACTCTCCTCAATACAATGGCATCCTTCCTAACCCAAACATATTTCGGAAATACCATCCTTCAATACCTCTACTTCTTTGGAACATTATTAGGGGCATACATACTCGGTAAGATCATCTACTACATCAGCAAGCATGTAATAAGAAAGATCACAGCCAAAACAAAAAACAAGTTTGATGATATACTAGTAAATATCATGGAACAACCCCTGATCTTCATCCTCTTACTCGGAGGAATCTATTGGGGGAAAGATTTCTTAACTCTATCAGAGAGAATCTCTGAAATCTTTACAAACGGAATCCTCATGTGGGTAATTCTTCTTTTTGCCTGGATTGTTACCTATTTTATTGATGCACTTCTTCTAACCTATGCAAGCCCTATAGCGAGCAAGACAAAGACCGACCTCGATGAAAACCTTATTCCCATCATCCGAAAAGCTATCAAGGTTATCATATGGCTCATCGCGTTCATCATGATCATCGATAACTTTGGCTATGATGTAACGAGTATGATAGCAGGTCTTGGACTAGGTGGCCTTGCATTTGCCCTTGCAGCCCAGGATCTCCTAGCAAACCTCTTTGGTGGAATAGCAATATTTTCAGATAAACCTTTCAAAATCGGTGATCGAATTCGTCTGCACGAAAAAGGAACAGATGGCTGGGTAAATGAGATAGGAATACGCACAACACGCGTTAAAACCCTCGATGGAACACAACTTGTCATTCCAAACAGAATAATTGCAGATTCCATTCTTGAAAATGTTTCAAAGGAAAAAGCCCGTAAGATGAAACTCCCAATCGGCGTTGAATACGCCACATCCAATAAAAAGATGGACGAAGCAGTAAAAATCATAAAACGCGTTATTGGAAAATATAAAAATACCGATGATAACCTCGGCGTAAAAGTATCTTTTACCGAATTTGGAGATTCCGCACTAAATCTCTTGGTAATCTACTATATGGTCGATACATCCTTCTACTTTGAAACCCAGCACGACATTAATATGGCTATCAAGAAAGAGTTTGAAAAAGCCAAGATCGGCATGGCATTCCCTACAAGAACAGTCTATATGAAAAAAGGGTGAACCTAGTATGACAAAAAATCTGAAAGAACTGGATGAGGACATCTTAGAACATATCAAAAAAATCCATGAGCTCGTAGCAGAATGGAGCCAGACAACAAAGGAAGAATACAAAGAAAAAAGACTTCATGACAATTTTTATGAAGACACAAGCAGATTAAAAAATGCAATAGAGGAAGAACTGAGCACTATCTATAAAGCTGTCATGTCTGAGAAAGAAATTAAAGAACACCTTAGTAAGATTAACAAGATCTTCGAAGATGAAATAGGAGATTAATTCTATCTTATTAGCTCAAAACCGTTTAGTCCGGAACAATGGGTAGATCTAAGGGCGCAATTACATAAGGCAGACAACCCTCTTTTTGTAAAAGGGTATTCAAATCTGGAAGGGGTACGTTCTTTAGAAGAATATTTTTTTGGTGAAAGCTCAGTAATCTACCTTCTTTCAATTCCAGACGATCTTCCTTTATAAATTTTGTTGTTTCAAGCAAGCAACGTTCACCTTTTTTCAATCTCAAAATACAATCACCACATTACGAAAGATTTAAATACTGAGAATTCCAAAATCAGTAAAAAGAGGTGGGTATTTGGACAAAAGTAATGCATTGATTCTGTGGTTTGACCAATTAGGAATAGAGGATGTTAAATACACCGGAGGAAAGAACGCCTCTCTCGGTGAAATGTACAGGATTCTCACGCCAAAAGGCGTCGCTGTACCAAACGGATTTGCAGTAACAGCCCATGCCTATTTCTACCTCCTTGAGAAAGCAGGAATCAAAGACCAGATAAAAGAGATCCTCAAAGACCTCGATACAGGAAACATGGCCAACCTCCAGGAACGAGGCCAGAAAGTACGCCACCTTATCCGTTCTGCAGAATTTCCCGAAGACCTTAAAAATGCAATCTTCGAAGCATACCACCACCTCAGCAAACAATATGGAGAAAACACAGACGTTGCCGTCCGTTCAAGCGCAACAGCAGAAGACCTCCCTGACGCAAGCTTTGCCGGCCAACAGGAAACATACCTCAACGTCAGAGGAAACGACCAATTACTCGATGCATGCAAAAAATGCTTCGCATCCCTCTTCACCAACCGTGCAATCAGCTACCGCCAGGACAAAGGATTCGACCATTTCTCAATCGGCCTCAGCATCGGCGTCCAGAAGATGGTACGATCAGACCTCGCTTGCAGCGGAGTTATGTTCAGTATCGACACAGAATCCGGCTTCAAAAACGCTGTCCTCCTCACAGGAGCCTACGGATTAGGAGAAAACGTTGTACAGGGCGCAGTAAACCCCGACGAATTCTACATCTTTAAGCCCACACTCAGAACAGGATTCAAACCCATCATCCACAAAGCAGTCGGAGAAAAACACATGAAGATGATCTACGACATGCAAGGCAGCAAGAACACCAAAAATATTCCTGTAGATCCAACAGAAAGAAAGAAGTTTGTCCTAAATGAGGACGAAATACTCCAACTCGCAAAATGGGCAATCATAATAGAAGACCATTACTCAGAAAAAGCAGGCCATTTCAAACCCATGGACATGGAATGGGCCAAAGACGGAAAAACAGGAGAGCTCTTCATCGTACAGGCCCGCCCCGAGACCGTCCATTCCCAAAAAGACAGCTCCAAACTCATAACCTACGAACTCAAAGAAAAAGGAAAGCTGCTCACACAAGGAAAAAGCGTAGGAGCACGCATTGGCCAGGGACCTGCCAACGTCATAAAAGATGTCCACCAGATCCACGAATTCAAAAAAGGAGAAGTCCTGGTAACCGAAATGACCGACCCCGACTGGGAACCCATCATGAAGATCGCATCCGCCATCGTCACAAACCGAGGCGGAAGAACATGCCATGCAGCAATCATCTCCCGCGAATTAGGAATCCCTTGTGTTGTCGGTTGTGGAACAGCAACAGAAGATATTCCTTCAGAACAGGACATAACCGTTGACTGCAGCGAAGGAGAAGACGGAAACGTCTACGAAGGATTCCTCAAATTTGAAAAAAACGAGATCAGCCTCAAATCCCTGCCAAAAACAAAAACAAAGATCATGATGAACCTCGCATCCCCCGAACAAGCATTCCCCCAATCCTTTGTACCTAATAGCGGAGTCGGCCTCGCAAGAGAGGAATTCGTCATCAACTCCTACATCAAGATCCATCCATTGGCCTTGCTGCACTTCGACAAAGTAACCGATCCCAAAGTACGCAAAGTCATCGAAGACCTCACCTTTGGCTACAAGAAAAAAGAAGAATACTTCGTCGACCTGCTCGCCAGAGGAGTTGGAATGATCGCCGCAGCATTCCACCCTAAGCCCGTCATCATCCGCCTCTCAGACTTCAAAACAAACGAATACGCCAACCTTATAGGAGGAACCTTCTTCGAACCAAAAGAGGACAACCCTATGATTGGCTGGAGGGGAAGCTCCCGCTACTACAGCCCGGGCTACAAAGACGGATTCGCCCTCGAATGCCGCGCCCTCAAACGCATCCGCGAAGACTTTGGTTTAACAAACCTCGAAGTCATGATCCCGTTCTGCAGGACAGTAGAAGAAGGAAAACGCGTCCTCGCCACAATGGAAGAACACGGACTCAAACGAGGAGAAAACGGCCTCAAAGTCGTCTGCATGTGCGAAATCCCTTCAAACGTCATCCTCGCAGAAGAATTCCTCAAAATATTCGACGGATTCAGCATCGGATCCAACGACCTCACCCAACTCACACTCGGACTCGACCGAGACTCAGAACTCGTCGCAGACCTCTACGACGAACGCAACCAGGCAGTAAAAGACCTCATCAAACAAGTCATCGAAATCGCCAACAAAAAAGGAAAATACATCGGCATCTGCGGCCAAGCTCCATCGGACTACGAAGACTTCGCAACATTCCTTGTAGAATGCGGAATCCAATCCATGTCCCTCAACCCCGACACAGTAATCAAAACAACACTTAAGGTAGCAGAAAAAGAAAAACAACTCGGCATCCAGCCCGAATAGATGCATCATATTCCAATTCATATTTTATTCTGATATACTGGATCTTCTGAATAAGCTTTGAAAAAAGGACTAGGAGAAGATTGGATGGAGAAAAGTTCGTTTAAATGGTATTAAACGACATTTTACTCGGACGAAACTTAGAATTAAGGTTAATGGAGGACAACCTAAGACGTAGAATTCTTCCACATTATTTCAAAGTAAGACCTGAAACTATTCGTTAATTCAACATCTCTAACTACGAATGCAATCGGATTCTTTAACACCATGACAAATAGCACTGCCTCTGGAAAAATGTCAATCCAATTTGGACTAACTAATTTGTTCGGAAGATAACGAACTTCTGTTAGTTTCATCTTCTTTCTAATTTTTCCATATACTTTTGCATTTGCATTGTAAATAATCTTCATCTTTAATTTTCTCTTTATTCTTCTTTTATGAAAATCTAAAAACCACCCCTCCCATTTCACATTAGCGACTTTTGGAGCACCTAAAACCAACAAAGCATCCCCTGATTTAAAATCCATCATCAATTCTTCTCTTATTGCTTTTATTCCCTGAAATCCCTCATACATTTCTGCAATTCTCTTCTTAGAGGTTGAAGATCTTTGCATCATTAACTGAGGTAAAACTTCTGTTACAACGTCTTTCTTTGTTTTATCTAAATCATTTTCTTTCTTTTGTATATAATCCAAAATCATATGAGGATCATTTGCTAAAAAAAATTTAGTTCCCCCTTTCACAATATAACCAACCAACCCCTTTTCAATTAATTTGTCAAGAATATCGTAAATTTTGGACTTTGAAACTTTACTTTCTTTTCCAATAGGACCAACCGTAGATTCTCCTAATCTATTGAGAGCTAGATACACTTTAATCTCTCCTTTAGTCAATCCCAATTTTTCTAGTAAAGTTTCATCCATGAACTACTAAAAACACTTATTCTTTATTAATCTTTCTAAGAGTAACCCACCAAGGGGGAGACTAAGTTTATATATTGCAGTAGTTATTTCTTAAAAGTAATAACGACGGAGGAAAGAAAATGGTAAACTTAAGAGATTTAGTGGGCGAAAATGCAACTCTTGATGAATTAGATGTACTCTTGAATGATGAATTAGAAACAGGCTTTGATTCATTTGATAAAGATGATATTCCAATAGTTTATGAAATAGGTAGGAGATATAGAGAAAGTGTTGGAAGAGATTATGATTCATTTCCAGAAGCAAAAATATTTCTCTCTTATCTTCAATGTGAATTACGAGGAACATTCCTTCCAGAAAAACCACTTGAAGGAATTATGACACTTGCTAAAGTATACTTTAAAGATAAACCATCAGAAAGAAACCATAGAACAGCATCCAGGTTAGTCTCCTTAATGTTGGAAAATATTTGGTGGTGCGAAAGTCCAGAAGATCGTCATACCTCAAAAAGTGAAATATTAAAGATAGTTTCATCTGTTCAGAGAATGTTTTGGGAGGCAGAGGAACATGGTTTAAAATCTACGCAAGAACCATCTTACCATTTTACTGACGGAGTTAGCTTCATTTCTAGGCTTTACGATCCAACTAGAATGAAAGAATTTCGCGCTATTGAGGAGGCTAAAGCCTTGTAATTGTTAAATCTAAAAAGTTTCGTCCTGCGTCATACGCCTCTAATTTTGCCTTCAACAAAATGCTCGGGGACGCCACATTTCCCGCTTCGATCAACCCCCCGACCCCTTCTCCTACTCGAAAACACCACTCTCACAACCCCTATTCACACCTATTTATAAACAAAACCTTTAAGAACCCCAAACCACTCCCCTAACCCATGAGTTCAGTCCGTAAAGCCGGAAGTTAAATCCCCTTCTAAAATAGACAATAAACCAATTTTTTTCTTTTCATAAGAATACCCTATCACAAAAGTATCCCCCAAAAAACCACGAGGAAAACACACAATGGAACACGTACACGATTTTCAATGGAAACCCGGAATTTCAGTTAAGGAGATGGTAGACGCCTACGGCGGAATAGGCTTTCAAAGCCTCGAACTTGCCAGGGCAGCAGACGTATTTGTAAAAATGAAAAAAAACAATGCCAAGATATTCCTCACCTTCACATCAAACATGGTAACTTCAGGACTCAGAGGATTCTTTGCACAACTCATCACCCACGGAATGGCAGACATCATCGTAACAACAGTCGGAGGAATCGAAGAAGACATCATGAAAGCACACGGAGAAAAATTCTCACTCGGACGCTTCTCAGCAGACGACGTTGAACTCCACGAACAAGGCATCAACCGCGTAGGAAACATTCTCATAAAAAACGAAAGCTATATGCGCTTCGAAGACCTCATCACACCCATCCTCCAAAAACTCTACCAAAAACAGAAACGCTGGGCAGTATCAGAACTCCTCAGAGAAATCGGCCTCATGCTCAACGACCAAAACTCGATCCTCTACCAGGCAGCAAAACACAATATTCCTATCTTCTGCCCCGCTATCACTGACGGAGCATTCGGATTCCACCTCTACCTCATCCAGCAAAAACATCCCGACTTCATCGTCGATGTCGTCAAAGACTTCGGAAACATCCTCTTCTCATCCAACTTCGATGAAAAAAAAGCAGTCATCGCACTAGGAGGAAGCATATCAAAACACCACGCCATCCTCTGCACACTTCTCAACGGAGGAGCAGAATACGCAGTCTACATGACAACCGCCCAGAAAACTTCCGGAAGCATGTCCGGTGCAACAACCGACGAAGCAAAATCCTGGGGAAAAGTTAAAGACGACTCCGACGTCTCAACCGTCATCGGAGACGTAACAATCATGTTCCCTCTTGCCATGATCAAAGCACTCGAACAACTCCACGAAGAACAATTACTAAACACAAAACAAGAACAACCAACAAAAACAAACAACCCCGAAATAAATAAAATCCAAGAGGATCAATACCATGCAAAAAGCTAAATTCATTCTCTCAAAAAAAAAGACCCTCGACCAATACAATAAAATAAAAGATATTGCAGACAACATATCCTACAGCCTCAAAACAAACCCCCAACTCATCTCAATACTTGAATCAGAAACAGACACACTATTCAGCCTCCACATGCAGAACGAACTCCACTACGTTAAAGACCAAAGCCGAATTATTTTCCTTGCACAAGCATGGACGCCAAACGACATAGAACACCTTCTAAAAAAGAAGATAACACATTTTGTCGTCGATAACGAAACAGACCTCAACACCATCATTTCTTTTCTCAAAACAACTAAACACAAAATAAAACTCTTCCTTCGAATGAAACTCAAAGAGAACACACTACGAACAGAACGCTACTACGTATTCGGCATGCCCTCAGAAACAATAAACAAATACATACAACAACTCGCCAACCATCCAAACATCGAAGAACTCGGAATCCACTTCCACAGAAAAACACAGAACATGTCTGAATGGAACTACAAATACGAACTCCAACAACTCATCGAACCAGAAACACTAACCATTATAACCTCAGTAAACATCGGTGGAGGACTCCCCTCCGCATATGCCAACACAAACATGGACGTTTTCACAGGAATCTATCAAAAAATAAAAGAACTAAAAGAATGGCTCAACAAACACAACACCAAACTCATCATCGAACCTGGAAGATTCCTTGCAGCCTCTCCCATAAAACTCAAAACAACAATCATAGGAATCCACGAAAACACAATAATAGTAAACGCATCAGTCTACAACACTGACATGGATGCACTCATCGTCCCTGTAAAACTCCTCATCGAAGGAGAACTCCCAAAACAAACAGGAACCCCCTACATAGTCAAGGGACTCACCCCCTGCAGCCTCGACCTCTTCCGTTATAAAGTCTACCTTGACAACCCAAACATAGGAGACACCCTCACCTTTCTCAACGCAGGCGCCTACAACTTCACAACAGACTTCTGCGGACTCGAAAAACTCGAAACAGAGGTAACAGAATGAGCTGGATGCAACTCCCCAAAGAATATCAGAAAGGAACATTCACAATCCTTCCTATAGAATACGAACACAACCCAACCTACGGAAAAGGAGCATCCAAAGGATCAAAAGAGATCATAAAAGCATCCGAACACCTCGAATACTACGACGAACAATTCAACACCGAACCCTTCCTCAAAGGAATAAAACAACTCCCAACATTAAACCTCAACAATGTAAAACCAGAAGAGATGATAGAACAGATAGCAACAACAATAGAACAAAACCAGAAAGAAATAACAAAACAAAACAACTTCATAATAACCCTCGGCGGAGACCATGCAATAACCCTCGGAGTAATAAAAGGCCTCGAACAGATCCACAAAACATTCTCAATAATCCAGCTTGATGCACACGCAGACTTCCGCGACTCCTGGTCCTCTCCCTACAACCATGCATGCGTAGCCAAACAACTATCAAAAAACCACGACATCGCACTCATCGGTGTGCGTTCTATGGACAGCGACGAAGCAAAACAACTCAACCAACACAAGAACGTCCACCTCATCAAAGCCTACAACCTCACAAAAGAAAACATCATCAAAACCCTTAAAAAACTCAACAAAAAAGTCTACATCTCCATCGACGTAGACGTCTTCGACCCGTCCATCATAACCAACACAGGAACACCCGAACCCGGCGGACTCAACTGGAACCAACTCATCGAAATCCTCAAAGACATCTTCAAACATAAAACAGTCATCGCTGCCGACATCGTAGAATTCGCACCAAAAACAAACTACACAGCCGAAGCCTACACCCTGGCAAAACTCGCATATAAACTCATGGCGTTAAAAGCTATAAAAAATAGCCTATAGCAAAATTTATAAACCACTTCTCTCCCCCCAAACCGAGGTGTTTTGCATGATTAAAGTAGGAATTAATGGTTTTGGACGAATAGGCCGAATGGTCTTTCGAGCAGCACAAGAACACAACGATATAGATGTAGTGGCAGTCAACGATCTAGGCAACCCGTCAGATCTGAAATACATGCTACAATACGATTCTGTTCACAAAGCATATCCTGGAGAAGTCAGTTCTAAGGACGACCTTCTTATCGTAGATGGAAAGGAGATAAAGATATTCTCTTCAACAGATCCTGCACAGATTCCCTGGCACGAACACGGCGTGGATGTCGTTGTCGAATGCACAGGAAGATTCAGGAAAAAGGAAGATGCCGAAAAGCACATCACCGGCGGCAAAGCAAAAAAGGTCATCATTTCAGCTCCTGGAAAAGGAGGTATTAAAAGCCTCGTCATGGGAGTGAACGAAGACATCTACGATAAAGAAAACGACCACGTTGTATCCAATGCATCCTGTACAACAAACTGCCTTGCCCCTGTCGCCAAAGTTCTCAACGATAACTACGGAATCGAAAAAGGATTCATGACCACAACGCACAGCTACACCGCTGACCAACTCATTGTTGACGGACACCACAAAAAAGACCCTCGAAGAGGAAGAGCAGCCGCACAAAACATCGTCCCAACATCAACAGGAGCAGCAATCGCAGTCACCGAATGCATCCCAGAACTCAAAGGAAAACTTGATGGAATAGCACTACGTGTACCAGTTCCCTGCGGAAGCATCGTCGATCTAAATGCAGTCCTAAAAAAAGAGGTCTCAAAAGATGAACTCCACAAACTCTTTGAAGATGTATGTAAAACACACATGAAAGGAATCCTTCAGCTCTCCTTCGAACCCCTTGTATCCTCAGACATTCTCGGAAACAACCACAGCTCGATCGTAGACGGAGCACTAACCATGGTGAACGGAAACATGGTAAAAATCACTGCATGGTACGACAACGAATGGGGCTACAGCCACAGAATGGTCGACATGATCAGGCACGTAATGAAATAGAATGACCTTCATCACCGACCTCTCCAAGGAAGACCTTCAGGGAAAACGAGTGCTCGTAAGAGCATCCTATGACCTTCCTCTCGACGAACAAGGAGCTATCACCGATGAACGAAGAGTAATAGACTCCCTTCCAACCATCCAGTTTCTCCTTGAGCAAGAAGCGAAAATAATCCTCTTTGCACACAGCGGAAGACCAAAAGGAAAAGTTGATCCTCTCAGATCCATGAAAGTCGTGGGAGAATGTCTCTCAAAACACCTCAACACAAACGTAAAGACCCTCAAAGATTGTGTGGGAAATGAAGTAGAACAAGCAATAACAAAGATGCAGAACAAAGAAATCATCCTCCTCGAAAACGTACGCTTCCACAAAGAGGAAAAATCAAAAGACGAAAACGAACGAACAGAATTCGGAAAACAGATGGCAGCATTCGCAGACATCTACATCCAGGACGCATACGCAAACGCCCACCACGACCAGGCATCCATGACCGCAGTCCCAAAGTTCATTCCCTGCTATATAGGAATTGCCCTGAAAAAAGAGCTCGACGCACTCCAACCCTTAGAAAATCCTGAACAACCCTACGTTGCAATCATCGGAGGAGCAAAAGCAGAAAAGGTAAACGTCGTTAAGAATCTTCTCAAAAAAGTAGACAAAATAATTATTGGAGGAATCCTTGCAAACACATTCCTAAAGGCAAGTGGAGTCGACATCGGAAACAGCAAGTACGACGAAGAAACTCTCCCTCTCATAAAAGATCTCCCAAAAGAGAAAATCATCATCCCTATAGACGTTGTCGCAGCAGAATCCTTCGACAAAGATGCAAAAACAGTAATCGTCGACACAAACAACGTCCCCCCAACAAACCTCATCATCGACATCGGACCAAAAACAATCCAGCTCTATGCAGAAACCCTAAAAAAAGCAAAAACAGTCGTTTGGTGCGGTCCCATCGGTGTAAACGAATGGGATTCAGGAATACAGGGAACAAAACAGATTGCAGAAACCCTTGCTCAAATAAAAGAAACAACCTATGTCCTCATTGGTGGAGGAGACAGCGGAGCAGCAATAGAAAAACTCAACCTTGAAGAAAAGATGGGCCACGTCTCAACAGGTGGCGGAGCAACACTCACCTGGCTGTCAGGAAAAGGACTTGTTGCAGTTGACATTCTGAATAAATAACACTAACCAAACCCTATTTCTGAAGAAAATATGAGACAATATAGATAACTATCCCTGCATAAACACCAACAACACTACATAAACATCCCTTTTTAAACTTTATATAATTAACCAAAAACCACAACATCTTGTATAGGAATCATTATAAACCAATCCAGATTCCTCTTATTCGAGCCGTCGTGAATGCAATGACTCGAACCAAAACATTTCAACATCCATTTCTCATTCTATGCCTTCTTACGCTCATTTTTTCCCTAAACGTAACTGCAGAATCCCTTATCCAAACGACTTCTGAACAAACACCCGAAGGATCCATCCAACTTGTAGATGGTTCACGCGTATTAGTAATGAATAAGGACAATGGCCGTCTAATCTGTAATGAGGTTGAAAAACATGATCCAAATGATAATA
>NYYS01000012.1 GCA_002685855.1 Candidatus Woesearchaeota archaeon
CTTCTCCGTTGTAGAGGCCGATGAGCGTTATTATGCTGTGTTTACTGAGTCCTGTTGTTTCGATGTCGAGGTAGATTGTGTCTTGTTTGAAGTGGGGGTAGAGTCGCCAGTGTTCTGATTGTGGGAGTCGTCTTGAGAAGAAGGTTGCGTTGTTTTGGTTGAGTTTTTTTGCTGCTTCGAGAAGGAGTTGGTTGTACCAGTGTTTTCTTAGAGGAGCTATTGTGGGGAGGGTGTTTGTTTTTATGAATTGGTCCCAGTTTGTAATTCCTTTGCTCCAGAGGAGTTGTTCGGTTTGGGATCCTATTCCGGGGAGAAAGAGGAAGGTTTGGTTGAGCATTTTTCTCTGTACATTGTTGGTTTTTTAAGAGTTTTGTCTCTATGTGTCCAGTGAGGGGTTGAGCAGAGGAGTTTTTAGTTTTTGGCGTCAGAATTCCTCTGCTCAGACTCTTTTTCCCGAGAAGTTAAATACGTTTTCGACTGCGACATCTGTTGGTTGAAATTCTGTGTTGAAGCTGGGTTCTATGTTGCTTTCTTCCTTTATTGCCTGGTTTACTGGTTGCGATAGTGGCTGTGATTGTTTGAGAGGTTCTTGTTGAATGGGTTGTTTTGCTGTTTGGTTGTTAAGTTCATGAAGAAGTGCTTTTGTTGTTGCAAGTTCTTGTTCGAGTTCTGTAATTTTTTTGTTGTTGAGTTCTTTGTATCTTCTGAAGTGAGAGATCTCTTCGTAGATTTCCTGGAAGGCAGAAATTTCGACTGCGATGGTTTCTTGTCCTTGTTCCTGGATGGAATCCATGGATTCAGGAGTGAAATGTCTTTGCAGTTCTCTGTTGGTGTTAATGAGTCCGACTTGTTTGAGGTAGTCCATTCCTTTTTAAGGAAATAACTTATTTATAAACCTTTCTATTTTATTGGTTACTAGTATAGGTTTTTCCGGATTTTTTATATAAAGTAGCAAGATTTTTATGTTTACTTGCAAGTAGTTACAAATGGAAAAGTTTAAATAGGAAGGGTTTGTTTTAGGTGGTATAACAGACTATATTTGTGCGTATCAGATCTCAAATATTCAGTTGAAGGATAGAAAATGAACTTAGAAGATCTTCCACCTATAAATAGAAGAAAGGCCTTAATTGGGCTAGCTGCAATAGTTGCGGCCCCACATGTTTTGTTGAATCCTGATAGGGCAGAGGCTAGTCTTTCTATTAGGAATTCGTTGAGTCCAAGAAATCCCAGAAGGAGTAGAAGACGGGGTACAGATTATATTATTTTGCATACTACTGAGGCAGATCGTGGTTCATTGGGTAAGTTACGAAAGTATGGTGAAGCTAATTATCTTGTAAACAAGGATGGAAGTATTGACAGGGTTATTGAGCATGGGCGGCTTGCAACGCATTGTGGTAGAAGTATGTGGGATGGCAAGAGGAATATTGATAATCATTCTATAGGTATTGAAGTAATGGGATTTCATAATAAGGATATTACTTCTGCCCAGTATCGGGCTCTACGGGATCTGATTCAGGAGCTTCAGGGAATGTATAGATTGAGTGATCAGGATGTGATGACGCATTCTATGGTTGCGTATGGGAGTCCAAACAAGTATCATGCATATAATCATAGGGGTAGAAAGAAGTGTGGGATGTTGTTTGCACGGCCTGAAGTCAGGAGTAGGCTTGGGTTGAGTAGCAAGGTCACTCGGGATCCTGATGTTGATGCAGGGAGACTTCGAATAGCTGATGCGCTTTTAGCAACAGTGCTTTATGGAGCCGATCATGGAAAGGTTGAAGCTGCATTAGATATATATAGAGGAGAGCCCATAATTACCAAGGATAGAAGTGCGTGGTTTATTGCTCGTGAGAAGCATAATGATCCTGAGACTGAATATTTGTTTCCTGATGGCACACGTTTACGAGGGGACCAGATTCGTGATTGGGGAGGTCTTCCTGATGGTACAAGAATTGTTATGGAAGATCAGGAACGTTCAGAGAGATTTATTGGATTTCAGGAGATTGGAAAGGATGGTGATACTGCATGGAGTCTTGCAGGAAAGGAGTATGATGATGAAAGCACGATCTACTTTTTTCCCGATGGGCGTGTGCGAAGAGGTAGTGTGTTGGACGAAGAAGTTTTAAGTCATCCTCCAATTGGAACGCGGGTGCTTACAGGATATGTGTATGGAGGTAATGTACATTCTGATAGGTCTGCGTTTAGTATTACAGGAAAGAGGTGGAATGATCCTTCGACGTTTTATATTAAGAATGGTACAGTGGTTTCAGGAGATGATGTTAAACAGTCTGAAATCGCTGATGGGACTACGATTGTGTTTAGAAAATAGGGTGTTTATTCTAAGGTGTAGTAGAGTCTTCTGTTGTTTTTTCCTTTGTTTTCTGCTTTGAGAAAGGTTATTGTTCCGATCTCTTGGGTGTTTTTGACATGTGTTCCGCCGTCGGCCTGTTTGTCTATGTCTCCGATTGTTACGATGCGGAGTTGTTTTACTGCTGGAGGGAGTGCTCCGGCCAGTTTGACCATGTCTGGGTCTTTGAGAGCTTCTTCTCTGTCGAGGTAGGAGATGGTTACGTCCTGGTTTTGTTTTGCTGCGGTGTCTGCTTCAGCGAGGTACTCTTTCATCTTTTCTTTGTCAAATTCTTCCATGTTGTAGTCTATTCTTGTTTTTTCTGGTGAGATCTGGTTTCCGGTGATGAGAACGTTGTGTTGTTTGTGAAGGATCGCTGATACGATATGTGCTGCGGTGTGCATGCGCATAAATGTATAGCGTCTTTCCCAGTTTATTTTTCCTTTTATTTTGTCTCCTTCTTTGAGTCCAGGTTTGCTGACTTCGTGGCTGATCTTTCCTGAGAATTTTCCGACAAAGACGACAGGATATTCTTCGTTGTTGCAGATGAATACTCCTTCGTCGTGTGGTTGTCCTCCTCCGTTTGGGTAGAATGCAGTCTGATCAAGGACAACGAATTTGTCATCGGTTACTGAGAGGACTGTTGCGTCGAACTCTTTAAGGTAACTGTCATCCATGTAGAGCGCATCACTCATTTTGTTTCTCTTTTAGGAGTTTATTTGATGACTATTGATGTTATAGTTACCGGGTTGTTTGGTTTGTCTTGTGCGTCTCTCGGTAATTGTGCGATTATGTCGACGACCTCTTGTCCTTTAATGACCTTTCCAAAGATTGCATGTTTTCCATCGAGCCAGGGTGTTGGTGCCAAGGTGATGAAGAATTGGCTTCCTCCTGTGTTTGGGCCGGAGTTTGCCATTGAGAGTATTCCTTTTGCATTATGTTTTAGATCGGGATGGAACTCGTCCAGGATTGTGTATCCGGGTCCTCCTGTTCCTGTTCCTGTAGGATCTCCTCCTTGGATCATGAATCCAGGGATAACTCTATGAAATATGGTGTCGTCGTAGAATTTTCTGTTTACAAGGTCTATGAAGTTTTTTGTTGTTTCAGGTGCCTTTTCTGTAAAGAGCTGAACTTCAATTGTTCCTTGGGTTGTTGAGATAATTGCGAATCGGTTCACGTTTGGTTTCTCTTGCGTTGTTTCCTTTATGGTGTCTGATGCCAGGACGGCTGTGTCTATTCCTTTATTTTGACATGCTATGAGTACTGCGAGCACAATTAGGACTGAGCTTAACAGGAAGATTGATCTTCGTGTTTCTTTCATTATGGATCACCCCGGCTTTGCTAGGAAGAGGTGATTTAAATATGTACCGATTTTTTAGAATATTTTTGGTTTGCTGAGAAGGCCAAATGTTCCGATGATGATAAAGAAGATTGCGATGGCATATTCAAGGATGTTTGGTATTGCAAAGACGAGAATGCCGAAGAGTATGCAAAGGACTGAGAAAAAGGTTGTGTTTGGGTAGAAGCGTGTTCTCATGGTTTAGGGAAATGTTGATGAGGGTGGTTGTGGGTTTGGGGGTGGCTGGAAGGGCTGTTGAGGTTGGACAGGTGGTTGTGCTGGTTGGATAGGGGGTGGTTGAGATGGTTCGTCTTCGTCATATTCTTCACCACCTTCTGAGTCATCATCTTCGGATTCTGTGTCGTCATCCTCATCTTCATACTCTTCATCGTCATCCTCTTCATCGTCATCCTCTTCTTCTGCTTCTTCGTCTGAGATGGGAGGGTTTTCTTTTGCCCATTCTTGGAATTGCGCGAGTGTGGCAAAGACATAGGTTTTGTCTTCTGGTTCTTCTTGGGATGTTGTGAGGAGTCCGTCTGGTGCCTGGCTTTGTTGGGGTTCGTGTGCAAAGGGATTTTCTGTAGCTTGAACGAGTGCAGGTGTTTTGAATTGAAGGTACCATTCTTCCTCTTCGCCTGATACGTCGACAAAGATTTGTACGTTTTGGTGGCTGAGCCACCAGGCTATCTCTCTGTAGTCAGAAACTGATTCGGGTGCATCTACCTGATTTGTTATAAAGTGGACGCAGTTTGGATTGCATGGATCGCATGGCATAGGGTGATCAAACTCAGGTTGTTTTTATGCTTTGTGATTTTGAAGTGGCTCCTTGCGGAGCCGGGTGGGGAGGTGCGTAAAGAGTTTGATCTCTTTGCCGTAGTGGTGTTGAAGCAGGTTCACCTGGTCCTGAAGCTGTTGGGTGTGTTCGTGGGGGTGTTTTACGGCAAAGAGAAAGGCATTGAGGAGTTCTGGAGTGTGTGTTTGTACGTGTTGGAGGAGTTGTTCTGTTTTTCCTCTGAAGTTGAGGGTTTCGCAGTAGATAAAGTCGCTAAAGGGGGCTACTTCGTGAAGAATTTTATTGAGGTTTGTTGTTCCTGGGAGGATGGGGCCGATGAAGGTGTAGGAAGGGATTGTTTTTTGTTTGAGTTCTTTGAGTGCTTCTATGCGTCGTTGGGTGGTGATGGTGCAGGGTTCGAAGGTTTTTCTGTGGGTTTCGTTGAGGGTGGTGATGCTGATTCCTATTTCTATGTCGTCGAAGGCTTCGATGAGATCGAGGTCGCGGAGGACGAGGTCTGATTTTGTAAGGATTGATACAGGGTATTGATGTTTGAGGAGGAATTTAAGAATGGATCGTGTTTTTCCTTCTTTGAGTTCAAGAGGTTGGTAGGGGTCAGTGACAGAGCTGAGAAGGATAAGTCCTTTGGGTTTGTTCTGGAGTTCCTGTTCAAGGAGTTCTACTGCGTTTACTTTGATGTCGACAAAGTTCCCCCATGCTTCGAGGTGTCCTGTGTAGCGTTTCATGAAGTCTGCATAGCAGTAGATGCAGGCGTGTTGGCAGCCAGTGTAGGGGTTTATGGCATAGGTTATACCGGGGAGTCGGCTTGGATTAAGGATGCTTTTTGCTTGGAGGTGCTGAATCTTCATAGAATATGAATGTGTGAGGGTTCTTATATCTGTTGCGGCAGTGGTTGGCCAGTGTGAAATGAGAAAAGTTAATAAATAAAGGGTTGAGACTGATATATGAAGGATGCAGCACGCATATAACTGAAAGGTTTTGTGTATGTTCAGACTCAATGGGCCTGTAGCATAACCTGGATAGGTCAACGGCATTGTTGCCAGTACACCAGTAAGTGCGGCCGGCTTCGGACCGGTTGATTGGGGTTCGAAACAGATCATTTCGATAGATTTGGCGAAAGTCCCTACAGGCTCATTTTTTTTTAAAATGAAAAGATTTAAAAAGGTTGTTCGTTCTGATATCTTGTTTCGTTGAGGGGTGATAGTAGAATGGGTGTTAAAGAAATTATTGGAAATGCATGGAAGGTTGCTTCTTTTGATGATAAAACAACAGATGCTGTTTTAAAGGATTCGAGCTCGTTTAAGAACGGTCTTATTTTTCTTGTTCTTACTGCTGTTGTAATGAGCGTGGGCGTGGGCATATTTGCAATTATTTCCGGGTCGTTTGTTTTAGCTATTGTGGAGATTATTGCTACTATTCTTATGTTGTTGTTTGGATTTTTTGTTGGGGGGGCTGTTCTTCATGGTTTGGCCCATCTGTTTAAGGGTAAAGGTTCAATCACGAGGTTCTATGGGGGATATAGTCATAGTTATCTTCCCTATTGGATTGGTTTTTTTGGGTTTATTCCTCTTTTAGGATTGGGCCTCTGGGTTCTGGCAGGATTATGGCATCTTATTTTGACAATCAATGTTGTACAAAAAGCGTATGATCTTAGTTTGGGTAGGGCTCTTATTGTTGTTTTGATACCTGTTGTTATTGTGGGAATATTGATATTATCAATGGGTGTTGCCTTGCTTGCACTCTTTTTTGCTGGAACAGCTACAGGAGTTGCCTAGCTCCTTTTTTTCTTATTTTCATAGAATTGGATGGCGCCGTCGTGGTAGATACCTTGATGGAGTGTGACGGGTCGCCAGCTGTCCTGGATGAGGTTTGCGTTGAGCCAGGATGCGAGTTCTTCAGGATTTCCTATGGTTGCACTTAATCCAATTATTTGGGGATTGTTGAGATAGGTTCTGAGGAGAGTGATAAGGATTTCGAGTGTGGGTCCTCTGTGGGCGTCGTTGAGGAGGTGGATTTCGTCAATGACTATTGTTTGTATGGTTTTGATCCATTCTACTTTGTGGCGGAGGAGGCTATCGAATTTTTCTGAGGTTGAGATTATTAGATCGGTGTGTTCGAGGTAGCTGTCTGCGCTGTCAAAGTCAGATGATGTTACGGCTGTTTTGAAGGTGTAGGTGTTTGAGAAGTGGTTGAACTTTTCGTTGGCGAGTGCTTTGAGAGGGACGATGTAGAGGGCTTTTCCTTTGTTGTTTGTGATAGTGTGGTGGATGGCCATCTCTGCCACGAGTGTTTTTCCTGATGCTGTTGGGGTGCAGATGAGAAGGTTTTTCTTGTTGAAGAGTTCTGCGTTGATTGCTTTTTCCTGGCAGGGGCGGAGTTCTTTGATCTTTGTTTTTGCGATTTCCTGATAGGTGGCGGGAGGTATTTTTTTTTTGAAGTCGGTGAGCTTCATGAAAAGAATGGACGGAGTTATTCTTTAGGAACTTCGGGTTTGGCTTCTTCCTTAGAAGCTTCCTCAGGCTTGGTTTCCTTTTTTGCTTCAGACTTTGGCTCTTCTTTAGCTTCAGGTTTTGGAGATTCTTCCTTTACCTCAGGTTTAGCCTCTTCTTTAGCTTCAGGTTTTGGAGATTCTTCCTTTACCTCAGGTTTAGCCTCTTCCTTAACTTCAGCTTTTGGAGATTCTTCCTTAACTTCAGGTTTAGCCTCTTCCTTGGCCTTAGCTTCTGGCTTAGCCTCTTCTTTAGGAGCTTTTTCTTTTGCAGGGGCTGCTTCTGTGAGGGGTTTTTTGCCTTGTTTGAGGATTTTGAGGTTGACTTGGGCGGTTTTGGGCATGACCATGTTGCCGGCTACTGATTTTCGTCTTCGTTCTCCTTTTCGTTTGGGTTTGAAGCCTACGCCGCCTGTTATGAGGAGTCTTTTTCTGTTTGCTCCTTCTACGTCTTTTCTCATGGGGAAGCCGCAGTTGTCGCTGCCTCCTGTGATTTCGAATTCGTAGCCGTCATGGCCTATGAGGTCTCCTGGGATCTTTTGAGAGATCTTTTTACCGTAGAGTGCTTTTGATTGTTGGTCGTTAAGAACAAAGTTTACTGTTTTCCCTGTTTTGGGATCGCCTACATTTATTTTAAATTCTGCCATTTTATGCCTCCCGAGGCCTTTTTCATCCTCAGTATTGGTGAGTGGAATTGGGGGGTGTTTTTAAATGTTATTGTTTGGTTTTTAATGAGTTTTAGAGGTGAATTGCTTAGCTAGGTTGAAGCTGATCTCTTTGCTTTTTTCTACTTGGGGTTGGCCGCAGGGGTCTACGTCTCGGAATCGGTTTTTTGGCAGGTATCTTGCGGTAGTTAAGATCTGGCCATTCTTTAACCGAAAATGCCTTAAAGAGGGGGCTGTTTTTAAATGGATGAGCTTTCAAGATATTCCTCCGGTTGAGTCTGGTACCCATATTATAGATGTGGCTTTTAAGAAGGGGAAGCTGGCGGCTTCGCATCAGGCGCAGAAGAACAAAACTAAAGATCTTTTGGCTGTGAAGAGGAAGGAGTTGGCTCGGTTTGAGGCGGTTGCTGGGAGCTTGCAGGAGCAGTTGTCTAAGATTGTGAGGAGTTTTCCTGCTTTTGATGGGTTGACTGAGTTTTATGAGGAGCTGTTTGGTTGTTTTTTGGATATTTCTCAGTTGAGAAAGGATCTGTCTGCTATTTCCTGGGCTGCTCAGAAGACGCGTGAGTTTCAGCGGGAGTATGGTCAGAAGGTGAGGGGTGCTGAGCGGGAGCGGATTGAGAAGGTGAGGGGTGCTTTTTTGGGGAGGATGGCCTCTCTTGTGAAGCGGTTGGAGAAGAAGTTGTTGGGGTTGGAGGATGCGAGGAAGGTTATGAGGGGTTTTCCTCAGTTGAAGGAGGGGTTGTTTACGATTGCGATTGCGGGTTTTCCGAATGTGGGGAAGAGTACGCTTTTGGGGAAGTTGACTCCTGCTCGTCCTGAGGTGGGGAGTTATGCGTTTACTACAAAGCGGTTGAATGTTGGGTATCTTCAAATAGGAGCAAGGAGGCTTCAGTTTGTGGATACTCCGGGAAGTCTGAATCGGTTTGATCGGTTGAATGTGATTGAGAAGCAGGCTGTTCTTGTGTTGAAGTATCGTGCTGATGCTATTGTGTTTGTTTTAGATCTTTCTGAGCCTTATCCGTTGAAGGATCAGATGAAACTACTCAAGGAGATGGATGAATATGGTGTTCCTGTGTGGGTGTATCTGAGTAAGAGGGATATTCTTCCTGAGAAGGATGTTAAGGGGTTTGTGAAGAGGAGTGGATTGAAGGTGTTGAAGTATGAGGATTTAGTCGATATTCTGGCTAAAAAAGCAAAGTTTTAAAAAGGTTTTTCTCACTTTTTGAGGGAGGGAGGTGAGATGGGATCTACTAAGAATTTTATGGCAGGAGTATCAGTAATTGTTATGCTGTTAGCTTTTGGCGGCTACTATTTTTCCTGGAGTGAGGGGATGACCTTTGTAGATGCCTTGTATTATACCTTTCTTACGATTACAACGGTTGGGAGTTCGGCGATTCCGAGCGATCAGCAGGGGAAGATTGTTACGATGTTGTTGGTGGTTGTGGGGATGGGGGCTGTTTTGTATGTTGTTACAGGGATTGCGTCTGCATTGATTGAGATGCGTACGAATCTTTTTTTGAAAACGATTAAGGGTGGGATTATGAAGATTAGAAATGAGAAGGATCATGTGCTTTTGTGTGGGTTTGGTACTATTGGAAGGTATGTGAGTGAGGTGTTGATTCAGGAGAAGAAGAAGTTTATTGTGATTGAGAAGGATCCGACAAAGGTGGCTTCTTTGATTGAGCGGGGGATTAGTGTTATTCAGGGTGATGCTCTGGATCCGGTGATTCTGAAGAAGGCAAATATTGAGAAGGCAGAGGTATTGATTGCTGCGTTGGAGGACGCGGATAATATGTATCTGATTATTACTGCTTCTGAGTTGAATTCTAATCTGATTGTGGCTGCGAAGACGACTGATGAGGCTGCTGTGAAGCGGTTGCACAAAGTAGGGGCACAGATTGTTGTTATGCCTGAGATTGTTGGTGGGAAGGAGTTGGCAAACGCAGTCTTACAGATGGAGAAGGCGAAAGGGTTGAGTACGATTAGTAAGAAAGAGGATTCTACGTAATAGGTTCTTCTTTGTAGGAAAGTGTACAGCTACAAGGCATTTTGTATTTTGCTCTATTCATTGCTGTTTTTGCGACTTCTAGATTGGATTTGTCTACGCTTGCCTGGAAGAGGATCTGTCCTTTTCTGACTTGGGCTGCGAGGCCGACGGATTTTCCAAAGCTCATCTTCATTCCTGTGCTCATTCGGTCTGCTCCTGCTCCTGAGGCCAGGGGGTTGTTTCTGAGAATATGATGGGGGAAGATACATACTTTAAGCTTATATCCAATCTTTCCAAGCTTCTTTTCAAGGTAGCGGTTGCTGGTGAGTCTGCCTGATTCGATTGCGTTGTGGCGTATCTGGATGTCTCCTTTGGATCTGAGTTGGACGGTGTGGGGAAACTTCTTTTGGAGGTTTCCTGTTTCGTATTTGACTACTTTGTTGTGTGGTACGGCTCGTACAAAGGATTTCTTTCTGAATTTAGATTTCCGTGTGTAGGGTCGTTCAATTTTTCGCCATGCCACTGCTCTGATGAGTTTTGCCATGGTTTGAGGGAGAGGTGATGGGTTTATAAAGGTTTCTTCTGATGAGGAGAGGGGGGAGGATGAATTATTTACTATATGGAAGTTTTACCGCTTCGGGCCTCCCTCCGGCCTAAAGGCCGGAGTACCTACCGGCCCTCACGTCCAAACCTGTTTAGCTTA
>NYYS01000013.1 GCA_002685855.1 Candidatus Woesearchaeota archaeon
CCTGGAACCACATCAACATCTATGAAATTATATCAACAAACACAGAACTCCACCTCATTCTTCACTCAAACGACGTTCCTCGTGCATTCACCCTTCTAGAAGAACTCAGGAAACAAAATTAAATAACCCCAACAGTTTTACCAATGAAAAACACATAAAAAATAAGCATAAGCCAGCCTTCCCAATGGTTTGCCTGATTATCCTGGGTTATGGCAAAGAATATTAGTGTTGCCGCAAGCATCATAGGAATCCCTAAAAGCAAAATGCTTGAAGGTATCACAAGATTTCCAAATAATGCAGGAATACCCATCACAGCAAACGTATTAAAAATATTTGATCCAAGAACATTTCCTGCAGCCATCTCTGCATGGCCTTTTCTTGCTGCAGTAATTGTCACAATGAGCTCAGGCAAAGAGGTCCCCAATGCAATAGCCGTAACAGCAATGATCTCTGTTCCAATCTGCAACACTTGAGATAATCCAATAACAGAACTCACAGTATATTTTGCCCCAAGAAAAATAAAAAAACCACTTACGATTAATGTAATAAATGGTTTCAGCATACTCTCCTTTTTATATTTCGCTTTATGTTTCAAATCGGCCTTCATCTCCGGAGTAACATCTGCCTTGGGTATAGATTTATTGCTGCTTATAGCATACAATACATACACAAGCAAAGCTAAAATACAGAGAATAGCTTCATAAAAATTAAAAACACCATCCCACACCATTAATGTCAATAAAAAAGCAGATCCTAAAAGTTTCGGAAGATCCACATCAAGGATTTTATGTCCAATTATCATCTTCTTCGAGATGATTGTCGCAATCGCGAAAACCAAAAAAATATTAGCAATATTACTACCAACAACATTTCCAATAACCATTTCAGAGTATCCGGCCATTACTGCAATAATCGATGAAATTAATTCAGGAAGCGACGTTCCAATTGCCAGAATCGTAACACCCACAATAAAGGGCGAAAGACCAAAATGTAAACCAATCCTTTCAGCGCCAGTAGTAAAGAAATGTGATGCCTTGATAAGCACAAACAAGCTCACAACAAAAAGAATAAGCAGTAAGACGATATCAATCATATCCTCCTGGGAACATCAGAATTTATATACTTTTCCCTTATTTTCAGAATAAAAAGCACCTATTTAATCCTCAATAACACAACCCTATGCAGTCAACTCAAACATCCTCTCCAAAGATCTTCTTGCCCCCTCAACCACCTCAGCATCTACATCAACTACATCAACCTCTTCCCGTAAACTATACAACAAGCCATCAAGCGTATTCTTCTTCATATACGGACACAACAAACAAGGCGTCACAAACTTCTTTGAAGGATAGGCCTCCACCAAGGGCACAGCAAGATCACACTCACTAAGATACAACACCCTTTGAGCAGAACTATCTTTTAAAAACTTCATCATCACACCCGTCCCACCAACCTTATCGGCAAGCTCAGCAACATCAGTTCTCACCTCTGGATGAGCCAACACAAGATCAACTCCTTCCCGCCTCCGATACTCTTTAACATGCTCAGGAGTAAAATCTTCATGCACAATACACGTCCCCTTATCCAAAAGAGGAGCAACAGTGCCATTCAGAGGAAACCGAAACTCGCTATCATCAAAATGATCATACAACACAATCGAACCTCCTACAACACCTTCATACGTAAGATACCGTCTCCCATCATCCACCTTCTTCAATATATTTCTAAAAAAAAGATGATCCGGTACCAAAATAACCTCCTTGCCAGGAATCCGTTGAACAACCTGTTCAGCATTCGCAGAAGTACACACACTATCAAACTCTGCCTTAACAGTAGCAGTCGTATTAATATACCCAACAACAGCCGCCTTTGGAAACTCCTCTCGAATCCTCTGTATCACTGAAGCATTGATCCCCTCTGCAATAGAACAACTCGCATCAGAAGAAGGAATCACAACCTTCTTATCCGGACTCAGCAACTTCACCATCTCTGCCATAAAATGCACAGTAGAAGAAACAACAAGATCCTTATCACCGATCTCCTTCGCCTTCATCGCCAACGCAAGAGAATCACCCTTAAAATCAGCAACCATCTGAATAGGGGGTATCTGATAATAATGCGCAAGAATAATAGCATTCTTCTCACTCCGAACACGGTCAATCTCCCACAACACACCCAAAGTCTTTTCAGCAAGTAGATCATCAAAACTATGATAATCCAGTACACGTGCCTCAATATTTGTCCAATCAACAACCATCTTTAAATTCCTTATAAACAACCCTTGCTTATTGTATCGCATACACTAACAACTATATAAATATTTCGCTACTCCAGAATATAATAAAAGAACATATGCCAAACTAGGCTTCCTGAAGCTCTGTACAGCTTGTTTTATCAATAGGTTCTTTCTATTGATATACCAACATTTATAAACCCAAATACTTAAAATAATGCCTATGGCAGATCAGGAGCTTATTGATTGGATTAAAAATTCTAAATCTCAAGGATATAACAACCAACAATTGTATAATGCACTAGTTCAAAGAGGTTATAATCCGAATGAAGCTAATCAAGCATTAGGAATTGCATCTGAAAAAAACACACAGATAAATCAAAAATCTGAACCTCTGAAAAAACCATTTAATTTTTTATACATAATAATTATTGGAGTAGTCATTATTGGTCTAGCTAGTGCAGGAATATTCCTCTTTTATTTCCAAGAACAGGATGTTGAATCTGAAGAACATGAATCAGAACAAATCCTGAAAGAAACTCAAGATAATGCACTACTTGAATCAGAACTACAAAGCTGCATCAAGTTCCCAGACAAACTTGAATCATGTGAACCCTTTTCATGTGAATTCGATCATCCTTTTACTAGCGATTTAATGGAAAGACAAATTGTAGGATTAGAAGATGATAAATGTAAATATTCTGAAGAAATGCCGAACAATGGAAGAATGGATTGTGAATTTACAGAGAGTTTAAGAAAAGCAATGGCCAAATACCATAAAGATATTGCTGCATCAGAATCATCTAGAACAGATATAAAAGCAGATTTGGGAAGTGGCGATGTAGAAACCACCTATATGATTGATGGAAAACAAGTCCAAAACCCCTTACAAGAAGCACTAATTACTAAACAATGTGTAATATCGGGTTATGGTGTCCCTGATACTGAAGGTAAATGTCCTGAGGGAACAGAATATAAAGGAGAAACATTTACATATGAAAATGGGGGAAAAACTGCTCATCCAATATGTTCAGATCCAAACCTAGTTTGTTCTCCCTGTGAGAATTGTGTTACAGGAAGTGAAAAGAAAGTTATTCAAATAGGTATGACTGAAGAAGCATGTCATGAATGTGTGGTTCAGAGAGACTGTATAGAAGGATATAAATGCGATGAAAACAAATGTGTGACAGAATAAAAGAGTAGTATCTTCTTACTTACTATATTGCCCCCACCACCCCTTCAACGAATCATCCAAAACATCTATCTGGTAGATCTTCGGATCATCCCACAACTCAGAAGTCCTCTGAATAGTCCACAAATACTCCCCATCCCAATCCATTGCCCATGCCTCCTTAGCCACAGGATAAATCTCGCCAACCAATTTCCCATCCTTAGACCACCTACAAAGACCCTTAGAACACCCCCCATTCGACCAGAAATGCTCCCCGGTCCAAACCAGCGAATCTCCCAGACCACGTTCACCAAATTCAACCGAATCAACCAACACCCCTTCCTTATCCACCTTCAACAACCTTTGTGTATCCCTGCTCGGCAGATACAAAAACTCTCCATCCGTAGTCAACCCCTGCAACCCACCCTCCTCCTTCTCAGGAATATCAAAAGAATCCACAATCTCAATCTCCTCACCAACGACCCGAAACTTAAAAACCCGAAGCAAACTAAAATCATTCACCCAAAAAAACTCTCCATCCCACGTCAACCCCCGAGGATTCATAATCTCATCATTCCCAAACAACACAGCCTCACCAGACACAGGATCAACACGAATAAAATCCAAAGAACTCCCAACAACCCCATCGCCCAAACTAAACCTCCAAAGAAAACCATCAGCAAACGTAAGTGCCCACCCAAAACTCAACCCCTTGCCAATCTTCTTCACCACCTTTCGAGTTTCGTCCTCTGCATCAAAAACATAAGGATACCTATCCCCTTCCTCACCCGGAATATAATCCAACTCAAAATTCCTAACATCACCATACCCAAACACAGGAATATCCACAACACCCTCACCATAATCATTCCCATCTACATCAGCAGTAGACCCATCATAGACATTAAGAGGATTCTCACCAACATCCTCAAATCGATTCCCCTTCACAACAATATCAGACTCCATTCCCGCACTAATAACCTCATGCTCATACCCTGTAAAATAATTTCCCTCAATATGCGACTGCGTCTTTTCATGATGAAGCGCATAATGCCCATCCCGAAACACATTATTCAATATCTGAACACCCCTATTGTACTGCTCCAACGCAATCTCATGATATCCATTCCCATACAACGTATTATTCTCATAATGCGGAGACGACCGCTCAGCATACAAACCTTCAGAATTACTCCATCGAATAATAGAATTCGTAACAGCTACCTCAGAATCCATCTGACTCACACCAAGCTCAGCAAACTCAACAATCGCATGATCTATCACACAATCAGTACAACTTCCAATCCCAATCTCATGCCAGTCACCATTCAAAGGATCCGATGCGTCAGAGGTAAACCACACCTGTTCTTCAGGAGTACCCCTCACAATAATCGTTCCCAACACACCCATCCCCGCCTTAGAAAACCTCTTATAATCCCTATCATGCTTAAACTTTACTACCGCACCCGGCTCAACAACAAGTTCAACACCCTCCTCCACCATCAGATAACAGGAAACAAACACATTCCCACTCCATACCTCATCACGCCGAACACTCCCACATTTTTCAACAAAATCACACCGATTAGGACAACTCCACCCACAATCCAACCCTTCTTCCCCCTCATTAAATAACCCATCACTACAATGCTCAGGAAGTTCGCCCACGAATTCATCTTTCTCTTCATCCAATTCAATCTCAACATCATCCTCTTTCTCTCTCCTTTCAGTATCCAAAACAGTCCCCTTCCCATCACTCAATCCCTCTTTCAGATCAACCCTCTCCTCCCGCAACGGAAAACCAACAGGATACTCACCTGTAACACCCTTATAGATAAACGGAACAATAAATAAGAAAACAAAAAGAATCCCCAAGATCCAAACAACCTTTTTCATATTCAACCTCAATATACTACAAAACCCCTTCGAACATTTAAATAGTTTCCCAAAACCTACAACAAAAGATAATCTAAAAAAAAATCAACCAAGAAAAACATGGATCTCATCCCTTATCCCAGAATACTTCGATTCAACAAACCGATACAGCCTTGCAGGACGATGAGCACCCTCGCGAAGCATCTCAGAAGTCTCCTTCAAAATCCCTAACTCCTTCACCTTCTTCCTAAAATTCCGCTTATCCAACCCACGACCCAACACATCCTCATACAACTGCTGCAACTGCGTTAATGTAAAACTCTTCGGTAAGATCTGAAACGCAATATTTGTAGTCTGAACCTCATACCGCAACTGCTCCAAAGCATCCGAGATAATATCCGAATGATCAAACCCCAACTCAGGCAACCCATCAACAGCAAACCATTCAGCATCCATCGCATCCGTAGCCGCCTTCAACCGCTGATTTGGCTGAATCAAAGCAAGAAAAGCCACACTCAAAATCCTTCCCCGAGGATCCCTCCTAACACCCCCATACGTCCCAATCTGTTTCAGAAAAACATCCTTCACCCCTGTTTCCTCATCTAACTCCCTCTTCACCGCCTCCTCCAACTCCTCCCCCTTATTCACAAACCCCCCAGGCAATGCGTACATCCCTTTAAACGGAGGATATTTCCTCTTAATCAATAGAATCCTAAGCTCATCCTGAAGCACAGTAAATACAACTGCATCCACTGCAACCTGCATAAAACCACGTGTTTCCATCACAGTGTATTCGCTACACTAATATAAAAAGTTTTCCAATAAAAACATAATAAACAAAACCAGATTAATAACTAAACACTAACCAGATCAGATAGAGACCCACCCTCACTAAAAACCTTTAGCACTCTCTTCTTCTGAGCACGAGTTCTAAGCTTTCTCAACGCTTTGTCTTCAATCTGTCGAATCCTCTCCCTTGTTAAAGAAAATTCTGCTCCAAGCGCATCC
>NYYS01000014.1 GCA_002685855.1 Candidatus Woesearchaeota archaeon
AGGCGGAATAGGTGAAAATGCCTGGTTTGTCCGCGAAAAAGTCCTAAAGATGCTCCGCTACGCAGGAGTACGATACGATCAAGAAAAAAATAAAGAAAACAACTTGGAGATCTCCACCCCTGATTCAAAAGTAAAACTCTTCATCATACCAACAAACGAGGAGTTAGAGATCGCCAAGGAGTGCCTCACACTCAAAACAACCTAATACTTATACTTGCCCCAGTCACCTGTGCCAGTAAAGTCAACACTACCCGTGCCTGCGGCCATGACATGACCATCTCCATCAAAATAGAGATCAACGCCATTTCCACTCACATTAATCTCACCAACTCCTTCATACACAACACGGTTATATCCTACCCAACCTTCACTCTTTACAAAACCGTCATTCAACACAGTCATATTACTACTATTTGACATATTTATCGTGCCATTCCCGTCAAACCAGCTCCAACCATCACCAGCAACATCGGTCCTTCCATCACCAATAGCCCAAAAACCACCAATTCCTGAAACAACCTTGGCCGCTCCAACACCTACTAACATCAATCCCATACACATAAACACTATCAACATCTTATTCATCTTCATTCTATTCACCTCGCGTTTTCATATCCTCTATTCAAAAAAATAAAAATAAAAAAATAAATACTCACCATTATCCTGTTCGGTTAATAAGCCGGGCTGTCCCATTGAAGTTAAGAGTTCCATTACCCACAACATGGCTCGTACCCATGCCATGATAATTGACAATGTGTACCTTCTCCATCTCTCCTTCAACAGTAACTTCACCACTTCCTGTTAACCGGTAAAAGTCATCATATTCATACAATCCAAAGCCTCGATACCAGAAATCTTGGTATGGTGCCTTATAGATATCCACTGTTGACCAGTCATCTGCTACAAAATAGACGCTTCCTTCAGCATCTGTAATTGTTGCTTGTCCTTGGAACTTCACCCAATAATCACCACTATACTGGCGATCCACTATCTTTAATGCAGCAACCATACTCACTACCATGAGCGCTGCAAGACCCACAGTCATCAACTGTTTTCCATATTTCATTTCTGTACACCTCGTTAATTTATAGAAATAATAGAGGTGGAACAAGACTTAGAATTAACCCGGATAATCCGGAACAGAAACGGAACAGAACAAAAAAACAGAAAGAAAAAAAGAATTATGATCTATACATAATCTCGCCAACACCATCAAAAGAAGCACTTCCCTCTCCTCTCAACCTGATCGAACCGCGTCCATTAAGTTCAAACTCCAGAAGCCTCCCCTCAACAAGAAGCTGGCCTTCACCAGAAAATCTATGACGTTCACCATCAAAAGAATGCTCAAATCCATCATTATAAAACCGAGTCCGAGGAGTATCCAAAAAAGAGATCTCACCCTCTCCATCAAACTGAATGTCTCCTCTACCCTCAACCTGGAGACGCCCTTCACCATTTGCCCAAACCTTTCCTTCACCCTCCAGATTAAACTTTACAGCACTCACAAGAGTTGTAATGCTTAGAACTATCATCAAACCAACCAAAAACCTAAGGAATATCGTTTTTTTCATTACTGATCACCAATAACAGGAATCTCTTCTATCTTAAAAATCTTTTGCATATCATAAGGGGATAACTTTTTATAGAGCTCACTCTTCTAGGCACCAATGCGAGGGTCGCAAAGCCTGGTCAAATGCGCAGGAGACTCGCTCTGCGAAACTTAAGACCAGGGAGGCCCAGAGATCGGGCACCAATCCCTGATTGGATATCCTGTCCCTTAGTGGGTTCGTGGGTTCAAAGGAGGTCTTTCGAAGACCTCGGAGAAGAAGCTGGGAGGACATTCGCTCTGCTCAGTCCTCCGAACAATGAAAGATCTATCTGAAAGTCCCTCCCCTCGCATCTCTTTTTTATCTCATAAGAAAGTTTAATAAAGAATCTCTTCTTCAAATAAACATGGTCGTCCTGCAAGAGCTTGCATCATCTATCACATCTTCAAACCTTTTAGCAACACTCTTCAAACAGCACCCTCTCCTCACAGTAATCACCCTCTTCATCCTCCTCGTCCTTGCTATAGGACTCATAGGATTCATCTTTGATATCTTTTCCAATTTAGTAAAAATCCTTCTTGCATTTGCGATCGACATCCTCGACTTTCTCCTAATGATATTTCCTTTTCTATTTGCAGAAAAAATCATTTTTATCCCCATCATTGCCTGTTTTCTCCTCTTTATTCTCTTCGGAGGAGATCTCTCATTAACAACCCGCATCATCTTTGGAACCATCGCCGCAGCCGAAATATTTATTAGCATCGGCTTTCCCTTTTCAAACCCCTGGATTGGATTACTAACCGGAATCCTTCCATCAACAGCGATCCTCATGACGATCGCTGCCATTATAGATTGAGGTGAAAAAATGAATATGCCAGAAAACATGGATGAATGTCTCTATTTTTCAAGAAGAGCAAACGAATTTGGACAAGCCACAGCATGGGTCGAAAAAGAAGAATGCCCCGAATGTCACAAAGCTAAAATGGGAAAACCTACTGACAAAGGCAAAGTAAAGATCCGTGCAAAAGAATATGTCTGTCCTGCCTGCGGCCACGAAGAAGAAAAAACAACCTACGAACCAACCCTCACAGTAAACGTAAACTACACCTGCTCCTGTGGCCACAAAGGAGAAGCCCAAACCCCTTACAAACGAAAAAAATTCCAAGGAACAGATGCCTACCTCTTTGAATGCAGCTCCTGCAACCAAAAAATACCCATCACAAAGAAGATGGCAAACCTCAAGAAAAAGAAGAAAAAAGCCTAATAACCTTCTTTTTTTATCAATATAGTAAACAATTACTGTTACTACCAAACAGTCACTAAATACCAAAAACTTTATAAACCCCTCCTATAACCAAAGTGAGATGGCACCAAATACACCACTTATCTTTGCAGACGAATCAGACAAAATACGCATCTATAGAACAGACACTTCAGGCGCAATCAACCTCTCACTAGACATTCTAGGCCCAAGAAGCCTCATCCCCTCACTCCACTATTTCGAAACCCTTAGCCCAGAAGAACAAAGAGCAATCGAATCAGTCCAGGTAAGAAAAGTAGACAGCATAGAAGAAACCCCTCATCAAGAATATGGAAAACTGATGAATCCAAATGTACAGCGGGACAGATACTCACCAGACTTTATCAACTTCGTCCTCCTCAATGCTGGAGCAAACCATTCTATTACAGATATACTCCCAGAATTTCTGAAATTTCTTCAAAAGGATGACGTGCCTTTACTAAGAAAACTCGCCATAAAAGATATGCCTCCCCAAGAAGCAGGAATAATCCAAACAGCCTACACAGCAATGGCCGAAAACGACCCTCGAAACAAGAACTTCTACACATCACCAAGAACAATGGAAGAATCCCCTGCAGCACTCTACATCCACTCCGGCGGACTCTCAAAAGCCCTTAAAAAAAGATTCGGACCCAACGGAAAGTTCACTCAAACAGACCTAGAATCCAGAATCATCGTTCCCTAACAGAACAGATCCCCCCCATCATCCTTCAAAACACCTTTCTGCAACTAACCCCCCAAATATCCTACACCTAACACTATTCCCTTCAGAATAATCCCCACAACAACTTATTTAAATAACCCTTAAGTCCATACTTCTATGAAAAAAGTAATCGTAACATCTGCATTACCCTACGTAAACAACGTTCCCCACCTCGGAACAATGGTCTGCGTAATCTCAGCCCACATCTACCAAGCTTATCTCAAACTCAAAGAGGTAGACGTCATCTCTGTTCTCGGCACAGACGAACACGGAACAACCGCAGAAACAAAAGCCCTTGAAGAAAACACAACACCAAAAGAGATCGTCGACCGCTACTTCAAAATCCACAAAGAGATCTACGAATGGTTCGAATGCCACTACGACTGCTTCGGACGAGCATCCTCAAAAGAAAACTGGGAAATCAGCCAGGACATCTTCACAAAACTCGACCAGAACAACTTCATCATAGAAGACCAAATCCAACAAGCCTACTGTGAAAAAGACAAACTCTTCCTCGCAGACCGCTTTGTATACGGCATCTGCCCCAACTGTGAATTCGAAGACGCCAGAGGAGACCAATGCGACAACTGCGGACAACTCCTTAACACAAACGAACTTATCTCCCCCAAATGCAAACTCTGCAAAAACACCCCCCAATTCAAAAAAACCAAACACCTTTTCATAGACCTTCCAAAACTTACACCCGACTTAGAAAAATGGATCAACAAAGTCAAACAAGACTGGACACCCAACGCCAGAACAACAACAGAAGCCTGGCTCAAAGAAGGACTAAAAAACAGATGCATCACCCGTGACCTAAAATGGGGAATCAAAGTCCCCAGACCCGGCTTTGAAGACAAAGTATTCTACTCCTGGTTCGACGCACCCATCGCCTACATAGGAATAACAAAAGAATGCAAAGACAACTGGTACACCTACTGGAAAGACCCCAAAACAGAACTCGTACAATTCATGGGCAAAGACAACATCCCCTTCCACACAATTCTTTTTCCATCGTTCCTCATCGGAGCAAAAGACAACTACACACTCCTCGACAGAATATCAGTCAACGAATACCTCAACTACGAAAACCTCAAATTCTCAAAAAGCAGAGGCACAGGCGTCTTCGGAGACGACGCAATGAACTCAGGAATCCCTGCAATCTACTACCGCTTCTACATAGCAATCAACCGACCCGAAAAAGGAGACACAGAATTCACCTGGAAAGACTTCCAGCAAAAAATTAACACAGAACTCGTAGACAACTTCGGCAACCTCATCAACCGAACATTAACTTTCATAAAAAACCAATACAACAACCAAGTTCCAGCATCAGACAACACCCTCAACTACAAAGACGACATAAAAGAGATCGAACAAGCATACGAAGAAGCAGAACTCAAAAAAGCCCTCAAACAAATACTCTCACTATCAAGAAAAGGAAATCAATACTTCCAGGAAAAAGAACCCTGGAAAAGCAAAGAATCCCCCGAAGCACAAGCAGCACTCGGCAACCTTTTCATCCTCATCAAAGACCTCTCCATACTCATCCAACCCTTCCTCCCATCAGTCACCAAACAAATAGAAGAACAAATAGGCGCCACGAATCTTAAATGGAAACACCTTCAACAACCCCTTGAAAATCCCCAACTACAAAACATCAAACCCCTCTTCAAAAAACTCGAAGACAACCAAATAACAGAACTAAGAGAACGCTTCTCAGGAAAACAAACAAAAAAAGGATTCAACCTATTAAACCTCAAAGTAGCAGAAATCCTCACTGTTAGAAATCATCCAAACGCAGAAAAACTCCTCCTCCTCGAAATAAACGCAGGCGAACCCCGCCAACTCCTCGCAGGCCTCAAAGGATTCTACAAACCCGAAGAACTCATCAGAAAAAAAATCATCATCGTCTCCAACCTCGAACCAAAAAAACTCCGCGGCGAACTCAGCCAGGGCATGCTCCTCGCAGCAGAACAAAATAAAGACATCGGAGTCCTCTTTGTAGAAAACGCAGAACCCGGAACCCCGGTAACAATAGAAGGAGCAACACCCAACCCCAACCAGATCACCTTCGAAGAATTCCTCTCAGTAGACCTTCAGGCAAAAGACAACGCAGCCTTCTTCAACAACAACCAACTCAAAGCAGGAGACGAACCCGTACAAGTAGATAAAAACCTCAAAGGAAAGATACGATAAACAACACCACACCTCCTTTACAACAGCTCCCTTCTACAAATCCACATACATCTACTAACCCATATTTATAAAATCAACAGAAAAGTTTATATCATCTATCCCCTCCCAACCCCTATGTACCCCCCTCTTACAGCCCAAAAACCCGACTCAGCTTTTAAAATTAGAAACCAAACAGCACTCCAAGAGATGCAGCAGGCAATAACTGATGCAGGAATTCTCAGAACAGGATACCAACAGCAATTCCACCCTCACAGCAATCCTGACTTTATCAATTTAGGATATATACCCGTATCAGAACACGGTCGTACAAGTAGAAATCTTACCCCCAATTCAGATACAGAAGATCTCACAATAGCAGTTGAAGAAGCAACCCACCCACTCTATGCACACACAGATATTTCCAGAGGAACAGGTTCTCATAGATTTATCGCACACATTCAGGGAGAACCCCTCACACAACCACCACAAGAACAATCAAACCAACCAAACCAAAAAAAGAAGAACCTCATGCTTCGCTATGATCCTGAACAAAACCTGTTCATTGAATCCTTCTACCATTTTGAAAAAGAGGAATTTATCCCCTTCCCAACCCCCCACCAATTCAAACCCTCAGAGCTACTCATTGAAAGCTCCTTTCAAGTATATAAACCTAAAAGCAGGGTTGAAGCACGTTTTACAGAGCCTGTTGCACCCGTCAGAGGTCTCAGAAGAATTATTGGCTGCCCTGCCAGATCTATGAAATTTACAATGTTTATACCAAACAAGAACCATTCAGGTCCGGCCTATGCCATACGAAAAAATGGTGCCATAAACGAACTTCCTGTTCCTGATCGCGTAAAATACACTCTTACAAAAAGCCAGAAACCAAACGGGTATTCAATTTTCGAATCCACCGAAATCACTCAAATGGTGAATCGCCTTCTTATGGTCTCCGAACTTGAAAAAAAACTAAAAGAAAACCAACAATCAGCAATCATCTCTGCCCCGCATGGCGATACCCTAACCATGATGATGGCCTACCTTCCTGTATCCTTCCTGCCACAAGAAGGGAGATAATTCTCGACAAAAACCACAACCTTTTTAAACTCCTGTCCAGAAAAAACCCTGGGTACATAAACAATGGGGAGTGTAAGGATAAATCTAAGTGTGTGGATACTGTTAATTCTACTTCTCTGCACTACAACATCCGCCCTCACCCTCAACTCAATAAGCGGAAGACACAGTATCAACGGCTTTCGAGCCGCTAACGACTCCATCTCATTCAACGTCACCTCAGCCTATCCAACAGTAAAATACGAAACAAACGAATTCGACTGCTCATCAGGCTACTGCCTTCTCCAACTCCCCATCGACGAAAAAGACGGCGGAATAGCAACCTACACAATCAACGAAATAGACGCAGGGTCAATTGTGGGAACTCTTGACGCAGGAATCATCGTAGATGAATCAGCAAAATCCATCTCATTCGACGAAGAAGTAATCCTGGGCAACCTCTCAATAACCTACACTGCAGCTGACGATGCCTATCCAGGAAGCAACAAATGCTCTGGCATCAACAAAGTAGAACTCTACATCGACGACCGCCTCCACCTCACCGACACTACAAACACAACCCCAAACACCTGTTCACTCACAAACACGATCAACATCCAGGAATCCGGAAGCGTAACCATCAAATTCCTCATGTACGACAACGTCGACAACGTTGTTGCATCAGAACAAAAAACAATCTTTGTCGACCTCACACCCCCCCAGCTCAACACGCATAAATTCACAAAACAAGGAGTAGAACTCGGAAAAATATCATATACAAATGAAATCAAAGACGTCTACTTTGAATTCGACCTCTATGAAGACTCAACCCCCACAGTCTGGGGAGACTTCTCAGCACTTAATGAAAACCCCATCCTAAAAAACGCATACAAACACGTTCCAGCAATCTGCTCCCTAAAACAAAACTCAACAACAGAATGGAACTGTAAAGCAGGCCCCTTCAACATCCTCCTTCTCAACGATTCAGTAACCCTTTTCCTCAACCTCCAGGACTCAATCCCTAACGAACAAACAATAAACCTCACCCACACATTCGATCTCGACACATCAATCCCACAGGTAACCGGGCTTGGAACAGACAAATGCCTTACAGAACCAAAAAAATGCTTCATCTCACCCACCCCCACAACAGCAATCATCGATCTCGATGACAGCGAAGGAAACTTCGAAACAAAAGATATCTACTTCACCATTAACAGCTTCACCTATCGTGCAGAAAACTGTACTCGAAGCAGATGCACTGCCACCATCACTAATCTGGAATGCAATCACGGCCAAACAGTCCAGCTCACAGCCAGTGGAAGAGATGATTCCGGAAACCAGATTACAGGAGAGCTTTCAACAGCACTCACCTGCGACCAAAAAGCCCCAGGAACAACAGACAAAGGCATCAACATCACCTTTGAAAGCGGAGGAGAATACGGACTGGTCTATTCAGGTTCCACACTAACTATTCACGCACTCCTTGAAGAGATCCACGGAAAAGTAAACGCCTCCGCCAACCTCACCCAACTCAACAACAACCAGATTGTAGAAGCCACCTGCGAAAAAACAGAAAACTATCTTGTAGACTGTGCATTTACCATAAGCAGCGTCGAAGACGGCCCCTATGTAGCCCGTCCAACACTTCACTTCCAGGACACAGCAGGAAACATCCTTTCAAAAGAGATCGAAGTCCCTGTCCTTGAACTCGCATCAGACAACCAAACCCCTAACCTCTTCACATCAAGCTTTATCGAACTAACCCCCCCCACTATAAACAGAATAGCCCTCCAACTCGCCATCGACAACTCCCAACTCAAATCATCCGGAATCCACTATCCTGTTTATGGGAAGTATCGCATCAGCAAACGATCAGGTAACAACCCAAAAATCCTTTTCTCAAAAGTAGAAGACTGCAGCTACATCTATGAAAACGAACAACTCCCAGGTACAAGCCTCTTCTCAGAAGTAAAAATTGCCAATCCCGAACTCAACTGGAATGAAGGAGACAACAGACTCGACTTCTATTTCGGAAGCGCAAACACCAACCAGCTCGACCAAGAATTCGACGTCCTCTGCAATATCTCCCTTGTTGTTCAGGAAGGAGAAAAATTCTATTCAGCACCCGAAATTGAAAAGATCAGAATCCCCTTCGAACTTCGAAACAGCAGACTTGGCGAACCCGGCCAGGCCTTTGTGGATAAAATAAAAGAACAGGAAGACAACTTCTGGGTAGACAATCCCCTATTAGACAACGCAAACAAGGTCCTATCCACCCTCTCATCCATATGTAACATCAAAAACTACCTCGACACCGGCGAAACAATCGGTGCAACCCTTAAAGTTGCTGCAAAAGGAATATCCGAAATCCCTGCCCCAGGCGCACAAGAAGCAGCAGAAGGTGTCAACGTCCCTGCTGAAGTCTCAACACAGGCATCAGCAGGCGCAATTGCAAAAGGCTGGTACGACGACATAAGTGGAATCCTCACAAAAGTATGCCAATACGCAACCTGCTCAACTGCAGATGCATCTACAAACAGCTGGATCCCCTCCGGAGACAGCATGGGTGCTGGCTTTCTCAACAACATGGGCCAAGGATCTGAAACATATGGCTGGCTCTCCGATCCTATCTTTGAAGACATCGACACTCCAGACCCAGGAAACAGTATATATATTGCTGCTGCAACAAAGTGCCTCCCCGCAGTTATCTGGAACCTTCAAAAATATAGACAGATCGAATGCGGCTACCTCGACTGTCTCAAAGACCAAAGCATGCAGGCCCACTCAACCCTTCCCTGCGACGAAGCCAAAAGCGCAAAGATCTGCAAAACTGTCACAGGCGAAGTATTCGAGATATTTCCCTACACCCGACTAGCAGGAAACATCGCTGACAACGTCAAAGTCTCTGCACAAACACTCGTTCCCACCTTTCTTACAAGCTATGTCATGAGTGAAAACGGTCCCTGCCATGAATTCTCCAAACCAAAAGTAGACTACAAAACAATCGAAGAATCCTCCTGGAAAAAGATCACTCTCTGCTACGTCTCAAAAGCAATCGCAGACACCATCGACTCAAAAAAGAGAACAAAACGTGCACAAAGCTTTGTCTACCCTATTGTTGACGACTTCTGTCCAATGGCATTATGCAACAGCGAAGAATGTGGAAGAGAAAACCCTAACCTCCTCGGCTTCGAACTCCCCGACATGAGCACTCTTCCTGTAGACATCGACATCGAAACCTTCAAAACAACAGAAGAAGCAGAGAAAAACTTCAAGGTTCTTGAGGATTATTATGCCATACGTACACAGCAAATCCCTGAGATGGGAGAAGACTATAGAGAAAAATTTTATGTACCTGATAATGAGGTGTATATCAGAGGAATCTCTATTGGAGATGGATCTATTGAAGGCGTGGATAATCCTGAAGAAATTGCACAAGCAAGAGACAACCTTATAACCCTTGGATATACAGAAGAGGAACTTCAATCACAAAATATTCTGGACACCCACCAAGCATTAGGACAAGCAACCCAGACTCCTGAAGGAGAACCCGACCCAACAAGAGTCGCTCCCAACCTCGACATCGAAAACCAAGAACAATTTGAATATTCTGCAAGAGCAGCAACCAATATTCAGGAGATGAACAATATTCTTGCAGAATATCAAACTCCGGGAGGACAGGCTCGTGCAAGAAGTACACAGTTCGGCCCGCAATACCAAAGAGATATGCAACGTGTAAAAGATATTGCAGCAGAAAACAACATTCAAATCCCTGACGACTTCGACCTACTAATGGGAGAAGGTGAAGAAGCAGTACAAACATTCAACAACAACCTTGCAACAATAAATACTAACACAGAGGAAGACCTCGAACTCAGAGAACAACAACTAAGAACCTACCAAAAGGTAAAACGATCAGAAGCAATAGGCCAAGGACTCTCAAAGTTAGCATTGTTCGCCGACTCACAAGGCTGGTTAGACATCATGTACCTCGAAGGTTGGGGGAACTGGGGAGAAAAAACAAGCCAGTGGTTTGATAAATACCTCAACACAGACACCTGGCAACAAGACCTTTGCAACAGACACTTTGTCACAGACTTCGACAAAGGGGGAGGAGTTTACATCACAGACGAACAAGGATTCTACGACCTCGTCCTCACAATGGCATCTGAAAAAATAACAATAAACCAAACAACAACCCTCTACACCGTCACATACGATGTAGGAGGAGTCTCACAAGACGCCCAATACAATCTCATCTTCAAACCAGGAAACAAAAAAGCCTGGGATGTTGATTGGATAGACCTTCCTGCCGGAACACGTCAACCTCTACAAAACAGCTTTGCTTCACCAAACGATTACAATCAAATCTGTCTCAAATTCAAGGAGGACTTTCCTCCAGGCATTGAAGGAAGAGGAAAAGAGTTTTGCAGGCCCATCCTGGATATGGACCAGGGACAAACAGCATTCAATACCGGTCGACCCGTTCCTCCTGAAACAGTAGATAGACTCAACATTCCCGGAGGAGAAGGAGACCAAGGCCCGGGCTGGAGTGGTGACATCTAATGAATAAAACAAACACAAAAGCACAGATAACCCTCTTTGTAATCATCGGACTCTTCCTCCTCATCACAATAGGTATAGTAATCTACATACAAACAACAGCAATGACAGCAACACCAAACCTTGAACAACTCGATGTCTCAACAGAAGCAAAACCCCTCCAGGAGTTCGTCACAACCTGCATCGAACAGGTAGGAAAACAAGGCCTGAAAAAACTTGGTAAACAAGGTGGCTACATCTCACTCCAAGGCCTCCGCATCAGCCCCCTTCCTTACGACTCAGACGCAGTCATACACGAACCATACATCGTTCCCTACTGGCTCTACATCGATGACTGTCCATCCTCATCATCCGGCTGTTCTGCATCAAAACAACCCGCACTCTGCCCACTCGACAAAGAATGCCTCCTTGACGGTGCCTCAGGAGAAATAAACATCGAAGAAGAACTCTCCCTCTACATCAACCAAAACCTTGACAGCTGCCTCAACGACTTCACATCATTCACAGACCGCTTCGACATCCAAAAAGGGGAAATACAAGCACAAACATTCACCCAGGAAAGCGGCGTCCTCCTCAGAGTAGACATGCCCTTGGAACTTACCTCAACATCAACAGAGTTCTCAGAATCAATCCCCTACTTTATTGGATCCCTAGATCTCAAACTCAGCACAGCCTACAAACTTGCAGAAATAATTGCGCAAAATCAGGCAAACTACACCTTCCTCGAAACCACTGTCCTCGACCTTATTCACATCTACTCAGGACTCGACTCAGACCTCCTCCCTCCCTTTGCACAGACATCCCTCTCAGGAAAAAAAGTCTTCTGGATCACACCCGTAATAAAAGAAACACTGCGCTACGACGTCCTTCCCTATCTAAACTTTATGCAGATCATGAACGCTCAAAACTACGATCCTATAATACTCGACGAAGTTTCAGAATACACAAACTACGGAACAGGAATCTATAGACATATGGAGATAAAACTCGACGAAGAGCTCTACCCGCTCAATGCAAACTTTGTTTACCCCTATTCCGACTTCTATCTCAACATCAACGACGAAACAATACTAAAACCAGAATCAGTTGATGACTGGGCAATGAAACTCATAGGAATCTTCTTTGAAAAATACGAGCACAAATATGATATTGCTTTCCCTGTCCTCGTAAAACTCGAAGACCCCGAAGCATTCGACGGAGAAGGCTGGGAGTTCTGGTTCGCCCTTGAAGGAAACATACAAAACAACCGCCCTGTCATCCCCGGTTCAAATCCTGTCTCCTTCCAATCAGGAGGTGCATCCATAAACCTCGACGATGAAAGACACAAACCCAACATTACCCACACAGTCATCGTCAAAGACAAACTAGAAGGATTCCAACTAAACAAAGTCCACATTACTTACACCTGCGGAAAAGAGTTCTACCTCGGAGACACACACTATAATGCAGACCTAGAACGTAGCGAATGGACAGGAAAGATGCCCTTCTGCCAGTTCGGAGGTGTAATAAACGCTAAAAAAGACGGCTACCAGGGAAACGGTATACAGTTCAACAACCACGACCAAACAAACCCAGAGGAAATCACAATCGAGCTCTGGCCTCTTGAAGAAAAAGAAGTATTCGTCCAAAAACGAACAACAGAAAACATCGAGAACATCGACAACTTCGGTGTTGGCGCTATACGAATCTACAAAGAAGAAGCAACCAACCTCTCAATCAACGACACCCTCTACATCAACATCCAAAAATACAAGGATTCTCCTCATGAAGAAACCATTCCTATGGTGGGCTTCCTCCTATACAAATCAGACGAATTCAACCAACAGGAAATTCTCGATGACCAAAAAGAACAGCTCGAAGACGCATACACCCGAGGTGATCTCTCAGAAGAAGACTGGCAAATCCTCCTTGACAACCTGGAAGAGGCAGGCAACACCCAAACTCCTGAAGATCAAGAACACGTCCTTGAATTTGTTCCAGGAAAATATGCAGTAGAAGCAACACTTCTGCATGCAGATCTCACCATTCCTGAATCAAGTGAACCCATCTGTCCCCATGTCTGCTGTGGAGTCTGGCCCTGCGGCGACGAAGAAGAGATCATCTACCCTGAACAACACTTCTCCCAATTCCCCAGCGGAGGACTAAACATTAATATAACACTCACCGAAAACGACATCTACCAATCTAAAGACATCCTCTTTTATCTGTTTGAGCAAGTCATCCCTGAATCCTGGGACCAATTAACAGAAAGAGCTTCCCTCGAAGAGCTCCACGACGACTACCGCTACCTCCTCACCCCTATATTTATAGAATAAAAAATATAATATTGAAATAATTGAAATGATCAGAAAAACAAAATTAAAAATTTGTGCACTTCTCATGATCTACCTTACACTATCCTTAATGCTCTTCTCCTCAAGCACCCTAGGCATCCTCGACTACACAGTAACCGGTTCAACAAACATCGAAGGCTACCGCGCAGTTGATGACAGCCTTCTCATCGAAGCAACAACAGACACCCAAGCCTACTTTGAAATAGCAGGTGGAGACACAATCGAGCTTGCCTGTATAGATTCAGGATTAGGAAAAGACTGTATCTTCCACATCGAAGGAGAAAAATTTGTGCCCGGAGCCTACGGCTTTGACCTCACCCAAGACCCGCCAGGAGTTCCCATCCTGAGACAAGGATTCTTTGTATCCGATGGTGAAGCTCCAGATATATCCTTCTACATCACAGGAAACAACGGATCCCTCATACTCGGCTACAACCTCACCGACACTGCATACTCAGGAGCACCCTCAGACGTCTGCAGCGGAATCCAGAAGATAGACCTCTTTGCAAACAGCGCCCTTGTAGAAACATTTCAAATAGGCGGCGCCAAAGACAACTGCCTCCTTTCAGGAGAGAAAACAACTCCTCTCCTCGACCTTGTAGGCGACACAGAATTCCATGTCAGAACATGGGACAACGTACTCAACACAAAAGACAGCCCTTCACAAACCGTAAACATCGACTTCTCAGCACCCATTATCTCATCTACCTTTCAACTCTACGACAATGAACGCTTAGTAACCACGCTTGGAAAAACATCAATCGAAGTTCCCCTCGATGTTGTTCTTGATGTAGAAGAAGCCAGCCTCGATACAGTAACAGCAGACCTTCGCTCCCTCACCCAAAACCCCCTCTCCTGGCCCGCCCTCCAAAACAGACCCGCAGTCTGCACCCAACAAGGCACCAGCTACAGCTGCAGATGGGAAGACGTACCAGTACTCCCCGAATCAGAAACCCTTACCATAACAGTAACCGCAACAGACACAAAAGGAGAATCATCCACAACAGAGGCATCAGCAACAATCCCCTTCAACACAAACATTCCCATTTCATCATACGTTGGCGTCCCCGAAGCAAACTGCTACCAGGAAAAATGCTATGTAAAAAAAGGATTTAACAAACTCGAAGTAAGAGGAACAGGAGGAGGCGGATTTTCAAACCAGAACGTCTGGTTCTCAACAGGAAGCATATCAGAGATCCAAAAACTTAAAGCCAACACCTGCACAAACACCACCCCCTGGGCCTGCAACACCGACGTCGACATCACAAAAGGAAACGATGCTCAAACACTCTATATAGCCCTTGCCCATCCTTCAACCGACGACCTTGGAGTCCTCATCGAAGGAGAAACAGAAGGCCACGTCATCCTTGATGAAAACCCTCCCGAAGCCATCTCTGAAGTCCTCCTATCCAGTCCCTGCGCTATCAACCCGGAAACACTCACAATCACAGTAAACGTTACCGACACAGTATCTCCCTACATCGCAATCTACGCCCACACAGGTGAGATCTCATCAAACAACTACACAGAAGCACAATGCACACCACTCCCAACAGAAAACGATTGGAACTGCAAACTCGAAATCACCGACCTCGTTTCCTATGCAATCACTACAGAACTTCCCATCTATGTCATAGACCTTGCACAAAACAAACTCGACCTTTCACAAGAAATTGACATCTGCGAAGCAGAAACAGAAGCCACTCCCAACTACATCACCGGAATCTCAGTAGGCAGACATGGAATGATCGACAAACGCGTAGCATCTGTCACCCCCTTTAAACTCTACATCCCTCTCACTATCAGCATATCAAATGCCCAAATCCTCACACAAAAAGTTACATCCTGCAGAGCAGAAGACCCCAACCTCGGAACAGACCAGATGGGATTTGTCGACGGAGAAAACGCCTACCTCCTCAACGCACACTCCAACAACCCCATCCTCGCAGTCTACATCGGCGGAAAACAATCCCTCATGTCCGAC
>NYYS01000015.1 GCA_002685855.1 Candidatus Woesearchaeota archaeon
AGTCTGGAAAGATCCTCTGATAATCCATCATTCCGGGCCTCATCAATAATCTTTTTAGGAATATGCAGATCTTCCAGTTTTTTATACACATCACTCCGGTTATTTTCCAGAATCTGAAGACGCGGATCATCTGGCTTGTATTCTGCCCGTGCATCCTCAACGAGTTTAATCTCATTCACAACCTTGTTGAACTCTTTTCTCTGGCTAAGCACCTTTTCATGAAGGTCTTGCATCTCCAGGAGATCACTTTGGAGCTTCTTGATCTTTTCCTTTTCATCAAGGATGAGCTGCTTCTTCCGTTTTATCTTTACACTAACTCCAGAAATCTGGTCAGCGATCATCTGAACTAAAGAACGATCATTCTTCTTTTTCTTCTCTTCCAACTGGAGCATCTCGTCTTCCAGTTTTCTAATCTCCTCTTCAATAGTAGGAATGTCCTGTTCTTTTCGCTTAATCTGCTCTTCAATATCTTGGACACTATGATCAAAAGCATCCTTCGCTCTTCGCTTCAAATGTTTCAAATACAAAGAACCAAGTAAAGGCATATTTCTTGTATGAATTTTCAAAATATTCAATCTCCCTTCAGCACTCGGAACACCAATATCCATCTCCCTGTCAAAACGTCCCGGCCTTCGCAACGCAGGATCTAAATGATTAGGAATATTTGTCGCAGCAATCACAATAACTTTCCCCCTGCTCTTCAGCCCATCCATCAATGCAAGAAGCTGAGCAACAACACGCTTCTCAACCTCGCCATGGGTCTCCTCCCGTTTCGAAGCAATCGCATCAATCTCATCAATAAAAATAATGCTGGGAGCATTCTTCTCTGCCTCTTCAAACTTCCTTCGAAGATTTTCTTCACTCTGACCATAATATTTCGACATAATCTCCGGACCATTAATAAGATAAAAATTCGCATTGGTTTCATTCGCAACCGCCTTTGCAAGCAACGTCTTTCCCGTACCCGGAGGTCCATGAAGCAACACCCCTTTTGGAGGATCAATTCCTAGCTGTTCAAAAAGTTCCGGATGTTTCAATGGAAGCTCAACCATCTCCCGTACCTTTTTGATCTCATCCTCTAACCCGCCAATATCCTCATAACTAATATCAATAGCCTTCTCCTCTTTCAACTCAACAGCCTCAGGATTAAACACAACTTCTGTATTCTCGGTAATCAAAACAGCCTGCTTTGGAGCACAATCAGCCACAATAAATTTTAAATCACCAAGACCGAACCCTACCAGCGTATCATCTAAAATAGAAAACATCTCATCAAAAAGAGGACTCTCGCTCAGCGCAGATTTTCTTCTCCTTGTACCTCCCAAAGACACAAGATCCCCCTTGACAACAGCACGTCCTAACAACCCTTGTTTAAATATAGAAGGATTCGCCCGAATCATCACTCCTTGGGAAGCAGGAGCAATCGTAACCTTTTTGGCCTCTTTAATCTCAGCCTTTCTGATCTTTACACCCTCACCAATAGATGTTTTTGCATTTCTTCGTGAAAATCCATCCATACGAATAATATTCAAACCAATATCGCCCGGAAGAGCCCGGTCTGCAATCGCAACCGTACTTCTCTGACCCTCGATCTGCACAATATTCCCTGGCCGAACATCAATATCTCTCATAAAATTAGAATCAATTCTCACAATGCCTTTATTGACATCTTCTTGAATCGCTTCAGCGACTTTGAGCAGGATTTCTTGAGCCATAGCATATCACGCTCTTCAATTGACAGAACTTTTTCTTTACTGCTTATCTGTATCCTTTGGTTCAATCTTTGGAAGCGGAACCGGAGGCGGCAAATTTACATCTCTGCTAAGGATGATCGCCTGAATATTACACTTTGAAAGGATATTGTTCAGAATAGGAGTTGCGACCTCTTTTCCTAGTCGTTTGGTCTTCTTCCAATCTTCAAGAATCTTATTTCCAACCTCTTTCTCCTCCAATGTCAGCACTTCACCCTCAATTGAGATAAGAGCAATATCAGGATCATACTTCGAGGTAAATTGAAATTGAAAACTAAGAGATATTTTTCCTGGATCAAGCTTTAAAGGAGATATTCCTACATTGTTTATTGCTACATTGTTGTTAACATTAATCTTTCCTTGTTGGTTGGACTTTTTCTGTGCCAATATTTTTGTAATATTGAATCCAATAATTGCCATTGTACCACCTTCTATGGGGGTAGCCCATATGTTTATAAAGCTTTCTCATACAGACCTAAAACCCTTCTACTTCCTTAACAATTCATTTATAAATCCTAAAACAGCTATTTGTCCACAAAAAACTTTATAAATGTACTCGCAACTAGGTTAATCATGGAATCTGTCCTTTTTGTTAAATCAGCACTGCCCAATCAGCTAGATAAGGCTTTAAAAACAGTATTTGAAGCAGCTATTAAAAAGAGCAACAGGGTAGTAGTAGTTCAAAGAATGGCCCCTCCAAGGGCACTCCCTGATCTGGATATCACAAAAGATGTCATAAGACTTCTGATAGAGATGAATGCAAAACCCTTTCTCTATGATTCTCCCAAAATAGAAGGCCCTCTGAAATCAGCAAAAGAGTATCTTAAAGAGGCAAAACAAAATGGATACACTCGAGATTCATTTAACTGCCCAGTCATTGTAGGAGAAGACCCGTTCTCCACAAAAGCAGGAACCCTTAAAATAGGAATATGTAGAGATATCTATGAAAGTGATGCACTTGTCATCATTAATAGATTTTCTGGATCCTCTCTTCTTGGTGCCAACACCGCCCTCTCTAACATTGCCAATAATGGTGTTGTGATCGCATCAAAAAAAGCACTAGGGGAAGCAGCAGAAAAAGAACAAGATAAAAAAGTGCAGAAAAACCCTCGAAAAATTGACAAACACATTGCTGATGTTGGAAAAGCTCTCCTCTCCAAATTCAGAAAGAAACTCGTTATAATTAACGATGCACGAAAAATTTGCATGACAGAGGGAATATATGAAGAACCCGGCAAGAAGATAGCAAAATCAGCAGGAATTTTTATCGGCCAGGACATACTATCTGTAGATGCAGCAACCATTGATGCAATTCTAAAAAAAGATGGAAGCGTCTTCACAAAAACATACAAACTCAACCCTATCTTCCATCTTCAGGAAGCCCAATCAATCGGCTTAGGATCAATGGATTTTGAACTTACAAAACCCTAGTTCCATAATCTCTCAAACTCTTCCTCATACTCTGTGGCAATATCCTCATCCCAAATAATAAGAAGATTTTCATCATTCCTCTCATTCCCATTCTTCGAAGGATTATAACTCCCTGTCACAACAACAGATCCGTCAACCACAAAAAACTTATGGTGAAGCTTTCCTGATCCTGCATACTTCTTTGAATGCTCCTCCAACAAACCATAAACAGAATACTTCTCATTCAACCGAGGATCAAACAATCCCCTACTCTCAACACCCTTCAATCCAACCAAAATAGATCCCAACCTCTTATCAGTAAAACTAAAAACAGCAAAATCAACAGACTCTCTTCCATCACCAAGAATCTCCCCAACACGATCAGAACAACCATCCTCAGGACAAAACAACGTTTCCACAACCCTGCCCGACAGATTCACAACAGGATACGGAGTCGCATACGCCCTATAATCCCGTAACTCGTCCCATTCTCGTCTATAATTCTCAGCAATCAAATCAGACTCAATAACAACAAGATTATTCTGATTCTTCTCAAACCCATTCCCCGTAGGATTAACAGAACCTGTAACAACAAGATCCTCACCAACACAAAACTTATTATGCATCAAACCCTTACTATACACATACCGTCCATACCCATCAAAATTCTCTTCATACACTAACACCTCTGCATTCCTCTTCTGAAGAAAATCAATAAACTCATTATCAGAAAGATCATAGAACGCACATAAAAAACCAGATTCAGTCTTAAACACCTCCATCCACACACTCCTACAATCCTCCTCTGGACAAAAATATACATCGACTGTTCCTTCATCATACGGAATGCCCTTATCACAACCAATAAACAAAAAACAAAGAACCACCAACAAAACAATACCGACATGCATAAACCCACAAGAAATCCTTGCCTTAAAGAAGCTATTCCTGAAAAAATCGAAGATCTTTCGAACTATCTCTCCAAGAACTCCCAACTCTTCCGCAAACCAAACGCCGTTCCTGGAAGAGATTTCTCCATCTCCCTTTGAAATTCACTAATGTGAAACACCTCTCGCTTCTCCAGCCCAAGAAGATCATTCGCAATTCTGATCTCTTCCTCACTTACCGAGGTAAGAAACCCTTGAACAATATTTTTGCACACTTCATCCCTCAAAAAACTCTCTAAAAGAAAACTCCCAACCCGATCTGCAGAAACAGGCGTTAACGTACACGAACCATTTGGAGAACTAACCCGTTCAACAGGAATCCTCTCATGAAAAATCTTCTTCAGAAAATGCTCTGCCAACCCCACACTAGCTCCCCCCAAATCATAAAGGCAGATTTTCTTCCAGCTTCCCACATCCTTATCCCTGATCTCTTTTCGAACCCGCCGTTCCATCCTTTTTAGAAAACAGTGCCGACAAACACCATCAGACTCATAACTAAGATCTATCTCTGCCTTCTTTCCACATCTGCAGTTCATACAAAAAGGAATTCTTCTACATTTATATAACCTGCACCTATTTTTACCAGAAATCGTCACAAACTTGGAACGAAAACAGACGATGTTTCTACTCGAGAATGGTTTCAAAACAGAAAGATATAAATAGAAGATTTCCCTACAAGCACAAATATGCTCACCTCTTTTTCCCGGGAAGAGTCCAATTCGTTGGATTCTTCCAGGGTTTTATACTCTTCCTCTCTTTATTCTAAAACCCAGAAATAATCCAATTAGCAGTCCGGAAACAGCACCTATCAAAAACACGCCTGCCCACTCAAAATCCCAAGGAAGCGAGAACCCTCTTTTGGGAAAATAAACATCAAGATGACTTAACTCTAATGCATACTCTGCAAAAGTTAATCCGGAAAAAGGATCAGTATCCCGAAGATACCGCGCATACTCCAAATAACTATATCCTAAAATAGGAAACACACCTTTCTTTTGTTGATCAATAATAACCTCTTCTGCCAATTCAAGTTTTGCATCCAAAAGCTTTTCAATCTGATCCGAACTAACCGTAAGACTACTAATGATTAAATCTGCTTCAGCCTTTGCCTTTGACGCACGAAACAAACACAACTCATGTCTGCCCTGTTCAAACTCATAATAGCCATACCTCAACTCCTCCTTTGCAGAATCCAAATACAAAGGAAGATAAAGAGCAGCATAATTAATCCGTTCCTCTGCCTCAGTAAGCTTCTCAATACAGCCCTTCTCTAAAGTTGATTTATCCAAGACTAACTTCTTTCCCGGCAAACCAAAAAACTTACTCCAACTCAACGCCGTTGAATATCTCTCCAATGCAAATGCAGTATCAACACCTGAAGGTTCAGGAAGTGAAATAAAATTTAACGCCTCAACCACGCGCTCCTTCACAATCATATATGCCTCAAGATCTGTCAACGTTTCCAGCTCCCTCTCCTCCAACCGCTTATCAAGATCAAGAAGCGCTTCCCGAATCTTTGCCGATCGAGAAACCGTATCATTTATCTCTAAATACTCATACGTCCGAAGGCGAAGATTAGAAGTATAACACAAACTTGCAGCAGTATAATAATGACCAAGCTCCTTTTCATCCTCTCCCCGCACATAATAATCTAAGGAATTATTAAGTAACGCATAGGGCGTTCCATTCAAAGCAATCCCGTCCCATCGTAACTCAAAAATCCGTGAAGCCTTAGAACAAAGATCCTCTGCCAACTCTTTCATGGTGGTTGTATAACTTTCAGGAACAACGATCTCCCCTGACTCCTCTCTCATCGTTTTCCCTGTGAAAACACTCATCGCTTCCTTAATATTAGAAATAGGAACAACTTCAATTCCAGGAACACTTAAAGATTTATTCTTAAGTGAAAGAGATGGAATCAACGCAACACCATATCCCTGATCCCGTGCAGCAACAAGCTTCTCAGGAATCCCTGCAACAGGCCCCACCAATCCCCCACTATTAATCGTTCCAGTAATCACAACATTCTCACTCAGATCCATATTTCCAAGAAGACTTATCGTAAGAACAGTAATCGCTGCCCCAGCACTCGGCCCACCCACAATCGTACTCTTACTCCTAATCTGATAGAAAAAATCATACTTATCACAATCCTTTTTCAAAAAATCACACGCAACCTTCTTTGCAAACCGCGTACTAATCTGAGTATCCAGCTTTGTCAAAGGAAAGCTATCAATAAACACCTTTCCTGTTCCCGGCTTAATCTCCAGATAGAGATCTGCCACACCCCCAACTGTTTCATTTCCATCCCCTTCAGCAACCGTTAACAGAGGAATATGTCCTGATTGGGCAGAGCTCAGGCTCGGTAAAAGCAGAACTACAAAGAACACCAATAAAATCTGCCGATTCATGAAAAGGAGAATGCCTCTTCTTTATATATTTCCTTTGTTTCATAACCCCTCAAACCCCTAAAATTACCATTTTTAAGTGGTTAACTTCCGATATCTTTTTAAATTAGTCTATTTTTCAGTAAAAAGAAGGCAATCCCCCTGACCTCATCCTCAACCCTTGAAACAAGAGTAGATGGAAAAAGACCAACAGGAAATACTCCTGACGCTATGCTTACCAGATCATTACACTACACTGTTCTCAAAAGATTTGGGCATAAAGGAATAGATATCTCAAGATATGGATCTCCTATGGTTGTCACAAGTGCCCAACTTGGAAGATTACGACAACTACGATTTCCCGCTAGTGCCTCGCAACTTCTTGTTCAATATGAGGATATTGAAGACTTCTGGAAGTCCCCCTTCAGAATGATTTTTCCGGGTGTGGGAAAACATCTAAATGAACTCTATCCCAGAAGTTCTACTAAAGCACGCGAAGATGTAAAGGTATTAAGATCTATTGCAGCAGAAGAAGGTAGACTCCTCTTTGGAAGGACAAAGAGTCTTATCTTTCGCCCTCAAAGAAGAATAGAGAGAAACTGGGAAAATGTCCTTAAAAACTTTAGAGAGGAAAGAGATGGAATACAGGAATTAGTGGATGCAAGATCAAAAACCTACTTTTGTACAGACTTCCCAAAAAAATTACGTGCCATATATACTAGAATGGGACCTGACAACCCTAAAAGAGAACTCATTGAAGGCCTTATTTTTTTGACCTCATCTGTTAGCCAAAAACTCTACCATCAAATATTTGCTTTGAAAGTAGACCGTACAGAAACATTATTAGAAATAGATCATGACCTTGCATTAACCTACCTCAATTTTCGACTCAATGACGATAAAAAACTCTCTGATGGTTTTAATAAAAGAAACAAATCAGTCGGGAGGTATAATCCTTCGCCCTTTCAAGCTCCATACTTTCTACAAAGAGATTCTGAACTCTTCAGAAGCATTGTTGACAGCTGTTATGTAGCAGAACCGCATAAACGAAGAATAATTCCTGCATCTGCAAAAACAGACACGGATATCCTCTACCATACGCCGCAGGAACGACTTGAAGAAGCAATACTATCTCAACATAACAGGTCCATTCCAGATTATCTTAATCAAAGAATAGATTGTTTTATTAAAGAAGATCTCCCCGCAATCGGCATCACCGAAGACAGCTATCCAGACCTTTCTGCATCATTTTCAGAATTTCGCCTCACAAGGCACTTTCGAAAAAAAGGTGATGCCTTAAACGAATACCAATCGTATGCATTCTTTGATGATGTGTGCCTTCACCTCAGAGATCATGGAACTATAGATAAATCCTGTCTTGACTCTCTGTATGAAACAGTAAGAACAACTGTTTAATAGAACTTTCAACCCTTTGATTTATTTCTTCCCCTTCCCTCAACCTTCTCAAGCCGTTCCAAAACACTATCTCTATCCTTCACTCGATATCCAAAAAGAAACGATTGAAACCCCTTCTCAAACAACAACGAATGCCGACTCTCCAACGCCTGCCGAAACAGATGAAGATCAACAGCCTTATCCTCAACCTTGCAACTAAACACCGACAACCCAAAATCAAGAAGATGCACAACACCCTTCCTCAAAATAAGATTGCTCGTCGTAAGATCTCCATGCACAATATTAAGATCATGTAACCTTCCCACCAAGACACCAACCTCTTTAAACAGCCTCATCGCCTCATCCTCGCCAACCTCATCAAGATAATCACGCAAAAGATTCCCCTCAATCCACTCCATACGCAATACAAACTCTTCCACATCCACCAATGCGGGAGCAGGAATTCCCTCATCCTTCAACCGACAAAGAACCTTTGCCTCTCTCTTTGTCCTACTCCTTCGAATAGAAATATCTAACTCCTTATCACGATACCCTTTACTAATTCTTTCCTTAACAAGAACATCCCCTTCCCGAACCAGCTTTGCTTCAGCACCCTGAGCAATAAGAGAACCCATCCTATTCATCCTGACAGAATATCTCATCCATCTCGTACTTATTAACCCTTCTCTGATTAAGAATACTTAGCACAGGCTTCTTATCCCTGCCGCCCGTAACCTCGTCCAACTCCATCTCCTTATAAGAATCTGTCTTACTCTTCACAACCTCTTCCTCTTTGTATGCTTTCTCTATAGGATCAATTTTCTTCTTTTTATCATCTTCGTACTCAGGATAATCATCATAAAGTTCATCCTCTTCTTTCTCTATAGAATCATCATAAATGTCATCTTCATCTGAACAATGGATTTCACTCATTCTAAACCACCTTGAATATTCAAACGTTTATCCTCTCTTCTCTTCTTTGAAGCTTTTTCTATCTCAGCAGCACGACCCAATGCATACAACTCAATCGATGCAACTACACCATAAAGCATATTTGCAATATCGATTCCTCCATCAATCGAAGAGGAAAGATCTCCCTGAGGATCTCTTCCAACAACTACTGCATCCCTTCGAGAAAGTTCAGCAGTAACATCATCTATCGCAATCGTTGCCATCTGACACACAAGGTCTATATGGTTGGCCAGATTTCGAGGTTCCCTAGGATGAGTATAACTCGTAATTCTTGCCTTTGTCCGATAAAGATTCAATCTCTCAAAATCAAATCCCTTACGCAGCTCAGTTGACTGTATATAAGGATACAAAAAACCCTTTGGCTGCTCCATCTCTACAGGTTGTGGTGTAAACCATTGGGTAGAATTAAAGTTGAAATGAACCGCTCCAAATGCAGCACGAATACTGTGAAGAGGAAATACGGGAGCCGTATTTCCTGTATACACCAAAGACACCTGTGCAACACCATCTCCTTCACTCAATTTGAGATCTGCATGGCCAATATAGCGAGGACCTCTTTCGCCAGGTAATTTATGCACATCAAAGCGTAGTCGCCTTTCAACTCCTTTTTTCAATATTCCATCAGTCATTGTGGGGTAACCTTTAAACCGTTTCTAATGTCTTCTAGGGAAATGGTTTCGTTCTATTTATAAATTTTTCGATTCATCGTCACTCGAAAGTAGCAAAGTATTCTTTTCTATACTGAAAATAAAGAGTACTACGTCCTTTAGGGCGTAGGGTTTGAGTTCTTGGTTGTTGTAGAAAAGTTTTTCAGGGGCAG
>NYYS01000016.1 GCA_002685855.1 Candidatus Woesearchaeota archaeon
GGGATTAGTGCGTTGGGTACAGGGATTTATCTTGAGCAGGGAGTAAGTCCTTTGTTTATTGTTGTTGCAGCTTTTCTAATTATAATATTCAGAGATGCTGTTGGTGTACGGAAGTCTGCGGGCGAGCATGGAGAAGCATTGAATAAGATTGTGAATAAGCTCAATCTGAAGATTTCTCATCTGGATGAGGTGGTTGGTCATACGTTTGTTGAGGCTTCTGGCGGGTTGTTGATTGGGATTGGGCTTGCGTTGATTGTGTATGCTTTGTAGAATGAATTAAGGGGCTTTGGCGTTATATCGAGACAATGTCATAAAGGGGCAGAATTAGGATTATGAAAATCTTAGATTAAGATATTTCTTTAGAGCTTTTTTACTATGCTTGTAAACAATATCATGATGTTCATAATCAACAAAATAAACTGTTCCATCCTCACCAAAAAATAAAATTACATAAGAATTATTAATATGAACTCGCTTAAATCTTTTTAGAGACTTTGTTAGATTTTTATAATGATCTAGATCTTCGGATAAAAGAATTTCATCCACTTTATTCCAAATATTCTGAAGCTCTCGGCCTTGAGTTTTTTAGGCTGCTTTCTAAAAAGATGACTATACTTTCTTTTTCTCACTTTAACTTAGCTCTTTTTCTCATTTCTTTTTCGAATTCTTTTGATTCACACTCAGATAGAAAAGTATTTGCTTCTTTACTGTGTAATCTTTTTAGATATTCTTCTCTAACTTCATATTCGTCATAAATTTTCTCTCTAGCAGCTTCTCTAAAGAACTCTTGAACGTTCAAATAGCCATGAGCTTGAGCATAATCTTTTGCTTGTTGTAAAAAATCTTCAGGCATCCTCAAATTTATTTGTATTGTCATGATATCAGATAATATTATCTGATATTTAAAACTATCGTTTATTCTTTGTTTTCGTAAAAGGTTCCGTCTTCAAGGTATCCTGATGCAATGGTTCTTCCTTTCTCTTTGAGGCCGTCGAGGGTTCGCTGGTAATAGGTAGTGGAGATGGCTGCTGCAAGGGTGACTGCTCCGTCGAGGCAGGCGGGGCCTGTTCCGTAGTTGTCGATGACAAAATCGGGAATTTCGTCTGGGGGAAGGATGACGAAGTGAGGTCCCCAGCGTTCTAAGGCTTTTTCTGCTATTTCAGACAGGGATAGATTGGTTTGGATGGAGTAGGTGAACATTCCGCTGAAGTCAGGTGAGCCGCAGCTGTGTAATGAGGTGGGGGAGATATCTTCGATGTGGTTGTGTGTGATTCCGAGTTCTCGTTCGAGTTTTTCTGTGAGTGCAGAATCGAAGTTTAGTGTTCTGTTTGTGTTTTGGCAGAGTCCTGCGACTGATGCGTCGTAAACGTTTGGGACGTGGTCTGCATCTTTGTGTCTTCTGTGGACGATGGTGTAGCCTTCTTTGCTCCACACGGTTGCTCCGACAGAGGATACTTTCATCCTGTTTCTTTTTTCGGGCGGGAGTGCTTCGGGGTTTCTTGAGACAAAGAGATACTCTTTGAACTGGGTTTGGTTGTAGGTTATGCTGTCTGTTGTGTCGAAGAGTGTTCCGAGGCCGTTGGGTTTTGAGAAGGGAGGGTTTTTTCCTGCTTGTCGGGCTTGTTCTTTGATCTGGTTCCAGAATTCTCCTATTTGTTGGCGTTCTTCTTCGGTGAGGGCGTCTGTGAAGAGTGTGTTTTCTATCTGGATATCTGTGGTTAGGGTTCTGGGAACAGAGAGTTTATAGTGTACTCCTTTGACAATTGATGGTTTGGTAGGGGGTCTCCAGTAGATTTCTATGTCGTTCATGGTGAGAGGGAATTGTTATGGTTTTATATAGATTTCTCATATGTGACTTGTTCTTGAAAATGAGATATACTCTTCAAGGCCACCCTGTTCAATTATCAATAATGAAGCATTTATCAGTGGACACACTAGCCAAGTTCTGCCCTCCAATTTATATGTTCATTCCGATCTCTGATAATTACGCCCTGTTATTAACATAAAGAAAACTTAGGGGTGTTTATCATGAGATTAAATTCATCAACAGTTGAAATGAGCCCTCGAGACTTAGGCAGAAAAATAACTCTCCCGAAAAAATTAACAGAACAATTATCCGAACTTATTGGGATTATTCTTGGTGACGGACATCTTGGACTCTACCCTGGGATAACTAAGAAAGGACATAGATTTGTCAGATCCAACATCGTTGTGTCTGGTCATAGTAAAGAAATAAAGTATCTTAAATATGTAATGGAACTATTCAAAAAATTGTTTAACTTGGAAATGGTTCATAGAAAAGACCACGGAGAAAATGCTGTCATTCTTAAGGCACATTCAAAAGGTATTTTACAATTCCTTAATAAGGTTTGTGAAGTTCCAATAAATGACAAGTCAGGTATTATTACTATTCCAAGCATAATAAAAAAGTCTACTTCAAAAAATAAATTTTCCTTTTTGAGAGGGCTTTGTGATACTGATTTCTCTATTTGCTTCAAAAAGAAAACTAAAAAAGGCCACACATACCCCGTTATTAAAGCTGCATTCAAAAGTAAAAAGCTGGTTGAAGATCTAGAGAAGCTTTATTCAGAATTAGGATTCAAATATTGCGTCTTGTATAATGAGCGGAGATATGATAAACGATATAGAGAATGTAAATACATAAACACCATATATTTGAATGGAAAAAATAATTTGTTGAAATGGATAGACAGGGTGGGCTTCTCAAATTCAAAATTTAAAAAAAAAGTGGGAAAATGGCAAAAGGAGGGTTTTTGTCCTCCAGGTTATTAAAAAGAAGCCTCCGCCGGTATTCGAAACCGGGATCTCCTGATTACAAGTCAGGTGCATTAGCCACTATGCTACGGAGGCACAGCTACCGAAGCGATCAAAAATTACTTAGAATTTTTGAGTATGCTACGGGCCGTATAAAGTTGGGGTTTTCAGCTATTTAAAAAGCTTACTCTGATCTCGAAAGTGTTTAAGAGGCCTCTCAGCGCTATAAAATAAACGATTATACATAAAGAAGGCTTCTTGAGCAATGTTGATTTTATCAGGATTTGTTTCCGATCTCTCCGGATGAACTTATTTCTGTTTCCTATTGTAATCTTATGGCGGAGAGACGTTAGGGTTTTATCCGTGCATGTTGGTCTTCGGCTTCGAAGAGGTCGTAGGGGGTGTAGACCTTTACTTTGACAAAGCCGATTCTTCCGTCGTCTGAGTAGGTGTTTATTTTGTCGTAGGGGACGGTTATTCCGTAGTTTGTTCCGGGAAGGGCTGCTTTCCAGGTGTTTATTTTGTGTGTTCCTTCATAGACAGAACGGTGTTCTCCCCAGTCGTTGTTCTGGTCGTAGAGGCCGGTCCAGATTTCTACATCTACATTGAGTTCTCGGTCTTCGAATTTTATTTGTTGTCCTTTGTTGTCGAGGAGTTGGGGATAGATACGTATTCCGTCTGGTTCGGGGTCCTGGTCCCAGCTTTGCGGGACTGTTTTGAGTCTAACTTTGTCGATGTCTTCGATGGGATCGTGTTCTCGTTCTTCGAGGACGTGGGTTGTCGTGGTGGGTTCGGGTTGTGGTTTTTCCTGTTCCTGTGGTTCTGCACATGCAGCAAGCAGAATGATTGTCAGAACGAGCATTCCTCTGTAGATATGTTTCATTGTGTACCTCCTTACAAGCCCGTTTGGAATAGAAACAGAGTTGTTTTTAAAGATTTTGGTAACGTTTGATTTATTAGCCATACTTTATCGAAGATAAAGTTAGGAATGACTTAATGACTATATTGAAATTAATAGTATTCGTTGACTACTTTCAAGTGGTATTAAAAAGAAAGATTTATATAGTGAGAGGACTCAATAAAGTATATGAGCCTGGACGAATGCCTGTTGGATGCTGTAGAGGAGAAACGAGAGATTATTGTTGCAGACAGTGCTGGGTTCGGAGAGAGATTTGAGGAGATGATGAGAGAGGGGTTGTCACTTGCCTTTGGGGGGAAGGTCAGATTTCGTGTTGTTGATCCTGCTGATCTTGTTGAGACAGCGCGCGAGGCAAAAAACCCATATGTTCTTCTGGGAGTGAGCGATAGAAGGTTTATTGATTTACGGAGTCTGACCGAACAGGCCACATACTGCAGGAAAATTCGGGAAGCTGTTCCGGATGCAGAGGTTGTTATTGGTCTGCCTAACATCGAGTTAGATATGCATTATTCAAATCCTGTTCTAGAAGCACTTAAACGTGTTCTTTCAGTAACAGGTTTACAGGGAATCAGTCCCCATATCCAGGGTCTTGGTAGTTGTTCAAGTTTAGAAAGATATCTTTATAGTAAAATTAAAAATTACACGCATGGATTGGGTGCGCGAAGGGATGCACGTTTTCTTGATCGGCTTTCTTCTAGTTTTCTTGATGGAAGGCAGTCAACATGCGAGAAAAGTTTCCTTGTTGTGAGTGACCGGATGGATAACAAAGAGGGCAGGCTGACGGTTGTTAGGCAGGATCGCGATATTAGTAGTTTAGATCTTTCAGGGTATGCTGCAATTATTATTGATAACAACTATCAGGGAGATGCGGGAAATTTAGGTACGGGCGTTCGTGTATTGCGGGGTTTGTCTGAGAGAGGAGTTGATGTTCCAATTATTTATCAGACTGCTCATTCCTTTGATGTTTTGTCTAAAGAGGAAATTCGTTTTATTGAATCGTTTCCGCATACTGTTCTTCTTCCGAAGGGGATGGCCTTTAAGGTTTGTATGGGTCGTGATGTTGCAGAGAAGGAGTTGGCTGTTGGAAGCATGGTTAGTGGTAGTGATGCTCTGGTACGGTATACTGCGTCGATGGTGGAGATCGGGAATGAAGGATATCTTCAGAAGGATGATGTGTTTATTCTTGCTTCGCGTACTGCGCATGAGAGGGAGGAAGATGATGTCTATAAGCCGGGAGTGTTTGATCGATGTGGAGTTGATGATACGCTTTTGAATCATAGGATGTATGTGCTTTCCTTGTTTCATGGTTTGTTGAAGGATCGAATTGGTGAAGCGAGTGTGCAGCGTACGAGTAGGGATTTTTATTCGTTTGATGAACTGGTTGATGAATTAGGAAAGGGCAAGGGAGTATGTCAGAGACTGGAGGTTCTTCGTGATAGGTACGAGGCTATTCTTGTTTATCATCGTGAGTTAGAAGAAACGGTGCTTTCGCATAATGATGCGAAATGGGATAACTGGTTTCATGGAAGGGTTCTTGGTGATTTTGGGAGTGTGGAACCGGGAAGAGAGTATAAGGATATTGCAAAGGCGTTGCTTGATCCTGCGGAGGGGTTTTCTCGTACATTGGATAGGGAGCGTACGGATGCTGCTATTCATGGGTATGTTCTGCTTCGTAAGGAGATTGATCCTGAGTTTGATGAGGATGAAGAGCTCTTTAAGGAGCGCGTCTATGAGATGTTGGTTACCGAGAGTTTGCGTACTGCTTTTTATCGTGCTGAAAAAAGTGATGTTGTTGATTCTCTGCTTTGTGTTGCTGAGACCTATACCCGAAGAGAGTTAGTTGCCACTGTAGTTTAGGAGGAAGAAGAGGTTTGTTGTTGCGACGTGGGTGAGTCGTATGCTTTCTGCGATGTGATAGATGATGACGCTGTCTATGGATGTTGTTTTTTCAAGGAGGGGGTAGATCTTTGTTTTGAAGAGATTGTCGCGAATAAATTCCACTTTGTCTGCGAGGTCGATCTCCTTTTTGTAGAATGCTGAGCTGAAGATGGCGAAGAGTTCGATTGATTTTTTGTAGAGTTCGAGAATTTCTTTTTTGGGTGTGTATTTTTTTTGTTTTTCTGCATAGAGGTGGAGGTAGTAGTGTGCGTGGGCGATGAGCGAGAGTTTGGACACAAGGTTCATGAGGGCGTAGGAGTTTTTTCTTCCTCCGATTCTGTTTTTTATGATGACTCTTCTGCAGAAGTTGGTGTAGTTGTCGATCATCTGTTTTGTTTCTTCTCTTTTTTCGGTGTTGAATTTTTTTGTTGTGAGGTCGTTAAGGATTTCTGTTGTTTCCTGCTGGATGCTGAAGAATATTTTTCTGAGGATGACGTCGAATTTTTCTGCAGAGGGTTCTGCGATGTTTTGTATGATGCAGACATCTTTCTGGATTTCAACAAGTTCAAAGCCGAGAAGGGTTTGGTGGACGATCTCTTTTATTGCTTCTATCTGGGAAGGGTTTGTGTAGCCGAGAAGTATTCTGTCGTATCCTTTTCTGTAGTTCTGGTTTAGGATGTTTAGAATGGTTCTTTTTGCATAGGATTTTATGTCGATGTTGATGCTTGTTTCGGGCGGCTTGAAGTCGTGGGCGAGTTCGATGACGATCTGTCTGTCTTCGTGTTTGAGAAAGACGTCGTTGCCTTCTTTGAGGCCTTCTTCCCGGATCCAGTGTATAGGCAGGGTGAGTGTGTAGGAGTTGTTGCCCTGTTTGATGATCTTTCGTTTCACGGGAGAGGAAAGGCAGGGTTCTATTTAAATATTGCTATTTTTAGGCAATATTCATATTAGGAATATGTTTTATAGCGAATAACTATTTATTCTGTTTCTTACTTCTTAATAGTAAATAGCCAGAAAGGCTGTTTGGAAAGAAAAAAAAATGACGGCAAGTACCGAAGAAGTACGTGATCTGGAGATCGTTCGGATCGGGATTTTAACCCCCTATCTGTTTGATGATGTGAGAGATCGCTGTGATGAAGAGTATATTAAGGACCAAGAGGAGCGGTATGGGTATGATCGGGATAATCTGATTCAGGTTCCCCAGATGATAACGAGCAGGCACAGAGTCCTGATCGAGACACCTGATAATTGTGCAGGACCTTCTGGGTTTCCACAATTAGTGATACATGGGTCTACACGGCCTGCAGAAGAAAGGGTTGAGAGCATAAAGGGATCAGGCATTGTTGTTGCCAGATACAGCATCTTCTATGGTGGACCAAGCCATTATTCTGGAAGCTATCCTGAAGATGCAGGGTATGCGTTGGATATCCCAAAGAGTCCGGATCTTGTGCGTAGTTTACTGACGCATGAAGGTTTCCTGGATGGGCTTGTTTCACGCGAAGAAGGAAAGATACGGTCTGCGCTTGAAGAGTTTGGAAGCGGTCTGGAAGAGCCTGTGCTTGTAACGCCCTACTTAACTGAGGCTTTGGCGGTTCAGAGGTGATAAGGATGGAAGACGAATGTCCAATGGAGCGTTTTTTGCGTGCAATGAACAGCCCTACCGGCTTTATGAAGCCGGGAGAGAAGTTTAGCACCGCATCTGCACGGCTTAGAGCTAAAGGAGGTCTTCGGGCCTTTTTTGCTCCTGGTGTCGGATTTGAAGATTTCAATGAAGGAGTTTTTTGTAAGTATCTCCTTGTTGTTGAGCCTGATAGTGGTTTGAGAAGGGAGATTCTCTCCTCATTTGAGGAGTCTGTCTTTGACTGTTATGGTGCAGGAACGTTCGAGGATGCAAAGAGGGTTCTCGATGTAGACAGAAAACTGGACTACCTTGTTGTTGCAGACAGGTTTCCTCAAAGTAGAGGAGGAGTGCCTGAGGCTTTAGCTGACAGGTTGGTTGTACATGCACGCGAGCATTCACCGATTGAACGTCCAAACCTTCGCTGTTTTGGCTTTGTGGAGTCCGAGTCAGGTTTGAGTGTGCCTTATCGAGGAATTATTCGAAAAGGTGAGTCAGGTGTTCGTGATCTCTATGATATGTTGATTGCGGATTCAGAAGGTGGTGCAGATTAATACATTTGAACAGGAGGAAAAAAAATGACGGAAAAATTAGAACGAATATTGATCATCAATGATGATACTGAGGATGTTCTGGCAATAAAGGCCAGACTGCCGGAAGAGATTGAGATAGAAGCAGCAAGCCAGATCGGGGCCAGAATGATGGAACATATCTTTGGCTATGATCTGGTTATATTGGATA
>NYYS01000017.1 GCA_002685855.1 Candidatus Woesearchaeota archaeon
AAGACCGTGCATCGCCCCCACAACAAAAGAGCCATGATAATGGTGATGCTGTTCAGAATGCGCATGAGAATGAAGATGCAGATGTTCAACTCCGTCATGCCTATGCCTGTGAAGGTGAATCTTTTCCTGAATAATTACCCGAAGCCCCAATACAACTAACATTACACCCACACCCATCTCAAACAGATACATAAATGTATCTGGAATACTAATGCGGAAGAGAAGAAGAATAATGCCTGCAAGGATAAGAATACTACTATGCCCTAACCCCCAGAAGAAGCCTAGTAAAGAAGACCTCTTCAAACTTCCTGCTCGCCCGATAAATGTAGATACTGCTGCAAGATGGTCTGCCTCGATTGCATGAGCAAATCCTAACAACATTCCTGCTCCTGCTAAAGATAAGAGCGATACAAGAACAACGTGATCCATGCCTCTGGAAGGCCTGAACTCTTTATAAACCTCTGCTTTAACAAAAGCAAACTTTATAGGACGCGATTGAATCCGCTCTCTATGGAAACTCTCCTTAACCAAACACATATCCATCCAAGAGAGATCGCAAAAAAATTGTACAACCCAAAAGATGTTGGCGTTCTTGTTCTTCCTTATGCACTGCCTAAATCCACAAGAGGTCAACTCATTCTGGAATACGTAGATCACCCCTTTATCTATTCAGAAAACAATGAAGAGGAACACTTTGACGATTGTTCTACCTTTGTCCCAAAACTCAAACACAAACCCGTTGAACCACTATCACTGGAACAATCGCTTCCAATAACCTATCAACTCCATCAAGAACTGCAACAACTCTACTCAGAGATAACCCGTCATGCAAAGCTTTCCTCAGGAAATCTCAATTCAATCATTATTCAGAACTTCAAAAAAGGATCAAAAGGACTCTCAAATCGCACAGAACCCTCTGACACTTCGAATATGGCAATTGCAGGAGTACTTTCTGGTCAGGCATTCTTCTATGCCAATAGCCCTACCTGTTTTTCAATCTACAAAGCACCCGTCGGCTCACTTATCCTTGTCCGCGCACAGATACCTGCTAATCAAGAACTTCTTCCTACCTATGCCCTTGGTAGAGTAGATGAAGAACGCACTCTGCTCTGGATGAGAGAAAAAACACAGGAAAACTAGAAACCTTTTTATTATCTGACCTCAAAAAAGGAATCAATGCCTAAAAAAAAGAGCAATATCCACAAAAAAACAGCCTCTCAACAAGCAACTAAGCAAAATAGCTTCAGGGAACTTATCAAATTCTACATGATAGACTGTAAATCACCGATGGGAAAACTTGTCGATATCTTCATCATCCTTCTCAACCTCATCATCTGTTTTATCTTTGTACTTGAAACCTATCCCATAGCAGAATCAACTCGAGCTCTTCTCTGGAAGATAGAGATTATTACCGTCATCTTCTTTATCGTTGAATATCTTGCACGACTCTATGGAGCAAGAGACCGATTTAAACACGTTAAAGATATCTACAGCATCATCGACCTTTTGGCAATCCTACCCACACTCTCACTTATTTTTATTCCTGCAACCCTAAACATAGGATTCGTTCGCATCATTCGTGTCTTCAGAGTCTTTAGAATATTCCGTTTCCTTCGCTTCACCGCCGATCCAAACTTCTTCTTTGGACGAGTTACCCTCATGCTGTTTAACATTCTTCGACTCGCTATTACCATACTGCTTATCTTCTTTGTCTCATCCGGCCTCTTCTATCATGTAGAGAGTCAAATAAACCCCGAAATCAACACCTTTGGTGACGCATTCTACTTCACTGTTGTTACGCTCACAACTGTTGGCTTTGGAGATATCATTCCCCTATCAGAAGCAGGAAGATGGATCACTGTACTTATGATCATCTCAGCCATAATACTTATCCCCTGGCACGCAGGACAGATCGTTAAACAATGGCGTTCTGTCGGAAAAAAAGAGGCAACCTGTCCTACCTGCGGTCTTACACAACACGATGAAGATGCCTCTCATTGCAAAGCCTGTGGAACAGTTATCTTTCAGAAGTATGGGGGAACATAGAAAAAGAAAATAAATAAAAAAATAGGAAAGACCTATTTCTTACATGCCTTCTGACATTCTGGACACTTGGTAGTACAAAGCTTACACGCTCCTACGACAAGGAAAACTGCTGTCCACCAGTTAATACCCCAGAAGCTCCAGATTCCTAAATCTCCGAGTAAAAATATAATACCTAATACTAAAATAATCAGTCCACACAGACTCTTACACTTATTGCAACATCCCATAATTGATCACCTCTCCAGAGCTAATCATTCAGAATTTAAAAGGTTTACTATTTAAAGAAGCGAGCTCTCAATAGCCGTCCTGCACCCACACTCCCAGTCAGAAAGCAAAGGAACAACCTTCAAAACAAGCTTCACAACATTATCAGCGTTCAGCTTCATTGTTGCCAACAACATATCGACACTCACATCCTCTGTTCCCTGCCGCCAGCAATCATAATCCGTACTCATCGCAATCGGCTGATAGCAAATTCCTGCCTCCCGAGCCAACACCGCTTCCGGAACAGTAGTCATATTAATCGTGTCACACCCCCACTTCCTGAACAGTTCAGACTCTGCACGCGTGCTAAACCGTGGCCCTTCAATCACAACCATGGTTCCCTTTCCATGAAACTTCAACCCAAGATTAGCCGCCTCCTTCACCAACAAATTACGCACCTTTTCACAGAACGGATCAGCCATACTAATATGACACACCTCCTGCCCCTCATAGAACGTCTGATGCCGTTTGGTTGTCCGATCAATAAACTGATCAATAAAAACCAGATGCCCCGGAGCAATATCCTCACGTAGACTACCACACGCTGTCGGCGCAAGAATATGTGTTACTCCTAATTCTTTCATCGCCCACACATTTGCCCGTGCATTCACCTTGCTCGGATAGATATGGTGATTGCGGCCGTGCCGCGGAATAATCACCACATCAACCCCTCCCACCTTCCCTGTTGTTACAAGATCAGAACACATCCCATACGGAGTATGCATCTTTTTCTGTTCAGAATTCTGCAAAAGATCAGGATTTTCCAATCCCGAACCACCAATAATACCAACCTTTACCATAATGCAGCGAAAAACCTCATCTATTTAAACATTAGCCTTCCTCTTTAAGAATGGAATCCCATCTTTCCCGCTATCGCAAACTCGGAGCAGACTTCAACCCTGAAAAAATAGTCATCAAACCCGCTTTTAGAATTAACACCCTTCGCATCCCTCCAAAAGACCTCCTCAATAGACTCAACAAACAAGGAGTCAAACTCAAAAAGATCTCCTGGCTCGAATTCGGATATTTCTATGAATCAAACTTCTCTCTTGGCGCAACACCAGAATACCTCCTTGGCTACTACTATCTCCAGGCAGCACCCTCCCAGCTCGCAGCAGAAATCCTTGATCCGCAACCCAATGAGATGGTTCTGGACATGGCAGCAGCCCCCGGAGGAAAAACAACCCACCTCGCCCAGCTCATGAACAACAAAGGAGTAATTATCGCACTCGACATAGAAACAAAACGCCTTCAATCCCTTCGCAACAACCTCGAACGTCTTGCAATCTCCAACACCATCCTCTACAAAAAAGATGCCCGCTTCATCACCGACTTCAAAAAAGAGTTCGACAAAATCCTCCTCGACGCTCCCTGTTCAGGAAACTTCACACTCGAAGAAGACTGGTTCAAAAAAAGAAACCTCCTCGACCTTCCCCAAATGGCAAAACGACAAAAAGAACTCCTGAATGCGGCTTGGAAGGTCCTAAAAAAAGGAGGAACACTCCTGTACTCCACTTGCTCACTCGAACCCGAAGAAAACGAACTCCAACTTGACACCTTCCTAGAAAAACATTCCGATGCCGAAATTCTCCCCATCAAACAAGAAGCAGGATCACCCGCCTATACAACCATCTTTGAAAAAGAGCTCGATCCTTCCATCAGCAACGCAAAAAGGTTCTGGCCCCACCTCCACAACGTTAACGGGTTCTTTCTTGCCCTAATAAAAAAGAAATAACTGTGTGGTGTCCTGCGAGTCCACTCCGTGGCCTCGAGAAGCTTCATAGATATCACATATCTCGACTAAACATCCTCGAAAGAAATAAACACATTTAAATAGGTTTAAACCCTTCCTGACATGTGCCAAAAGGATATATGTTTGAAGAAAACGTTCTTGTAATAGATCGCACTCTTACGGAATTAGATCTCTTTGTAAAGTCCTTTCTTGAAATAATTCACAAGCATGTTGATTATCTTATTGTAAGCGGTTTTGTAAGTATTTCCACAGGAAGAACACGTGGAACAGAAGATGTGGATGTGCTTATTCCAAAGATGGACAAAGAACAATTTATCCCCTTATTTAATGAACTGTTAGAAAACAACTTCTGGTGTTTTCAGGGAGATACTGTTTCAGAAGTGTATCCCTATATAGCAGAGCTTGAAAATGTCCGCTTTGCAAGAAAAGAAGAGCTCTTTCCCAACATGGAATGTATACCTGTCACTCCAGAAAAAAAGGCTCAATTTTTTGAGTTCTCACATCCGCAACACATAAGAATTCATGATTTCACATTTAAAATTCCCCCCTTAGAATTTGAAATATTGTATAAAGAGCTTGTGCTAAAAAGCGAGAAAGATCTGCTTGATGCATTGCATCTCCGTACGGTTTTTTCCGAAATCCTTAAACAGGAAAATTTTAAAAAGTTTAAAAAAATAATCGAAGATGGATTGAAATGAACAAACAAGAATATGTTGTAACCTATGCAAAAGAACTTAAAAATAACTCCGCCCTCTTTTCACAACAAAAGCTCATTATAGATTCTCAGATAAAGGCTAGCGCTTCTTTTTTCAGAAATATGTTTAAAGAAGAGGAATACAAAAAAGCTGCACGAAGATATCTCCATCAAAGAGGACTGCTGAAATAATTTAACGTGGCTGAGAACACCTCCTGTTCCAGAAGTATCCTGGATTGAAACCTCTTCTATCGCATCGAAGAAAAACCAAATGCCCCATTATACCCTATCTCAAAAGATATTGGAAAAGAAGTATCAAGCTCCTCCCCTAAATCATTCATTGAATGCTGATGTGCAAAAGAGATGCCTCCATAATATTCAAAGAAAACAGAGATGCCCAAGAAAGATGGATCAACTCCTTGGAACCTCTGACCCAGCCGAAGCGAGTGTATAAAAAGTTCTCCAAGTGGCTTACGCTCATACCAATGCCACCTTCCCCTACTTTGATCTCCTTGACCTACAGACTTGTTGTCCTTGTTCCCCTTAAAACTGTAAAAATCCACCTTATCAAGAGAATATTCTAAAAAGAGTGTTTTCTGTGCAACCGCAGGATCTGAGTTTTCCTGTTCCTTAAACGATCTCGATTGTACAAGACTGGCCCGAAAAAAAAGACCGCTCGCATCTCGAACATAGGAAGGTATTTCACCCAAGGATCTTAATCTTTTTCCATGATACTGCACACCAATCCCATACGTGTCTGCATAATCCCTGTCAGGTTCAACATAGCCGGCAACGTCCGCAGCATGGTCAATATAGGTTCGAATACCAAGGTCAAACACCCATTCAGGAGTTTGATAACCAACACTTGCTTCCAACGTAACAGGAATAGGAATAGGGAAGATAAACCGGTTATCTCTGTGGAATACATTAGTTGTTCCTCCTAAGGTTTTATCCGGCTGAAGATCCATACCCTGTTTCCAGGGGCCTTCCTCCATCCAATATCCTTCCCGAAACTCTTCAGGAAAGTTCGAACCCTGAACAAGTCCGCTTTGCAATCCAGCATGCGCCTTCAAGTGAAAATCAACATAAACACCCTTTGTTGGTTCCGGTCTCGCTGTTTCCTTTTGCTGCTCCTGCCCCGCCGGATCCCTCTCTGCTCCCTGTGCAGAAGAGCAAGGAAGAGGAGAAAAAGAAATTGCCGCTGCCAGCACAGCAGCTCCCACTGTCGATCTTACACGCTTCATCATCGATTCCAAAACAGACATAAAGAAGGAAAACCCCGACTCTATATTAACTTTTTTCTTTGTCCTGCGAGTCCACTCCGTGGCCTCGGAACCACTCAAACCTCCCCTTCTCCACCCCTCTCTTTTGATTTCCTTCACTCATTTAAAAACACCCTCAAGAAAGCTTTAAATACCCCTCAAGATTCCCTGACTTTAAGAAGAAAATGCGTTGTTTGGCCTCAACAAATCTGCCAAACCACAACAAAACGGAGGAACAAAGATGAAGATCACACCACTCGGAGAACGCGTCCTGATCGAGCCTTCAACAGGCGAAGAACGAACAAAAGGAGGAATCTATATTCCGGATTCTGCAAAAGAAACAAAAAAGGAAGGAACTGTCATCGAAGTCGGAACAACAAAACAAGGAACACCCCTCCCTCTCAGCAAAGGAGACAAAATTCTTTACGGCGGTTACAGCAACGAAGACTTTGAAATAGAAGGGAAAAAATACATCATACTTGAATACAAGGACATCATCGCAAAACTCGAAAGAACTCTGTAAAGCAGAGAAACAATACTGAAAATCATAGCGAAAAATCATAGAAAATCCAAACATGAGGAACTAAAAATGGGAGCAAAACAGATAACATTCAATGAACCAGCACGACAATCCTTACTCAAAGGAGTAGACAAAGTTGCAAACACCGTCAAGATCACACTCGGACCCAAAGGACGCAACGTCGTCCTCGACAAAGCAGACAACCCTACTGTAACAAACGACGGAGTAACCATTGCAAAAGAGATAGAACTCCATGACAAGTTCGAAAACATGGGAGCTAAGCTCGTCAAAGAGGTTGCATCAAAAACACAGGACACTGCAGGAGACGGAACAACAACCGCAACCCTTCTTGCCCAATCCATGATCACCGAAGGCCTCAAGAACATCACCTCAGGTGCAAATCCGATCGAAGTAAAAAAAGGAATAGAAAAAGCAACAACAGCAGTAGTCAACTATCTCAAAGAGAAAAGCACGCCTGTAAAAGACAAACAAAAAATAGTGCAGGTTGCCACAATAAGTGCAAACAACGATGAAGAGATCGGAAAACTTATTGCAGATGCAATGGAAAAAGTCGGAAACGACGGCGTCATCACCGTAGAAGAGGCCAAGAGCATCGAAACATCCCTCGAAGTAGTTGAAGGAATGCAGTTCGACAGAGGATTCATCAGCCCCTACATGGCAACCAACCATGAAAAGATGATCTGCGAATTCGAAGATCCCTACATACTCATCACCGACAAAAAGATCAGCAACATGAAACAGATCGTACCAGTTCTTGAAACTGTTGCTAACGAAGGAAAACCCCTGCTCATCATCGCAGAAGACGTCGATGGAGAAGCAGTCGCAACACTCGTCCTCAACCTCATACGAGGAGCACTCAAAGTATGTGCAATAAAAGCACCCGGATTTGGCGACGAACAGAAACAGATGCTCGAAGACATCGCAATCCTCACCGGCGGACAGGTCATCTCTGAAGAAAAAAGCATGAAACTTGAAGAACTCACAACCCAACAACTCGGATCTGCACGAAGAATAACCATCGACAACGAAAACACGATCATCGTCGAAGGAAAAGGACTCCCTCAAACAATCGCTGCACGAAAATCCCAGATAGAAAACCAGATTAAACTTACAGAATCAGAATGGGAACAAAAAGATCTGAAAAAACGCCTTGCAAAACTCGGAGGCGGAGTAGCAGTTATCAAGGTAGGAGCAGCAACAGAAACAGAGATGACAGAAAAGAAGATGCGCATGGACGATGCACTCAACGCAACCAAAGCCGCTGTTGAAGAAGGAGTCATCCCCGGTGGTGGTGTTACTTTGTTCCATGCAAAAAAGATTCTTTCAACAACTACCCTCGAGAACGACCAACAATCCGGACTCAAGATCGTCATGCGCTCCCTCGAAGAGCCACTGAGACAGATCGCAATAAACGCAGGAAAAGAAGGAGCAGAGGTCATTGCAAAACTCCAAACCCAAACAGATGAAAACATCGGCTACAACGCAAAAACAGATTGCTATGAAGACTTCATCCAGGCAGGAGTCATCGATCCCACAAAGGTAGTCCGTTCTGCTTTACAGAACGCTGCATCAATCTCGGCACTGGTGTTAACAACAGAAGCATTAGTAACCGACTTTGACGACGAAAAAGACGAGAAAGCGCCAGCAATAATAATTTAAATAAACCTCTCCTCACAAATTGGGAGAAAGGTGGGAAGAGAGATTACAGGACTGCATCCTATAATGGACGCTCATCTTCTTTCTGGAGACAGAGTTGCCTCTACTCTTTTCCCTGTTTCCACAGCAGGAAATACAATAACCATACGAAGATTTGCACGGAATCCCTGGACAATTACAACCCTAATAGCAAACAATACTCTCTCAAAAGAGATGGCTGCGTTCATATGGCTGGCAATGCACTATGAAATGAACATCCTGGTTGCAGGAGGAACAGCATCAGGAAAAACATCTATGTTATCAGCAATATCCGGATTGCTGCCAACCAATCAAAGAGTTATTTCAATAGAAGACACAAGAGAAATCACTCTTCCTGAAGAACTGGAATGGAACTGGGTCCCTCTTACAACAAGAAACCCAAACCCTGAAGGCCAGGGAGAAGTCACCATGCTGGACCTGATCGTGAGCTCATTACGCATGCGTCCAGACAGGATTATAGCGGGAGAAGTCAGAAGAAAAGCACAGGCAGAAACCATGTTTGAAGCAATGCATACAGGTCATAGTGTATACACCACAATTCACGCAGACACAGTTGAACAAGTAAAAAGAAGGAAAACCCAAATACGGATTCAGATACTCTCCAATAATAGTAATAGGGAGTCTGGTAATATTTTTTATCTGTAGATACGTGATTGGTAACTTTTTTGAAGGATTAATATAAAGAGGAGAAATGAAAAAGTTTATATGTTGAGCAACCTAAAATAGTAAAAAACAGGTGATTTTCATGAAACTGCAAAAAAAAGCCCAAGGCGCAACAGAATATCTAATAATTCTTGCAATAGTAATCATAATAGCACTAATCGTTGTAGGTGCAATGGGGGGTATACCAGGTATCGGAACAGGAGCACGGTCAAGAGCATCTTCCTCGTTCTGGCAGACAGCTGATATCGCAATACCTGCATATGCAGTAACAGCGTCTAACGATGATATGGTGTTAGATGTAAGGAACAATCTTAGAAACAGCATCTCCTCACTCACAGTAACTGTTGATAGTGATTCGGCAACGTGTTCACAAACAAGCCTTTCTGCAGGACAGGTGGCGAACTGTACTATCACAGATGTTACATCATGCGCTGCAGGAGACGCGTTTAGTTTTGCAGTAAGCATAACCTACACAGACGACGAAACATCTGCAGCTTATACCTATACAGGCGAAGGCCATAACCTTGATGGTAAGTGTGCCACATAACTTTTTTTCTTTTTTTAGACTTTTTTTTACTAACCCATCCAGATGAATATAAATCATGAACTTCAAAAAAATCCCGTACTTCTTTCAGTTTTTCCTGTAGAGTTATATAGTTCAGCAATAATAAAGCTCTTAAATACAATTCACACAAAAAAGGTCTGTTATGTGAGCCTCAATAAAACAGCTCACTCGCTTCAAAACTTTTTCCCCTTAAACAACGTCAATGCAAAAAATTTCTTCTTTATCGATACTGTTTCAGAAGGTATTGGCAATACTGCCTCTAATGATAATGTACTCAAAATATCCTCGCCCGCAGCATTTACTGAGCTCAGCATAGCAATAAGTGAAGCCGTAAAATCGGGCTACTTTGATCTTGTTTTCTTTGACTCCCTTTCAACACTCTCCTTCCTAAATGTAAGAAGAGGAAAAACAGAAAAGTTTATCTCCCATACCATCAACGTCGTGAAGAATCAGGACAAGAACGGCATTTTTACCTGTCTGGAAGGAGAAATGGATACAACACTCATTAAAGATTGCTGTCTCTGTGTTGACAAAGTTGTACATGTTCACATCAGCCCATCTCAACAACCCCCCTTTGCCGTCCTAACAGGAATGATCATTGCAGCAATAGGAACAATCGGGCTTATAAGCAGAACAGGATTTCAAAACACCCTCCCAACCGCATTAGCAATACTTGAACCCTTCAAACACACACAATCTCCTATCTATATCTTTCTCTCCCTCTTCTTCCTTATCTGTGCAGGACTTCTGATTTACAAAAAAAGAACCTTGACAACTATTCCTCTAGAAAAGATCCGCACCATCACTCCCAAAGAAAAACCACACCACCAGATCAGAACCCATGCACGCAAAACAATTCATGCCTGGATAAAAAAAGACAAACAGAACAATCAAACCTCGAACCCATAACTTCCATACATCGGCGTAAACAGAAACGGCCCTAACAATTCCCTGCGCAGCCTGCCTTGTTCATCCTTCACACCCTTAATCATCTCCTGTTCTTCTCGCGTCCCAACCGGACCCACAATAATACCGCCCGGCTTCAACTGCTCCAGCAACGGCTTAGGAAACTCCTTACAGGCAGCAGTAATAATAATCTTGTCAAACAAGGCTTCCTTTGCATGACCTTGGGCTCCATTCTCTTCAAACACTACAACATTCGTAATCCCTGCCTTCTTCAAATGTGTTCTCCCCATATTTACAAGCTCAGGAATAATCTCTGTACTCACCACCTTTCCAGAAGGCCCCACAATCTTTCCAATCATCGCAGCCTGATACCCGCTTCCTGTGCCAACCTCAAACACCCGCTCACCCGGCTTCAACTCCAATGCAGAGGTCATAATCATCACCGTCGTCGGCTGAGAAATTGTTTTCCCCCGCAGCAATGGCTGCGGCCTGTCCTCATACGCCTTTTCCCTGAACTCTTCAGGCAGAAACTCCTCCCTATTCAATTCAGAAAATGCCTGGATTTCCTGCTCCCTAAAATGAAAGTTCTCCTTCCAAAATCTGATAAGCTGTTCTTTTGCAGGGTTCATATACGCCTTTTGCTATCGCTTCCTTTTATACTTTTGGAAGACTCTTTTTTTTCAATATAGTCATTAAATAGGTCGTGGCCGTTTCTTTTACCTGGCCGTTTCTTTCTACCCTGCTTTCTCTTTCACCCAACCTTCTCTTTGATCAGCTAATCAAGCCCACAAGCCAAGCATAACACCCATCACTAGCAGACTCATCAAACTATATCCATTATTCAGCAAATAAAGCTGAAACGGCTTCCGTTCCCACAACACCATTCCTAACGTTGTTGTAGCAATAAATCCCAGCCACAGCCAGAATCCAACAATGGCCCCACTCACACCACTCCCCGCACCAACAATCCGAATCATAACTGCCAAAACAAAACTCATCACCAAACTAGAAAGAAACCCCAAAAAATACCGTGAACCCATCCCCTCTTCTTCAGCACGCTCCTGATCCTTTTTTGTAAACCCTGAAAGTTTAATCCACATCTTCCCGAACATTCCTGGACTATACCATGCCGCTCCCAACACCATCGAAACAAGTGCTGCCACCACAACCGCCCACAATTCAACCGTTGTATAAAAGACATTAACCATAGCTATCCCTCCAAAATATTAAGAACAGAAAGCAGCCGTTCTATATAAACATACAGGAAGCCCTCTTAAAGAGAACGCCAGAAATCCCCCCAAACCCCCATATACTGCTGATAAACCACAACCCTTATAAAAACAGTATGCCTCCAAACAAAAAATCGTCAAAACGAGTTCTTTTCCTTGTTTTTTCGAATATGGAGTGGATACGATGCCCGTAAAAAATGGAGACAAAATAAAAGTTGACTACACAGGGAGCCTGGAAGACGGCACAATCTTTGACAGTTCAGAAAAAGCAGGACACCCGATCGAAGTAGAAATAGGAGCCCACAAAGTCATCAAAGGATTTGAAGACGCCTTGCTCAACATGAAAAAAGGAGAAGAAAAAGAAGTAACCCTCCCATCCGATATGGCCTATGGAGACCCAAATCCACAACTCCTCAAAAAAGTCCCTAAAGACCAGCTCCCCAAAGAGCAAGAACTCAAACCCGGAATGATGTTGGCAGTCAGTCTTCCCAACGGAATGCAACTCCCTGCAAAGATCGTAGAAGTAGGAGACACAGAAGTAACCCTCGACCTCAACCATCCCCTTGCCGGAAAAACATTAAAGTTCAAACTCAAAGTTGTTGACATACTTTAATAAAAAGAACCTATCTTAGGATATCACTAAACAATAAGACCCTTCATTTAGAAAGATATCTTGAAATGCGTTCAACCTTCTCTTTTTTATCTATCAACTCATAAAACTTTTTTGCATGCCGAAGCGGAAGAATAGGAAGTTCAAGACCCTTTCCATGAGAGGTCTCTACCTCTCGAAATATGACCTCTTTTGAACCGTCCCAATTCATTTTCCGGATGAGTTCAATAGGAATAGATACCTTATACTGATGATTGTTTTTTGTAATTTTTCGTTTCATGGGCCTGAGTAATCATGAGTAATCAACCACCTTTAAAAAACTTTCGATAATTAACTACTCTAAAGTGAAAACATATTCATCAGAGAGCCTGCATTCAAAGAGAAGATCGTCAAATCAATAAATTTCCATATAGTCATTAAGTCATTCCTAACTTTCTCTACGAGAAAGTATGGTAAATAATTGAACCTTAGTAAAACGCCCTCTGCAACCCAAACACCCTCTCCCGATACCCTTCAACATCCTCCTCCACATACTCAGGATACAACTCCTGCATCAACCTCCACCCTTCAACAGCCATCCCCTCATCCACACCCTCAAACCAGCCCGTTTCCTTTACCTTCCTCACCTGTTCTTCAGCACTCGTCACACTCGGAAGAGAATCCAGCAACCGAACACAAGGCTGCCCATACCGAACTCCCTCTTTCTGCGCATGAAAAAACAAGCGATAAAAAATACTTCCCTGTCTATCCCACTCCAACAATCCCGTCCTCTCAACCAACCCTTTACTCAAACCAAACAACCCATTACTAATATCCGGAACATTCTTCCGAACCACAGCCATCTGATCAGAAAAATGCAATAACAAAAACACACAATTATTTGCCAGCTCTAAATACTTTCGAAGACCTTCATCCTCACCCGGCAGCACAATCCGATCCCGCTTAGCCAACACATGATCAACATCCTCTCTCTGATAACACTCCCAAACCTTAACAGCATTCCT
>NYYS01000018.1 GCA_002685855.1 Candidatus Woesearchaeota archaeon
CCGGAGCATCATTCACATTCGTAATATTCATAAACACTGTCTGATTATCCACTCCCGTCACATTATCCCACAAAGTAATATTCACATATCTGCACACAACATGCGAATTATTCAATGTAAAATTTATCAAACCCGAAGCATTACTCCCAGAACTATTCGGCGTAGTAACCTGCCAGGGATTCGCAATAGAACAATTAGACGACGTATTAAACGTAAGACTATCATTCTCCGCATCCAAATCAGAACCATTCAACGAAACAGTAAACGCACTATTTTGTGTCCCATTCTGCTGCGGAACAAACTGCAGCACAGGATTATTGTTATTCGCAGTAATATTGATCCCTAATACACCACTTCTATTCCCATTCAAAGAATCATTAACCCACATCGTAATCCAGTACTGCCCCCGCTGACCAAACGTTGGAGTAAAATTAATCAAAGCACTCGTGTTCGACGTATTCGTCACATTAAACAATGTAGAATTCGAATAGGTGAAAGGAAAATTATTTTCTTCATCCGTCGCATTCAACGTATGCGTACACTCACTTCCAGAAGTACAATTAAAAGTCATAGCAGACACAAAAACAGGCGCATCATTTGTAGCATTCACAACAAAATAGATATCACTTCCCCCATATTCCAACCCATCATAGGCCAGAATTGAAATCGTATGATTTCCAACAGACGTACTATTTGCAGTAAACTCGATCAACCCTCCACTTGTAATCGTAAACAATGACCCACCAAAATCTGATGCATTCTGATCCACAGCAAGCCAGTTCGTAATCGTATCACCCTCTGCATCCGTAGCATTCGCAGTAAGATTAAACAACAGATCCTCAACCGGCCACTGCGTAACATTCGGCTTAATCAAGGTCGGAGGCGTATTAATCGTAACACTACTCGAATTAATCCAGTCAGTAGTATTAGTCTCATTCTTCAACTGGATAGAACACACCCAAACCTCCCCCGACTCTGTATCCCCTGACTCAATATCTCCCGTCGCTGTAGTAGACGTAGAACTCCCATTAGTTACATTATCCCTAGTTTCATTATCTGCCTCATGACTCACAGAATTATTAAACCAGCTCACACTCACATTCAACTCCCCTAAGCCCGTCACAGTAAAACTACAATCAAGGGTTTGAGTCGTCTTCGGCCGAGAAGGAGCAATCGTAGGACCTGAACTCACATTCAACCCTGCAGCCAACTCTAACACAATCAGAAAGAGCATACCAAAAAGAAGAACCTTTTTCACCTACTCCCCACCTCCAACTTCCTAATAACAAACTCCTTTAATGTAAGATCCTTTGTAATCGCCTCAAGCTTCAGCCGTTTATGAAGATCTTCAGGGATTTCAATATTAATATTAGCCATCTTACCTCTTCTTCAAAAGCTCTATAACTCGTTCCTTCAGAGATACTCCCTTCTTTGCAGAAGTAATCTTCAACCTCTTATGAAGCTCATCCGGAATCTCAATATTAATATTTGGCATCGTCCCCGCAAATCAACCAATAAGTTAGCTAACGTAACTAAGTAAGCTTACTAATCTAACTAAGCTAAGTTATTTATAAAGATTACGATTTATCCCGTAGAAATCTACCTATAGAACAAAACACAAAAACCCCTAACTAATTCTATCTCCTCCAATACCTTCCATGATGCTGTCTATTCGGTCGCAGCAACCTCTGCCCCCTAAACACCCCCTTATCATACCTTCCAATAAGAATCTGATTCCTTCCTGATCGCTGATCATGATGCCTTCCAATATACAGATTCTGCCTATACACCCCATCAACACGCCCACGATTTGTTCTACCCTGAACCCGTCCATTCCGGGCAGTCCTCTCGCCTCCAACCTCCCCATCAAGTGAATGTCCCACAAGATGATAATGATGAGGAGTGTGGCATCTCTGTGAATGGCCAACGCTTTGCGTTGGAGTTGCCAATATCATACCCATACTCACAATACCTACCAAACTCGTCCGATCTAACCGCATAATTTCACCTCAATAAGAACATAATCTTAATACTTAAATATCTTCCCAAAATAATTCCAACTCTATTGGAATAATTCCAAATTCATCAGAAACCCCCCTTCCCTAGCGTATCAATGATGCGCCCAGAAAAAGCTCAACTCAAAAAACACACGATCAAGCTTATCATGAACAGTTTTCTGTTCCTTGCCTGACATCTCCTGATACTCAGACAATAAACTCTCATACTTTCTCTTAGCTATATCAAACTCAGAAAACATCAACGCTCGATAGAAGTTATGAAGTTCCTGCTGAAAACGAAGAAAATGACCCTTGGAAAGTCTCTTTTCAGACACATGTTTTTCCAACAACATAGAAGAAGGTGAGGTAAGATAGATCAACATCTTCAACTCCTCAACAACCAAATCAATATCGGCATCCTCAGACAAATTCTGGATATTTTCCACCAGATCTGACAACACCTTCTTAATCTGAGTAGGCATAGTAAATACCTGTAAAGATTCAAGCATATCCTCAAACGAAACACTCTTCGGCAAAAAAACAGCGCCAAACGAAAGAATAACCTCTTCAACAACCCGCTTTGTTGGCTTAGAAAGCAGAGTAATAAGCCTATCCCTCTCTTCGAGATCTTTAATCAGGATAAATCGCGGCCCTTGAGGCACAACAGCAAAGACCATATTCCCAAAAAAGGTACGAATCTGCTTATGAAAGAACTTGTAGGCTACATACATACAAAACACAATAATGATCGAGATCAACAAGAAGATCGTAAATGTCCTAGCTGCAGGAAGAAGAGCAGGCATCTCAAGCTCACTACACGGCGGACAAGACCCACCACAGTCAACATCCTCCTCATCCTGATTTAAAATATTATCAGTACATGTCGGACACGGCTCACACAATCCACCACAATCCACTCCCAACTCAAAACCATCCTTCACATTATTCGTACACGTATCACACAGCCCACACGGCCCTCCACAGTCAACCTTCTCCTCGCCCTGATTTAACACCCCATCAGAACAACTAGGACAATCATCACACACCCCGCCACAATCAACACCCTCTTCCCTCTCCTGCTGAATCCCATCAGTACAGTTAATATAGGTACAATTTCTCCACACCCAATCTTCATACAGATCTGTATAACACCCAACAAGCTCAACACAGAATTTCCTCTGCGTACTATTCCTCAAACAGTCCTGATAATCATAACACTCCCATTGCGGATCACACAACGCCAAACCCCCACCACTACTCGATCCAGCAGCCGCAGCCGGCGGCTGACTTGCACGTACACAACTCACACTCGTGATACTAATAGCATTACTCTCTGCAGAAAAATCATACGGATCTGTAGCAGTAAACGTAACAACATTCGTAAAACAAGAACTTGAAGTCACAATAACCTCAGAATTATCTGTAATAGTAATACCAAACGCAGTAAAAGAGGTTGTATAACTCAGATTATCCCCATCCGGATCAGTAAAGTAATCATTCAGAAAAAAAGCAGAATGCGACGTCCCTCCAACAAACTCAACATTCGGGAGATCCGTAACTAAGAGCGGAGCATCATTCGAATTCGAGACAGTAAGATTAAACACCTCATACGCATCAGACTCACACCCACTACTATCATTAATCGTAACATTATAAGAATGATTCCCAACAACAGCATCCAAAGGAGTAAAATTAATCCAGCCACCACTCGAAATATTAAACAGATCAGTAGAAGTTATATTCGTACCCGAAAAATTAACAGAATCCCCCTCTGCATCACTATAATTTACCTGACAGCTATAACTCTGATTCTGAGGAGCAGTAACATTACAACTATTATTGATTGCAGGCGGCGTATTCAAACAAAAACCCAACGTCCCAGTAACCTCGCCCGTTGGCAACGACTGAGCAGCAACAAGAAAGAGACTAAAAAAAACTACCACAATACCCAAAACTGTCAGATACCCCTTCCCCTTCATCTAATTACTTAACAGAAACCATATATAAAGATAGCGGTAGAACTCAACTCTCAGCAGCACTAAAAATAACACTCACATTCCTATTAGAAGCCGAGATGTTGGCAGGAGCGAACAGATTAACCTCTACCCTAATACTCGAATTCGTACTCCAATACAACTGATCACACACCGTCTGAGGACTCCCAGAAAAATTCGTCCAATTATCTTGCATCCCAGACACACATGAACCCACCATAATATCATCAACACCACGCCACATAAACCCCGTACTATCAGACACCCCCCAGAACCCAGAAGCAGTCGATCCATTAACCGTAACACTCACATTCACATTCCCTGTATTATTCACAATAAAATCATCCCCCTCCACCAAAGCAGACGTCCCGCCCGAAATATTAATCCAGCACGCATTATCATTCGTCCCAGCCCCTGTCGTCGAAAGATTAATCCCCGACGTATTACACGCGGCCAAAGAACGATTCACCCGTCCAGTCCCCCAATCCAGCGAAGCCTGATTCAAAGTAATCCCCACCTCAGAAGCAACCGTGATAGTTGTAACACCCGAACCCGTAGCCAACCCCGTCAGCATCTGAAAAGAAAGTAACTCCCCAATCTGCCACACATAGAGAAGAGCTAAAACCACAATTACTAAACTAACCCACTTTTTCATCCTCTGATTACAAGAATCATTTATAAAAAGCTATCGATAGACCTACTTTTTCCCCTTCTCCTTCTTTCCACCAAAAACCACCTGCAAAATCAACAACAGAAGAAGCAACAAAATAATCGTAATCAAAGCAAACTCACTAATCCTAATAGTATCATCATTCACAACCTCTACCGAGACAAGATGAACATCCTCCCTCCCCTCATACTTCAAACGAACCTTTGCCTCATACATCCCCACAGGAATATACTTTGTATCAATATATGCTCCCTCCAATACTAACGTCTGAAACCCTCTCAGCTCACGTGGAGGAATCTTAGAAGAATACAACACATCCGTCCCATTCCAGACTTCAACATCCCCTTTCACACCCTTAAACCCTGCATTCCACTCATTCCTCACCATAACATCAAACGCATTCACACTATGTGTATAGAGCTCATACGTTGTATTAACAAGACTAATCTCCTTCTTCCCTAACTCAAACAACAAGGTTTTACTCTCACGTTCCCCCTCAAAAACCAGATCTGCCTCAACATGATACCTTCCTGACTGCCAGGCAGCAGTAGAGACAGGAACAACAATCTGAGCAGACTCACCCCGCTTAACCAGAACAGACGCAGACCTCCGATCTCCAAACGTTCGATTATCTTGGCGCATACGAACCACAGCAGAAACATCCTCCATATCCTCATTCCACCAGTTTTCAACATCAATCAGGACAGAAAGCTCTTCAGCCCCTGCATCATACTCCTGGCTAAGACTCCATTCAACAAAGGGATCAGCAAAAAGAGATCGCACAAAAACACGCACATTCACATTTGAAACCCCTTCCAGCGCCCCTTCATCAGAACCCGTCTCAGTCACACCAACCCAGGCCTCATGCAAACCCGGATCAAGCTCATCAGGAAATTGTAAAAGAAAGATAAACTCAGTCTCCTTATTCGGAACAACATCTCTCAACACCTTTTCCGGAAAAACAAAATACCTGCTCACATTCCCCTGAACATCAAAAGCAGAAAGAACATAATCCTGTGTCCCCCCTTCTCCAATAAACTGATAGGTGAAACTCTGCTCAACCAATGGCTCAAAAAGAAGAAACTGCTTATAACTCTCATTCCCAACAAGCTTCAAACCCGAAACAGAAGCCACTAAGAGAATAACTAGAAAAACAAAGAAAAAAATCTTTTTAGCCATTGCGTTCTACCCACCATCACTCTCAAACGATTCATTCCCCTCTGGCTCAACAGAAATACCAACATTTCCAACAACCCGGGACGTAGGCGTGGAAGAAACCTCCTGTTTTTGATATCCTTCCTCAATAATCTCCACAGTAGCGACAACCCCCAAAAACACAACAATAAGTACACTAGCAACGATCAAACGCGTAGACGTAGAGCTATCATCCATGAAACCCATACTGTTTTAGAAAGAAAGCACTATATATAATTTTCTCTAATCAGGCCCTATTTCATCTCAGTATAGCCGCATTTCCCGCAATGCACCCTATTCTGATGCTGCCCCAGAAACACATCACACTTAGGACATTTTCTGTTCTTTCTCTTCAAAGAATCCCCAGCAACCTCATACACAGCTGCAACCTTGGCAGAAGGCTTCTTTTTCTTCTCTGTTTTTTCCTTTGATCCCTTTCCGCCTTTTTTATTTGCCATACCCATCACTCCTTCTTTTCAGCTTCTGTTTCAGGCTTTGCTTCTTCTTTTTTCTCTGGTTCTGCATCTGCCTTTTTTTCTTCTACTGGTTCCTTCTTCTCGAAATTCCTCTTAATAGCATACTTTTCCTCTACCTTTGAAATAACATCCTTAGAATCATACACATACGCTTCAACTTCACAACTCTCCTTTCCATACAACGGAATAAGATGATCAACAACCACTAATTCAGGTTTTGACTTCTGAGATGATGCAAGAGCATTCTGAACATCTTTCCTACTCGGCACGCTCCCGCTAAAACTCAGCCTGCCCTTTACAACAGTACGCGAAAGCAGAGGTTGTTTTTCTGTTTTAATATCAAAGTCCATCTATCTCACCTTAATTGCATACTCGCCTTGCTTTTCCAAACCCATCTTTTGGCCTATTTCAGAATTCTCCTGATTCGTAATAAAGATCCTTCCCTGCCAGTTCGTACTAAAATTCTGTCTTCCGCAGATCGTACATTTATCACCTTCAACAAAGATCTTGCAATTCTTACACGCTTTTTTCTTCATTTTTTCTCCTTCTTAATATCTTCCACCACCCAATCCTCACGCCCAAGCCCTGCCTGGCGCATCGTAAGTCCAATCTTCGGATTCGTGGTGTCTTTAAAACTAATCGCGATCACACGCGCATGACACTTATCATTCACCTTCAACGAACGCTTTGTCTCCTTACCAATCAACACCTTATCCTTACTAAAACTCACAAAATCATTCATCGTCTGGCTAATATGAATCATTCCCTCAATCGGTCCCACAGTAATAAAAGCCCCAAAATCAGCAATATCCTTAATCTTACCCTTCACAATCTCCTGAAGTTCGGGCTTATAACTCAACAAACTAAACGTAGTAGAATAATAACTCGCACCATCACCAGGAATAATAATTCCTTCCCCCACCTCATCAACCCTATCAACATCGATCACAATACCCAAATCCTTACTAATATAGCCCCCATACTGATTCCTCACCTCTTCAATAATAGCAAGGTTCAAATCCTTACCAAAATTGTTCGGAGGAACCCGGACATGGTCTTTTACTTTAATCTTGTAGAACATTTTATTCTCGAATCAGATATTTCTTCTGTTTTAGGGTGATAATCATGGCTTTTTTGGCCTTTACCCGTTTTTTAAGCTCCTTATCAAGCGTTGCAACCCCTATTTTCGGCCCGCAAAGACGCACAATAGCATCATCAACGCTCTCCCCTGCGGAACTTGACATGCTTTTTAAACTTTTTTGTTTTAAAAGGATCAAACCCAGCTTTGCAGCCATCCTGTCCTTCTGAGAACCCGATTCTGCCAATTTCATCAGCTCACGCTCTGTACCATCAATATACACCAATTCAAAAGGAAGATCCATCACCTCCTCCATCTGGCTAAAGATGTCAATATGGAACTGCCCCGGCAGCAGCAACATATTTGTATCAATAATGACCTGTATCATCCATTTAAAAATAGGCACTGCTTTATCAGTTTTATGCTTCAACCATTCAAATAATCCAAATTAGTATCCTCTAGAATAGCAATCTCCTCATCAAGCAGCTCCTCATATACAAGAGCCGCATCCCTGTCAACCCACATATAATACGCCAATAACTCCCGATAAGGAGCCGTTCCACACCTCATAGGAATCAAGTTCAGCAAACCATCCATCACCCGTTCAATCTGTTTACTATTTGTACACTTCTCAGCAATCAGATTCTCTACTTCAACCTCTAAATCAGCTTCCAAATCCTCAAATGCACTTCGAGATGCCTTAATGACAGCTTCTAACCTCTTAACAAGTTCATCCATCAAATTGGAAACTCCTTCCCCCTCAAAAATATTCTCTTTTAACCACCAAAACCATTAAAAACGCCCTCCCTTGACCCTCTTCATGACCCTCACCTTCGTCACCTCAAACATGAATAAATTGAGAGAAGCAGAGGCCATCCTCCAACAAACACTTGAAAACACCGCACTCGACCTCCCCGAAATCCAGGGGACCCCCGAAGAAGTCACCAAAGCCAAAGCCGCCTACGCCTTTAACATCCTTAAAAAACCCTGCTTTGTCGAAGACACCTCACTCATATTCAACGCCCTCAGCACACTCCCCGGCCCCTACATCAAAGACTTCGAACACGCACTATCATTGGCTGAACTCCCCAGAATCATCGACAGCTTCCCAGACAAAACCGCCCAAGCCATCTGCTGTATCGGATATGCATCTCCAGAAAAAGAACCCGTGGTCATCAAAGCAGTCGTCCCAGGAACAATAGTAAACCCAAGAGGCACAACCAACTTCGGATGGGACCCCATCTTCCAACCCGACGGATACACCAAAACCTTTGCAGAAATGACACCCGAAGAAAAAAACACAATCAGCCACCGAACACAAGCATTTAGAAAGTTTAAGGAATATTTAGAACGATAGTAACAGTCTTTCTATTAAATCTATTTTTTTTCAATTACTCTGAAACTTACTAACTTCTTTGAAATTCATGTAATGCTTTAATACAGGATGATGTCGTAAATATTCTATTTTGATCTCTTGCATCTTCCCGCCATCGATTTGAATCATACCAGGGTTGCATATTTGAAGGTAAGGGAAATTGAAGAATTGGTCTCGTGTCCCAACTTCCATCTTTCCTTTGACTTGACAGTAATTTTTCAATACGCGATTTGATAATTCCATCATATTTTTTATTTCTAACCACTGTTTGTATTGATAATGCCAGATAAAATGGGATGTTAGGAATATTATCGTCTTGTGCAAGCCATTGCTCTGCTTTTTTAACGTGATCATCACATTCAAATTTTGAAAGAGCTTCGACACAATGTGCTGTTGCATATACATCACTAGTCCACCAATAAGATCTCCACCGACCATCCTCCTGTTGTGTATCTAAAAGAAATTGGACAGCAACATCATTATCCATATTTGTTAATAGTACAGAACCAGTAATATAGGGAGTGGAGGAACATCAACCTTCAACAGACATTTCAGGAGGTATTCTTGTGTATTCTCTTATCGATCGTTCTTGATACGTTCTAAATCCTCCATCTGAATGTTGATGTTCTCTTAGAAATTTTTTGGCCATATCAAGTTCACTCTGATAATCAAAATGTGATAAAGATCTTATTGCAAATGCTGTTGAATCTGCGTCTGGAACAATTTTATGATTATAACTAAAACCGCCATTTTCTCGTTGTCGTCTAAGTACGCTTTCTGCTGTTGTAGTAAGCTCTTCTTGATCGATCCCAGAGTCTAATAAATTAAGTCCTGTAAATGAACTAACCCAATCAGCACTCTCGCATGGTGTCTTGTCAAAAAATTATACCACATCCCATCCTCATTCCGATTAGAAAAAACAAATTCAGTAGCTTTCAGGATTGCATCACTAATGTCGGTTTTCATCATTATTAAGGAATAACTCTGCTTATTTAAATCTTCTGTTGGCGGGTTTAAGGCAAACAGCATTCAATATTCTTCTTTCCCACTTCCCCCCCAGAATAATTTCCGACAAATCAACCAAAAAACATATAAACTTGTTTAAACTAACGTTTAAACAATACCATGGCATTCAAAGGAAAAATAAAAAAATGGGGAAATTCCTATGGAATACTCATAACAAAAACCGAAATGAAAAAGAAAAAACTTCACGAAAACCAAGATGTCCTTGTCCACATCAAAAAACAGCCTCAAATCGCTGAACTCTTTGGAATAGCAGAATTCAAAAAAACCACAGAACAACTCATGAAAGAGATCAAGGAAGGATACGATGACTAACTACTTCTATGACAGCTATGCCATCATCGAATACATACGAGGAAACAAAAAATATCAAACCTACTTTGAAACCCACAAAGGAATCACAACCCTCTACAACATCATGGAAGTATACTACTGTCTCCTCCGAGAACAAGGAGAAAAAAAAGCAAAACACATCATAGAAGTCCTCAAACAGATACTTATTCATCCCTCTTTTGAAGATATAGAGCCAGCAATGAACTTCCGATTCAAACATAAAGAAAGAAAATTCTCCTACGCAGACTGTTTAGGCTATTACCTGGCAAAAAAGAACAAAATCCGCTTCCTAACAGGAGACAAAGGATTCAAACATATTCCACATGTTGAATTTGTGAACTAATACTCCTAAGTAGGATAGATACAAAAAGGTATCCAATTCAAAACACACACTCTCAACCAAACCCAAACCTTTAAATACCCCTCCCCCTCAAACCCACTATGAAAATCATCCTCAAAAAAACACCTAAAAAACCCACCATCATCGAAGGATTCCCCGGATTCGGACTCGTAGGCACAATCGCAACAGAATTCCTCATCGACCACCTCAAACCCGAACTCATCGGAGAATTCATCTACACAGAACTCCCAGCAACAATAGCAATCCACAAAAACGACCTCATCCGCCCCATGGCAGTATTCTACGACAAAAAACACAACATAGTCATCCTCCACACCCTCCTCAACACAAAAGGATTCGAATTCGAAATTGCCAACAACATAGCAGACATGGCAAAAAAAATGCAAGCCAAAGAAATCATAAGCCTTGAAGGAGTAGCCTGCAACAGCCCAGATGAAGAAACCAAACTCTTCTGGTATGGAAACAACAAATTCGGAAAACTCGGAGCAGAACCCATACAAGAAAGCATCATCGTCGGCGTAACCGCAGCAGTCATGCTTCGCTACAAAGATGTAAGCTGCCTCTTTGCCACAACCCATTCAGCCCTTCCAGACAGCTCAGCAGCAGCAAAGATCATCGAACTCCTCAACAAATACCTAAAACTAGGAGTAAACACCAAACCACTCCAACAACAAGCAGAACAATTCGAAAGCAAACTCAAAAACATGCTCCAACAAACAGCAAACACAGAAAGAGAGCTCGAAAAGAAAAACCTCTCCTACGTAGGATGAAAACAATCGTTCTAAGCCTCGGTGGAAGCCTCATCATCCCAGAAGAAATCGCTATCGACTACCTTCAACAGCTAAAAAAAACACTCGACACACTCCCCTACAAATTCATCATCACCTGCGGCGGAGGAAAAATCTGCAGAACCTACCAAACAGCAGCCAAACAGCTCACAAATCCTCTGCCTGAAGACCTCGACTGGCTCGGAATAGCCGCAACAAAATTCAACGCAGAACTCATCAGAATCCTCTTTGAACAAGAAGCATACGAAAAAGTAGCAACCAACCCAACAAAAAAAATAGAAACAAACAAAAAATATCTTATCGCACCCGGATGGAAACCCGGAAACAGCTCCGACCTCGTCGCAATCCTCCTCGCAATCACCCACAAAACAAAACACGTCTACAATCTCACAAACACCAACGGCGTCTACACTGCAGACCCCAAAAAAGATCCCAAAGCAAAACTCCTAAAAACACTAACCTGGACAAACTACCTCAAACTCGTCGGAACAACTTGGGACCCCGGACTAAACACCTCCTTTGACCCCATCGCATCACAAAAAGCAAAAGAACACAAAATAGACGTCTCCATCCTCGATGGAACAAACCTAAAAAACCTCAAACAAGCACTTCTCGGACAACCCTTCCAAGGCACAATCATCAACTAGAAAACTATAAATACAATTACATCCTCAAACTACTATGAAAACCCTTATCGCAGTCTACAAAGTCAAAAAAGAACATGTAGAAACTGTAAAAAAGGCCATATTCTCTTATGTCAAGGAAATCAAGGAAAAAGAACCCGACACCATACTCTACGAAGCCTACCAGCAAAACGACTCTATTACCTTTTTCCACATCATGGACTTCAAAGACGCAGAAGCAGAACAAGGACACAGAGACGCAGCCCACACAAAAAAATTCGTAAAAAAAGTCTATCCTCTTTGCGATGAAGAGCCCGTCTTCACGGACCTCACCCTTCTGGCCTCAAACAGAGACCAATAAACCCCCTCCCAAACCTTTTTATACACCTACCCACTAAACACCCCTATGAAACCCTTTGATCTCGAAATCATCAAACTAAAACTCCAGCCAGACGCCTCAGCACTCGACCACGTAGGAACTGTCCAGGACAAAATCCAGAACGCACTTTCCAAACACAAAATAAACGCCATCTGCACCCCCGGAGGCAGCGTAGCCAAAGGCACCTTCATTGGAAAAGACTTCGACGTAGACCTCTTTGTCCGCTTCCACAAAAGCTACGAAACAACCAAACTATCCGACCTCCTCGAATCCGCATTAGAAGAGTTCCAACCCATCCGCATCAAAGGAAGCAGAGACTACTTCCAATTCAACGCCTACACCCTCGAATTCGAAGTCATCCCTGTCCTCAACATCAAAAAACACCATCATGCAAAAAATCTCACCGACATGAGTCCTCTCCACGTAGACCATGTCAGAAAACATCTCGAAAAAAATCCACAACTAGCAGACGACATCCGACTCGCTAAACAGTTCTGCAAAGCAGCCAACGCCTACGGAGCAGAAAGCCACATCAACGGAATATCCGGCCATGTCCTCGACCTCTTAGTCATCCACCATGACGGATTCATGAACTTCATCCAACGCGTAGCCATCTGGGATGAACAAGAAATCATCGACCTCTCAAAAAAAGTAAAAAACCCCAAACAAACACTCAACAAATCCAAAACAACCGGCCCGCTGATCGTCGTCGACCCTGTCCAGCCAGACAGAAACGCAGCCGCAGCACTATCCTTGGAAAAATTCAACCTCCTCAAACAAAGCGCAAAAGAATTCCTTGAAAACCCCTCAGAAAAATTCTTCACCATCCAACCACTCAACCCCGCACAACTCAAAAAAGAAGGCGCACACATCATCACAATAACACCCCTCGAAGGAAAAAAAGATGTTGTCGGAACAAAAATCATAAAAGTACTCAACCACCTCAGACAAAACCTCGCAGAACGCGGCTTCACAATCACCGACTCAGGATTCGACATGAAACTCATCTACCTCTTTACAGAAGAACACAAAATCCCCCCAACATTCATCCACAAAGGACCCCCTATTGAACAAAAAAACCGAGCAGACGCCTTCAAAAAAAAATGGGGAAAAACAACCTATGAAAAAGAAGGAATCCTCTACACCAAACGAAAACGCGATTTCATCCACGCAGCCGACTGCATCAAACACCACCTCAAAGACCCCTATGTAAAAGAACGACTCAAAAAATGCTCTCTGAAATCCTAAAAACAAACGTCTTAGCAATCTTCGCACACCCCCTCCTCCAAATAATCATACTCACATTCCTCCCCTTCCTCGAACTCAGAGCAAGCATCCCCCACGGCATCCTCATCGCAAAACAACCCTGGCTCCTCGTCTTCTTCACAGCAGTCATCACAAACATCATTCTAGGCCTGCTGCTCTACCTCGTCCTCGACAAACTCATAGAACTCCTCTGCAAAATCCCCTTCATCAAAAAACTCTACACCGCCTACATCATAAAACTCCAAAAACGCATCCACACAACCGTAGAAAAATACGGAGAATGGGGACTCGCAATCTTCATCGGAATTCCCCTCCCCGGCAGCGGCGTCTACTCAGGCGCACTCGGAGCAAAAATCCTCGGATTCACCTGGAAAGACTACACCATCGGCTGCATCCTCGGAGTCTTCATCGCAGGAATCGCAGTAACAATAATCACATTAGGAGGAAGTGCGATCTTCAGTTAATATTACACCAGAATGTCCTATCTTACTATCGGCAACCCCATTTTTAGTCCATACCGATACAAAGGTTTATCTTAATACAAAACCCGCAACGCCTGCTTCTTCACCGTAACCACAACAGGAGTATGCCCACTAATCTCTGCATCCCGATGATACAACACCTTCCTCTTAGAACGAATCACAACATGCTTTGCCTTACAAGAAAAAACCCCCTCCATCTTCTGCGGCTTCCGCAACGCAGCACTCCCCAACCACCGAAACGCCTTAATCAGATTATCCGTCTGCACAACCACCACATCCAACTTCCCATCAGCATAATCAGGATCAGGAGTCAACTTCAACACAGACCCATACGTAGGAAGATTCCCAACAACAACAAAATGCCCCTTCACACTCTTCCCATGATCCAAACAAACACTCATCTCCTCAGGCTTATACGCCTTCAATGTCTCCAACACTGCAAGATAATACGCACCCTCGCCAAACACCTTCTTGAATCGAGAACGCACCTTTGTCAAAGCCGAGGCATCAAAACCAACACCAAGAGTCATAAAAAAACGCTTCTTATTCGCATACCCCACATCCATCTTCAAACTTCGCTCCTTGCAAATAGCCTTCGCAGCCTTCACAGCAAAACGGGAAATACCAAACTCACGCGCCAACACATTCGACGTACCCACAGGAACAATCCCTAACGTCTGCCCCTTCTTCAACCCATTAATAACCTCATTTACCGTCCCATCCCCTCCCATCGCAATCACAATCTTCTCAGAACTCCTCCGCGTTTCCCTTGTAGCATCCAACGCCCCTCGCGTAATATACACACTTACCTCAAACCTCTCCTGCAACGCCTGAATAACCCCAAGAAGATTCGGCTTCAACTGTCCTGCATGAGGATTGTAGATAAGTTTTACCCTTTTCATACCCTTCAAGATAGACAGACCTATAAATGTTTTTCCACAACACAAAAAAGAAGAAAACTATTTAAAACCCTCCTCTTTTTCCTTTAGCTTATGACCACAAAACCACTCCAAAAAACCTTTTTAAAAGCAGAATTCAACGACATCCTCGGCCAAAATGCCATAAAAGACGACGTCAAAAGCGCCCTCAGCGCAGGCAGACACATCATCCTCGTAGGCGCACCCGGAATCGGAAAAACAACCCTTGCAAAAAACATCGCAAAAACACTACCCACACTCGAACTCAACGACTGCGGATACAACTGCCTCCCCGACAAACCCATCTGCCCAAACTGCACCACAAACAAAAAAACACAAACAAAAAAGAACAACCCCCTCAACAGATTCATCAGAATCCAGGGAAGCCCCGACCTCACAGCCGAAGACCTCATCGGAGACATCGACCCCATCAAAGCACTCAAATACGGACCCCTCAGCATAGAAGCATTCACCCCAGGAAAAATATTCAAAGCAAATAATGGTGTTCTCTTCTTCGACGAACTCAACCGCTGCAACGAAAAACTCCAAAACACACTCCTCCAGGTACTCGAAGAAGGAAAAGCAACAATAGGCAGCTACAACCTCGACTTCACAGCCGACTTCATCTTTGTAGGAACCATGAACCCCGAAGACTCCTCTACCGAACCACTCTCAGACGTTTTACTAGATCGGTTCGACATGATCTACGTCCAATACCCAGAATCCCTTGAAATTGAACAACAAATCGTCCATCAACACGGCCTTAAAGCCATCGACTTCCCAGAAAAAATCCTGGTACGCGTCCTTACATTCATCAGAAACCTAAGAGCACACCCTGATGTAGAAAAAAAGCCCAGCGTCAGAGCAAGCCTCGGTCTTTACGAACGAGCACAAACCCACGCAATCCTCCAAGGGAAAAAAATCGTGGAAATGGAAGACGTCCTGGCCGTCCTCGTGTCTGTACTTGCACATAGGATAAGGCTCAAACACTCAGTTAAATACCTGAAAAGTCCGGAAAACTTTATCCAGGCCGAGTTTGAGAGCTTTATCGCAGACACGGGAGGGTATCTTTGACAGACAACCCGATACTGAAACCGAAACAGACGTTTCTATACAAAAAAAAGAAGCAATAGAAGAACTCACAGGCAATCTCGCCAAACAAAAAGACAAAGACGCCCTCATGAATTCTGTTCTTGAAAACGACGAAGAATCAATCCAAGAAGGCAAAGTAATCTCAGACAGCATAAGCCAAGGCGTCGGCAGCTTCACACCCGACATCATGTTCGAAAAACTCGTCACTAACTTCAAAGAAGCAAAAAAACTCTACGGAAAAACAATAATAAGAGAACTCTCAGGATACGACCCGAATTACATTGATAAAAACAGAAACATCCCCGAATTCAAACGACAACTCAAATCAGACATCGAAAACAACATAAAAAAATACCAGGAAAAAAAACTCATCGACGACGACTACATTGTCACAAATAAAGGACTCTTTCTCAGCAGCCTCGTTCTCTACATCGAAGAACTCGACAAACTCATCACAAGAGGGCAGGGAGAAAAAGAAATCAAAGAAAAACACGTCTACGGAGAAAAAGGCCCCATTATCCCCTTCAAAAAAGGACGCTATCGCGACATCGCCCTTCGTCCCAGCATCAAACTCGCCATCAGAAGAAACCACAAACAACTCCACCCATCCGACCTCAAATCACACGAACGACACAGAACAGGAAAGATCAACATCATCTACGCAGTCGACAGCAGCGGAAGCATGAAGGGAGAAAAACTCAAAGTCAGCAAAAAAGCAGGAATCGCACTCGCATTCAAAGCCATAGAAGAAAAAAACAAAGTCGGCCTCATCGTCTTTGAAAAAGAAGTAAGATACACCCTTCCACCCTCAAACAACTTCATTGAAATCATACAAGAACTTGCACGCGTCAGAGCAGGAAGCGAAACCGACTTCTCCAAAGTCCTTCATAAAAGCAGAGAACTCTTCCCCCAAACAAAAGAAACAAAACACCTCATATTCATCACAGACGCACTCCCAACAGCAGGAAAAGACCCCATCCAGGAAACACTCAAAGCAACCTCACAAGCAAGAGCAGCCGGAATCACTGTATCCATTATCGGAATCAAACTCGAAGAAGATGGACTCGCCCTCGCCCAAAAAATAACAGACATCGGAGCAGGACGCCTCCTCATCTGCAAAAACCTCGACGACCTAGACGCACTCGTACTCGAAGACTACACCTTAACAATGTCAGAATAAAGAGGCAAAAAATGAACCTTATACACACTATACAGATCCAGCTCCTCAGAATCCTTGATAATCGCCTCAAACTTCTCACGAAGATTCAACTCAATCTCCCGAAATATTGAACTATCCTTCATCTCACAATCCAACTCAACATCCCAACTACCCAACGTTCGAACCATCCGAATAATATTTGGATGCTCCTTTGCAAACTGAAACAAACTCTGCTCCTTCTCAAAATCAGGATTATGAAACGAAAGCAACAGCTTCCTCTGCGTCAACCCTGTCTTCTCCATATTCACAACAGGCTTCACCCCAAACAGGATCTCCTCCTTATGCAACCGCTTCAACCGAGAAACAACAGTCTTAGGATGTAACCCAAGGTTCCTTCCCAAAAACACAGAACTCGCCCGCGGATTCCTGTTTAACTCCTGCAACAAACCAAGATCCTTCAAATCATACACACCCTTTTCCCGATCACCACCAATAATAACTGTTTGTGACTCAGCACCTGTACGCTTTCTCAAAAGATGCTTCCGCGTATGAATCGACTGATAGATTGTCGTTAAAATCTGATAACTCTTAATCCTATCAGAAAACTGCTTCAACGCAGCATTAAACGTCTTGTTAAACTGAGATGGATTCCGACTAAAAAACCCCACAAGAAGATCCCACCTCCCTCCACAACTTGCAACATAGTTAACCTCATCCAACTTCACAAAATAGTCGACAATCTCCTTCAACTGCGTCTTATTCACATACACAATCTTCAAATACACCCGAAAATTCAACATCCCCAATCGCGCATAATCAATAACAGGAAAAAACCCCTGAACCTTCCCCGAACCCAACATCTGCTGAAAATAATAATTCGCCAACTGTTGTGAAATCCGAAGCCGTTTCGCCATAAAAGAGATACTCCCCCGCGCATTCCGATCTAGCTGAACAAGAAGCTTCACTTCAACCTTACTAAGATTATTCTTCATTACTTTGTAAAAAAGTATATATTATTTTTAAAACTTGTCCTTTTTACTAAAAAAATACGCGTCCTCCCTTAAATACTCCCTCCTCCCTTTATAATAGAGATAAAAAAGGTGTGGTGTCAGAACATGATAATAGGAATACTCGGCGGATTAGGACCAGAAGCAACCAAAGACCTCTATGAAAAAATAATCCAGACTACACCCGCCAAATGCGACCAGGACCACATCGAAATCATCATCTACAACAACCCAAAAATCCCCGACCGAACACAAGCCATCCTCTACAACGGAGAAAACCCCCTCCCCCAACTCATCCACACAGCAAAAACCCTCGAAAAAGCCGGAGCAGAACTCATCGTCATCCCCTGCAATACTGCACACTACTTCCTCGACAAACTCCAGCCTCGCACCCCTGTCCCCATCCTCAACATGATAGAAGAAACAGCAGCCTTTATCCACCACAACTACCCCGACACAAAAAAAGTAGGCATCCTCGCAACCACCGGCACAATCAAAACCAACCTCTACCAGAAGACACTCCAAAACACAGGAATCATGCCCATCACCCCGTCCACCTATGAACAGGAATCACTGATCATGGAAGCAATCTACGGAACACAAGGAATAAAAAGAGGAAAGAAAACCCAGCCCAGAAAACTCCTCCTTAAAGCAGCACAATCACTCACCCAGCAAGGAGCACAACTCATCATCCTCGGATGCACAGAGATCCCCCTCGCACTCAGACAAAAAGAGATCAGCTCAGTCCTCATCAATCCCGCAAACATCCTCGCAGAAAAAATCATTACACTAACACAAACAAAAAAACAAAAGGTGATAATCTAAAATGAAAGTTGCAATACTACATCAGGATTTAGAATGGGGTGAAAGAGAAATCGCAAGACAATTACAACAAAAAGGTTTTACAGTCAACCTATTCGATGTGCGAACCACTTCCCTGGAAGATCTTACACAAACAGAGGAACTCCCCTCCCTCGTCCTTAACAGAGTATATGCATCAGTAGCCAACAGAGACTACAGAGATAATATTAAAATATTAGACCTATTACTATCCTTGGAACGTCTGGGAATACCTTGTATGAATTCGTACTATACCTCCCAGTTCGATTACAGCAAGTTCAAAGCAGCAAAAAGACTCAAAGAAGAAGGAGTCTCAACTCCAGAAACACTCTATGTAGGATGTTTGAATACTGAAACAAAAGATCGCATAACAGGATTTATAAAAAAATATGGCTTTCCTCTCATAGTAAAAAGAGATATGGGTGGAAGAGGAAAAGATTTACAAAGAATTGAAAATGAACAATCTTTGTATACATTTTTAGAAAATAAATTTTCTCCAACAGCTCAGCATGAATATGCAGGCGGATTTGTAGTCCAGGAATTTTTAAAGCCCACAAGGCCATTTGATTGCAGACTAGCTGTTTTTGACGGAGAATTTGCATTTTCCTATGGCAGAACACTCATTTCCAGAGTAAATAACGGTGACGCGCCTTGGTTAGCAAGTGTAAAACTAGGTTCAAGAATGATCAATTACGATCCTACCCCCGAAGAAGTAGCTCTAGCTATTTCAGCCTCAAATGCAATTGGGGCTATTTTTAATGAAGTAGATATGACTCAAACAGAAAAAGGACCTGCTATTATAGAGAACAATCCCACACCAAACTACGACGAAACTGAAATAGATCGTGTAGCAAAAGCTGTAGATCTAATCGAAAAAACCTATTGTACTACAGAGGCAATCCTAAGATGAAAGGTGTTGTAAGTGTAAATTCTGATTTCCCTGCATATCTGGACGGAAGAGAAGAACTGGAATATTTTTCAACCAAAACACTCCTGTCTCGTTTTGTAACACGCGGAGACACAGTAGCAATCGTACATCCTGAAGATATTCAGAATCAGGAAAAGAAGGTGACCTTTAAAAAACTCTTTACCTTTCATCCACCCAATAGATTAGAGGAGGCAGATCCTTCGTCATTTCAGCAAGGAAATTTCTTTCTTGTACGACAATTCGGAGAAAACCTAGAGTCTGAAAAATTCGTACACCGATTTATCACCGCACTTTCCTGCCTGGAAAACCAGTTTTACTTAGTAATGAACACTGCATCTGCAACAAAGTACGAACTGAAAAATATCCAGAAAACATTAGACATACCTTTTATTCCAGCGTTTGACATAAACACCCCTGCAGATTTAGAATCAGTGGTGGCTTCTGGCGAAAAAATTATTGCAAAACCATTTACAGGATTTATGGGAAGAGGTATAGAGTTTTTCGATTCAGTTGAAAGCGTATATCGCGTCTTTAACAACGGAAGAACACCTCAAGGATACTGCTTCGAAAGATATATTCCTGCAACCATGGAAACAAGAATAGTTTTCATTGACGGATCAATCCCCTTTGCCAGACCACGAATGGTTGAAGGACCACCCGGAAAAGAAAAAGCAGCAGGATACTCTCTTACCCAGCCCACATCCAACCAACGTACAATAACACAGCAGGTCATAGAACAAACAGGAATGCAATTCGGTTCAGTTGACTTCAGAGGAGAATTCGTGCTAGAGATAAACGGCTCAGGTCTCGGCTTGGTTCCTCCGGCAAAGGTAAAGAACTACGATCAAATCCAACCCTACGATCTAACAAACGACCTAATCGACCTCATCAAAAGAAAAAGTCAGTAAAATGTCAAAAGAAAAGATCCAACTTATCGCACCATCACACCACATCTACCCAAAACACATAACAAACGCAATCTTTTCTTCAAAAAAACTCGGATACGATCTGAAATATTCTCCTTCTATTCACCAAAGAACTCTTTCCTTTGCCGGCTCACCTGAACGCAGAGCCAACGAAATTCACCAAGCATTCAAAGATCCTGCGGTCATACTCATCTTGGCGGCCTGCGGTGGAAACGGATGTATAGAAATTTTACCTCATCTAGACTATAAACTTATTAAAAAAAACCCAAAGCCAATAATTGGCTTCAGCGACATCTCTATACTATTAAATACTATAAATCAAAGATGCGGCCACATCATGATTCATGGTCCATCCCAAAAACACTCCTGGAAACATCTTAGTAAAGATGAACAAAAATCAATCATCAACTGCATTCACAAAAAATCATTCAAACAAACCTTTGAAAAAAAAGATATTCTTTTCCCCTCAACAAAAATCATTAAAGGAAAAACCTCTGGTGGATGTTTATCCCTTCTTGTCGATTCATTAGCAACACCTTACGAAATAAAAACTAAGAACTCAATCCTTTTTTTGGAAGATGTGGATATAAAAGGAAGAAGACTTTACACTCTTCTCGTTCAATTAAAACTAGCAGGTAAGTTCCAAAAAGTAAAAGCAATCGTTCTTGGAAATTTTAAAAACTGTCTTCATGCCAAGCCCTATCTAACAAACTTTTTTAAGAATCTTACCCTTCCAACAGTTCATACCAGCCTATTTGGTCATGGAAAACTAAACCACGCCTTTCCCATAGGTGCACAGGCCGAGATCAATTTTGATAAAAAAGAGATTAGATATCACTTTAAAGCGCGGTAAGGCCTTTCCGAACTTTTAAGTAACACATATAAACCATTTCTCCCCCCCACCTCCATGAAAATCCTCGCATTCACAGACCTCCACGCCAGCAGAACCCACCTCAAAGCCATCTACAAAAAAGCCGACAAGGCCGACATCATCGTCTGCTGCGGAGACTTCTCAGTATTCGAATCAGAAGCAGAACGCATCCTTGCCATGTTAGGAAAGCTGAAAAAACCCGTCCTCATCATCCACGGAAACCATGAATCCGAAGAATACACAAAAAAAGTCGCAGAACAAAACAACCTCACCTTCCTCCACAAAGCATTCTTTGAACAGGACGGCTACGTCTTTGCAGGCTTTGGAGGCGGAGGATTCTCCATACAAGACCCTGAATTCGAACAATTCGGCCACACCATCCAGCTCTACCCTAAAAAAAAGAAACTCATCCTCATCAGCCACGGCCCCCCAAAAGGCTGCAATCAGGACCTCATCGACAAAGACCACGTCGGCTGTAAATCCCGAAGAGACATCATCAAAAAACTCAAACCTGACCTTGTCCTCTTCGGCCACATCCACGAAACATTCCACGTCCACGACAGATGGGATTCAACACTCCTGATCAACCCCGGCCCCGACGGAGAACTCATAGAACTCTAGCGATACATTTATATACATCCGCCCCTAGAATTCAGAATGAATATGGGAAGGGGAGTCTATATACACTACTGTGTATACTTATTCTAACAACATCATCAATAGCCATATCTGTCGACGACATTGTAAAAATCGGCGAAAAATATGAAACAGGAGCCCTCACATTTGCCCAACTCCGCATCGAAGGCAGTCTTCTCAGAGAACAACTCCAGGAAGAACTCGGAGAAGGATTCGAAGTCACCTACAAAGACCTTGGCCGAGGAAAAGATAGAGAAAGGGCCAAAGAAGGAGGACAAGGCCAAGGTGAAGGAGACAGCACAGGAAAAGGAGGAGACGAATTTGGTGATGAACCCGAAGAACCCGAAGGAGGATTAACAGGCGCTCTAAGTTGGCTAACAGGATTAGTAACAGGGGAAGAGGATCATGAAGGTGATGACAACCGTGATGATGATCGTGATGGTGATCATGGTGATGATAGAGACAAAGATGACAGGGATAAAGATAGTAGAGACAAAGACCATGAAGGCGACAAAGATAAAGATGATCAAGACTATGAAGACTTCGAAGAACATCGCTGCACACCCGAAACATGCAACCAACCCAACCAATTCTGTGATGAAGAAAAAGGATGGTGCGAATGCGAAAAAGGCTGATATGAATGTGATGGAGACTGGGATAACGGATGTGAAGCAGAAGAAGAATGCTATGGCTGCGAATCTGACGATGACTGTGCACAATCACGCTGCTCAGAGTGGGGAAACACCCTCATCACATTTGGCTGCATCACAGAGGAAGAATGGGAACACGAATCAGGTGCCATCGCCTTTGTAGGCGGATGCAACGAACACCCCACAGGAAAAACAGACAGCTACATCCACTTCGAGGTCTGGGGAGAACAGTTCGATGAAATAAATAAACTCCGCGACTTCAAAGGAGAATTCCAGGACGACTGGTGCACCTATGATCTTGAACAAGCACTCATCCAGAGAGAAGAATTCGAAAAATCACTTAACGACGAATTCCTCCAATGGTACAGCTCAAAAGTAAAAAAGAACACCATAAGCTAATTCCGTCACTATGTTGGTGGCATGTTCGGACTCTACCGTGACATTGTAGACAATGCACGAAGAATAAACGATGCACAACGCTGCCTCAAGGACAACAACATGCCTAATGTAGAACTTCTCTCACTCGAAGGCGACTATGAATTCGGCCAGATAAAACTTTGGGAAGAAGAATCAACAAGAGAAGGCTACCCCATTGTAAGCACCTACATGCAACTCTTTATCTTCCCACCCCAGGAAGTCATGAAAGAAGAACTTCTTCAGGCAGGAAAAGAACAACGCATGCCCGGACCCGACAAAAGAAAAACCGAAGGACCCTCTGCAAGAGAAGTAGCAGAAATAAAAAGCAACAACCAAGGATACGACATCATAAAAGATATCTCAGAAGACTTTGGAGGAAAAGCCATATTCCAGGTTGACATAGTAGATGACGGTGAATCCTTCTACTCACTCGGCTTCCAGATAGACCATGAAATCATCGCACGTGCATCCCACATCTCCCTGGTTGATGAAGAAGCCGACGTATATGTAGAAGTAGACCTTGACTTCTTCTACGACATTGTATCCGCAGCAGAAAGCCACCCTGAACTCGAATTCCCTGAATGGGAAAAAAGACCCTTAAACGATGTTGTAAAAACCTCTGTGTCAGCAGTAAAAATAGGAAGCACCATCACCTCAGGAATTGCAACAGGAAAAATCAAGGTAAAACCCATCACAGCCATCCCAAAAGTCATGAAAATAGTCAAACTCATGGCATCCAAGTCATAAGAAAACATTTTTAAAGATCAACCACTCCATCTCACAATGAAAATCGTCCTTATCTTTGTCCTCATCGCAACCGTTCTTCTCGGCCTTCTTGCCTATATCACAAGCAATGTCATCCCAACAGCAAGTGTTGTCCAACAGCAGGAATCTAACTTCGCACCCATCGTAGGAGCATTCCCAACCATCCACCTCTCCTCACAACAAGGAAGAATGATCGACCTCAAAAAATACGTCCATGACCCTGAAGGAGACCCTCTTTCTGTAGCATTCAGCCAAAGCCCCAACCTCAACCTCGTCCTCCTCAACGATGGAAACCTTGTCCTCGACCCCGTATTGGACTTTGAAGGAGAAACAAGCTTTGCCATCATCGTCTCAGACGGAACCTATGAAGCAATCTCAGACCCCATACAGGTCATCGTCAAATAATCAGAATTCTAACTGCTTGCACTGAACAAACTCCTTCCCTGTATGCAAAGCAACAAAGGCCTTCTCAACCTCCAACCCAAGATAGGCAGCATGATCCAGATTCGAAATAACCCCTTCCTTAAGAATAGCATAATACAACTCCTCCGGATCCTTTCCTCGAATCTCCTTCACCAACCGATGATCCGGTGTACAAATACCCACACGAATCACCTTATTCTCCCGATCCAGCTTAAACAATAAATACCCAGCAGGATCCTGAATCCACCGCTTATCCTTACCAGAAGCCTCAACAACAGGAATACCTTCCTCCTCTACAATCTGCTCAAACCCATCAAGCTTGCGTAACTTCTTCGTCATCTTATAAAGGAGTCCCGCACCATTTTTAAAGGTTTCAGGGACAGGCGAATAGAAGAATTATTTTCTATACTGAAATTAAGTTGAAAGGCACTTTCTGCCCTGCGAGCCCCTTGCAGGGTCTCGGGAAACCACAATATCTGAATCACCGCTTCAAATAAAACTGCCTCTTCTCCTCCTCAAACTTCTCAATCGCATACCGCAACATCGTCCGCGGCATATTTGTTGAATGCTTCATCAAAAACTCCTCCAACACAGTCTCATCCTTTTTCCCCACCTCACGCAACACCCACCCCACCGCCTTATGAATAAGATCATGCTCATCCTTCAAAAGAAGCTCCGCAAGCAACAACGCATCAGAAAAATCACCATCAGGAATATACGCAAACGTACTAATAATAGAAATCCTCCGCTCCCACAACACCGAAGAATGCGCAAGCTCATACAAAAACTCCCGATCCCGATCCTTCAAAAACGCCCCCACAATCTTATGTGCGGAACAATCAACAAGATCCCAATTATTAACACAATCAAAATTCCTCACATACAAATCAAACACACTCCTCCTAACAGCATCATCCCCCTTAGCAAATTTCAAACACAGAATAAACGCAGCAGTCAACCGCTCCTCATGAACCCCACTTTTTAATAAAATTTCAACATCCCCCAACGAAATATCCCAATACTTTTTCGAAAGCCTCCGCTGAACAGGAACACGCACACCAATAAAAATGTCGCCTTCACCATACTCCCCCTTCCCCGTCTTAAAAAAACGCGCATAATTCCTCGCATCCTCCACACTACTCGCAGCCCTCAACTCAGAACGAATCTCTTCAACACCCATCATCCATCAAGATGCTCTTCAGAAAACGCAACAGCATCCCTCACCTCCTCAGACTCTGAATCCTGAACACCCTCCCCCTTTAAATGTAAGGAAGAAAAATCAATCTTCCTCATTGTAAAATCTTTTTTCATCAACAACACCACACGCGACTCCTCCTGCTCATCCACAATCTTCCAACCACTCACCTCAGCAATTCTCTCAGAAAACTCCTTCACCTCATAATGATACGGCATCATCTCCATCTTCAACCGCTGACGCGAACTTCCTATAAACATATACGCCTTCACCTCAACAAAATGCGGATCCCCCCGATCCAGAATCTCTGCATACCTCTCCGGCTCCACATCATTCAACCCCTTAATCAACGTAATCCGCACAGCCGTCCGCATCTCCTTCTTACGATCCTTCAACACATCCATACTCTCCATCAACCGACTCCACCCATCCTTCCGCATCGGCTGATCAATCTTCTTATACAGCTCCTCATTCGGAGCATCCAACGACAGATAAAACTGCGTAGGCGCCTCCAACTTCCTCAACACAACAGGTAGCTGCCCATTCGAAACAACAAACGTAGAAAAACCATTCTTGTGATACTCCCTAATCAACGCAGACAACTTCGGATAATACAACGGCTCCCCATTCAACGAAATAGCCACATGCTTTGGAGTTTTAGACTCCTTGTATAACGCCATATCCACCTTCTCATTCCCAGGAAACCCATTCAACAACACATTCTGCGCCCCCACACTCTCAGGAACAATCGCTTTAGGATCATCCGGCACTCCAAAACTACTATTATTACGAGAACGCCAACAAAAAATACAATCATGATCACAAAAATTCGTAGCAGGCGTCATCTGAACACACTGATGACTCTTAATCCCATAAAACCGCTGCTTATAACACGTTCCACAACCCGTCAAAGCCTTCTTCGTCCACCCACAGATCTTTACAGAAGTATGCTCCCCTGCAAACCGATACCCCTGGTTCTCAAGCTGTTTCTTGTATTCTGGATCCATAAACAGAGAAATCAGAAGTTCTTTTTAAAGCTACTGGGGGGGAACGGTTAATTCAATAAGGGATTCTGATGATAGATTCTTGTTACACGATGAATCCTCATTAACTCATCATAGGTGTGCTTTCGAATTATATAATCTGTAAAACCTTTCAAAAGGAAATCGACTGCAGCTTTTTCCTTAGATCGAGGCTTCTCAGCTTTTTCAGCCAAATAACTCTCTGGATCTGCCATAATGTCAACAACATCACGAACATCCATAGATCTGTCAACAAACTCACGTTCCGGCCGCTCCTCAAAATGATCTCCTAATCCTGCCTGATCCCAAACATATCTCCTTTAAAACAAACAATGTTGTCAGGACAATCAAATATGTTTTTATGGAGATCACACTGATGTTTAAGCTGAGCAGCCATCTCTGAACAGCAAATCTTTTTTGTTTGTTCTTTTTTCATTTTTTATCCAATAACCCAAACTACATCTCTAATAAAGTAGAACCATTTCTTACCTTCAAAAAGATCTTCTTTAAACAAAGGTATATGTTTGTACTCTTCGTATTCTAGTTCTTCTTCAGTGCATCCCATTAAATCGTAATAGTTATTAATAGATAAATTAACACCCTTAAGAGCGTCTTTAAATTTAAAAGGTTCGACGGTTTTCGCCTCCATAAATGTCTTATCGTAAAAGTCTTTAAAATCGTCGATAGCCACAACCACCTGCGAATCTTTGAAATGCTTATTAAACACCCAGATTTTTAGATAATACTCTTCTCTGAATGAATCAAGTTTCTTCTTCCAGCTCAAATAAATATCTACAAGCTTCTTTTTCCAGCTGATTTCCATCCAATATGCGGATTTATAGGGCATTTTTCTTCAGGAAGAATGTGGCCGTAGTCAATATGAACTCGAGCACTTGCCTGTACACCATGACCTCTAGATTCTTTTCACTTCTTTAAGTTCTCCTTGTGTTCAAGATATTTTAAAAGTTCAACCTCTTTTTTTGTTATTTTTTCAATATTTTTTTGTACAATCTTGCTTTCGGCAAATTCTTTTAATGTTGTTTTTAAAAAAACTTTATCGCGAGCTCTGACAGAAAATCCTTTTTTTAGTAAGAGTATTGAACAAAGTTTGTTTTTTAAATTGTTCGCTTCTTTAAAAACGTGTTTTGATTTTAAATCCTTGTTTCCATTCATGTTTGAGTCTTTTTTCAATAGGCTTATGGATCCTCCTTTAATTGATTTTAACTCCGAATAAATATTGATTAATTCATCGTCGGGAACTTTGAAATATTTCCGCGGATGTTCCTTCATTTTTTTTGTTAAATATCCTTCTTTTGCATTTTTCCTGAAATAAAAACTCAAATATGTTTCTCCATCAACGTAGTGTTTTTTTACCAATTGTAGGAGTTGTAATAGCTTTTTGGTTTTTTTTCTTTTATAAGGAATTAAAATTTCATTATGGATCGTGTGTTGCGAATATAATTTTTGTCGAAGATGTCTTTTCAAAGTTTCATTAATAAATAATTTGTTTTGTGTATTAATTATTTTTGTGAGATCTTTTTTCAGAGGAGTACAGTCATCTAAAAAAACCAAGATAAAAGCACATTTTCCATCAATCTTGCTGCACAAAACTCCTTTTACTAGGCAATTAATAAATGCGAGATAATTTTCTTTCCCTAATACATCATAAAATTTTTTTAGAGAATTAATAAAAATTAATCTTTCTTGCTTTTTCATCCATGTTGGATATGCAATCATATCAAAAAAAACATACCATCTGTAACTAAAGTCTTTTCTTTTATATTTTGTTTTTCTAACATATAGATCTATAAGATCCTTTAAAGATTTTTCTTTATCACTTTCAAACACAATTTTTTTGTAACCTTTAAACAGTACTGAAATTTTTTTAAAATCATCTCTATTATTAATGAAATAAAATGTGCTATTTAATTTATAATCCTCAAGTAGCTTTTCCATTTTTATCCCTCTTTTTTATCATTCAAGTATTATTCTTTTAACTGTTTTTTCATTATGATGATTTTTGTTCCAATACCAATCACCTTCTTTTGACAAATAGAATCTTTGTCCTGTATCCTTTCCCGAGTTGTCGAATACCCTAAACTCTGAGTAAAAATCAGGATCTGAATTATAAGGTAAAGGACCTCCCTTTTTTGATGTATCAGTAAAGGTATTATCAAAGCGTTTACTACCTATTAATTCTTTTCCTTCTTTGTAGTTTTCTTCTAAAATATTAAGTTGGTCACTAACACGTGGTGGAAGATTTGATTGTTTAATGGGATTTATCTTATTTCCGATCATCCCGAACTGGCTCCCATCATCAGCAATTCTGGCACTACTTGCTTCATCCGTACGCTTAAAAAAATCACCAGCTGCTTCTAAGGCCTCATCGCTATATTCTATTGCTTCATCAGCCAATGCGGCGGCCTCATCAGCATACCTCGCCTTATTCGCAATAGAACCAGGAAGAATGGCTGTAAGCAGCCAAAACGCGTTCTCAGCAGAAGGCTCTTTAGCAAAAGAATATACATCCCAAGCATCAGAAGCAACCTCCAACAAACCCAAAGCCACAGCAACAACCGCCCAATTCCCTGTCGGATCAACATACTTCACAGGATTATTTCTTACATAGCTGTACCTGTTCAGCTGTTGTGGGTCGTAGGGATCTGGTAGCAGGGGATCTGGGGATACGAAGATTCCTGTTTTTGGGTTGTAGTGGCGTGCTTCATAGTACATTAATCCTGAACTGTCTTGTTCTTTTCCTGTGAAGCCGTAGCGTTCTTCTCCTCCTGTTAATACTGATCCGAAGGGAAGATGTTCTGTTTCTTCTACAACTTCTCCTTCTGCATCCGTAACCACCTGTGGGCTTCCCAGATGATCTGTATGAATGTAAAACATTCCGGAATCGTTCTTTTTTGCGACCAAACCTGTTGAATCCCGATAATAGATCATTTCCTCTACTGTTCCATCAGGAAGAACAACCTTAACATAATCATCAACATAATAGGTAGTAGTATTTGTTCCATCCTTATGGAACTCAATCTTTCTCACCCTCGTACCTGTATGATCATACGTGTTCTTAACAGTTAATCTATCCCCATCCTCCTCATCATAGCTAAAAGCAGAGGTAAAACTCGTTATGATGAGAAATACTAAGAACAGCGATATGATTCTATTTGGCTTCATCAAGATCCCCCCTTCACAAAAGGATGTTTCTTGAAATATTTAAATATTCTTCCTGGAATTCCGGATATTTTCCGAAGAGAAGGTACACATATTCCTTGTTTACTTTATAAACGGTTTAATGAATCTTCTTTAAGAAGGGAAATATTTAAATATCTCTGTTCTCAAAATAGCTTATGTTACGTAGGGGTTAGCTAGTAGTGATACTGCTAGGGTTAGTCTCTGGTGTGGGGGCTATGACGTTCAGTGAAGCCTGTGATAGTGGTGTGGAAAGGGCTTGTAGCTATCTTGAAGTATGTGGTTTTTCTGATTGCGGACCTGATGGATGTATTCCAAAGGAGAAAGAAGCTGTACAAATAGAACCAGTAACAAAACTCCCAAAGAAGATCTTTGACTATTCTGCTCCAATAAGATGCACCCAGTTCAATGATTGGGTAACTACAGATGTCTCACATACCTTATGTGACAAATACCCCACAAGCTGTGTCCGCAAAAGCGATCCCAACTACCACTTCGACCAATACTGTACTAAAGAAGGACTTATTCAGCCCATACACCTTCAAAAAGGAGGAATAAATGAATAAGCCAACCCTCATCCTACATTTCCTCTTTTTCACACTTCTCCTACTACCCATAACCTCAGCAGAAACCTGCGTACAAATCATGGGCGTAGAACACTGCTGCGGAGTTGACGATGGCGTATGTCCCATGGACTACGAAGATTCATACGGAGTACGAGTCGGATGCGGAGGAGACCCCGACCCGGATTGTTGTGGAGGACAGAATACGAGATGGAGAGAATGCGAGAGAGATATTGAGAAGCCAGATGAAAGTGGAATATTCACCTATAATACATGTGTAACATCAACCTATGATTCAGCATGCTGTGATCAGCCAACAGATTGCGTCTATGATGGAAACTGTTACGACACAAGTTCAGCTGCAATAGAACTCTATCCCAATGATGGACGAGAGCAATGTTCAGAAGGACAATGGTGTCCGGAAGGGTTTAAATATGATCCTGTGCGTTTATTTTGTAAAAAAGCTCAACAAACATGTCATCCTAATCCTCCAGGTGCTTGTAGATATTTGCCTTTTACAAAGGAGTGGTATGAAACTCCCTCTTGTTTCTTGCCTCAATCGCCGGTCCATGAACAAACATGCTGTTTCGATTTCAGTCTTGGAGGTCAGGATTTTTACAATTTTAAAAGAGTGAGAATCGAGTAAAAATTCACTTTAGAATTACTGCCTTTCTTGTTGAAGATTCTTTAATACCCTGAGTTGTCTGCTCAAACCGAATAAAGTAGACTCCGCTCGAGAGAGTAGATGCATTCCAGCGATAACTATGTTGCCCTGGAGCAAGTTCTCCTTCGAAGATGGAGGTTACTTGTTGACCTGTAAGGGCATACGCAGAAATACTTCCCTGTCCACCTCTTGAAAGGATTTGGATCTGAGTTGAGGGGTTAAAAGGATTAGGAAAGATATTCTCAATACGTGAATGAACTAATGGTGCTGATGGAGGGATTGGATCAGCAATACCCACCTCTGGTTTTTCTGGAAGGCCATAGGTAATTAAAAGAAATTCCCCGTTTGGAGTTCTGTCCTGGAGCATTCGCGCAAAGACGTCTGCATTCCATAGGCCAGGAAATTGTTTGTTCGGATCCCTATCTGAATAACGTGCAATTTGCGCATTTATGTATGGACCAACTTCGTGTCTCTCATCGGAGTTAGTTCTATGTCCTCTCATTTCATGCTCAAATATGAGCTGAGATATGAGTGAATCAGAGGGATTTTCTGTATTCCAAAAAACTTCGCATAAAACAGGTTCAATCACGTTCGATGTAGGATGCATTCTCACAATAGGATTTGCTTCATTCGTATAATAAGGGAGAATGTTCCAGCCGCCAACAGTAACAGAGTCAGGAACAATTTCAATTTCTCGAGGTGCAATTTCTCGAGCATAATCACCAATACAAGCTTCTAATCCTTTAATATGGTTCGGATTTGAGATTGAGGGATCTATCCAAACCTGGTAGGCAGTGAGTCCTGCGTCTTCGATAAAACTATTTTTTGGCCAAGGATTATCTCCATAATTCATATTTCCATAATGAACTATTCTTTCAGGTTCCCATTGATTGATTTGCCATTCAAGGAATTGATTATACACAACAACCTCCCTTGGCCGTACAGGCACGATGGTGCTATCCCCGCGGTCAATCCAGCTAGTATCCGGATATTGTACTAAGAGAACAGGTTGCGGTTTGAATATAATATTATTGTCAAATTGTTTGTAGAAGTTGTCATATCCTTCTGTTTCTACCCATACTGCTCCTCCCTGGTGTTCAGGAAAGCTTACTTCACCATTAGAATCTGTGAATTTGATATCATCGTTGTAATCAACAGGAACACCAACAACAAATTCACCTGTTGCCACATCCCGTAACACGAAATCTGTAGCTTGGGCATTATGAGGCTGTGCTAACCCTATTCCCCTGACTGTACCTGCGATTAAAAGACTCTTTGGAACCTTCCGGGACGCCTTCCTAACCATATCACCAAGACTCATACTCTTTGGAATAGGCTTAAATTATAAAAACATTTGTGAGAACAGGATTAATAGCTATATAGTCATTAAATCATTCATCTAAAATGACCTCATAAAAATTTTGTTCTTTATATGCAGGAAAACCTGTTTTTCTCGCTTGAATAACAGTGTCATCCTTGTTTTCTATAAACTGACTAATACTTGCCTGAAACAGAGAGATCGGATGCATCGATGTAATTTCTGCCTCTTTTTTATACTCTGTGAAGTCGGTCTTTTTGTCTGTTAATTTCTTTTTGTAATTCTATGAAGTTCTGTATTCTATAAGTGAAATATCCCATAATCGTATCTTTTTTAGCAAAATGTCCGTATTCATGTGCGATTATGGCAAGTAAATCTTTTTCATTTAACATTTGAAGCGTAGCCAATCCGATTATGATTTTTTCCCTGAATAATCCACTTACAGCAATTTCACTACCTTCTGAAAGAATAATTTTATGCGGTTTTTTCTGTCCTGTTTTCTTGATAATCTTGTTTATAATTCCAGTCAGTTTTTTGGCGTCCTTTTGTTTTAATTTCATTTCATATCCTTTATCTGATTTTCTAAAAATTCCCAACCAAATACCAACTAAAATTGGCCAACAAAATACGATAAACATAAAGTTGTATATATAAATAATTAAACCAATCGCAATGAGAAAGCAAACAATCATGCCAAAACCGAATATTAACATAAAAAAGGAGTATATTATTTCAAACCTGTCCGAATTAATCTTAACTTCCATTATTTAAATAATATATAACTATTCATTTATTAATATTTTCAAAAAAGGGGCGTGTCTATATATATGTTCTCTTTGTGACGTAAACTTTTTTAAAGAAAGAATCCACTTTATCCTTTGGGCTATATGGTTTACTATACGGGATTTATTGAAAATTAAACACATTCCTTAAGAATTTTCTTAACATTAATCCTTGTTGTAGATGATTCTTCTTCTTTTTGGTCAAAGCGTATTGCAGAGATTAAGTAGTCCTCCATTCTCACTTGATCTCCCTGTTTGATTATTTGTAGAACGCTAACAAATTCAACTTATTTAATAATGTCAAAATTATTATACTCATCCCCTACCCCATCTCCACCAACAACCTATCCGGATCTTCCAGCAAATCCCGAACCTTCACCAAGAAACGAACAGCCTCAGCACCATCCACAACCCGGTGATCAACAGTCAACGACAACGGCAACACCATCCGCGGCTTCACCACCTTCATCACCGTCTCCATCACACGCGGCAACTCCCGAATACGACCCAAACCAAGAATTGCCACCTCAGGACTATTCAGAATCGGAGTAAAAAACAAACCACCAAGACTACCAATACTCGTAATCGTAAAACTTCCACCCTTCAAATCCATACTATTAACACTACCATCAACACACTTCTTCGCAAGCTTCTCAATCTCCTTTGCAATAGAAAGCATACTCTTCTTATCCACCCCCTTCACAACAGGAACAAGCAACTTCTTCCCTGTATCCACCGCAACACCAAAATTAAAATACTTCTTCACAACAATCTCATCCCCATTCAACTCAGCATTCAACCGAGGAAACTCCTGCAACGCCTCAACAACCGCCTTCATCACAAACGGCAAAAACGTCAACTTCACCCCCTGCTTCATCGCAGGACCCTTCTCCTTCTTACGAATCTTCACAAGATCAGTAACATCCGCCTCCTCACAAACAGTATACTGCGCAGAAGAACTCAAACTCTGCTGCAACTTCGACGCCACCAACCGACGCCCAACAAAACTCTCCCGCTCAACATACCCCCACAAATCATACTTCTTCTGAACCCGAGCACCACCACCAACACCCTCCCGAGCCATCTTGCGATACTTCGGCATCATCCTCTTCCTACCCTCATGACTCCCACTCTCAACAGCAGCCCCCTCCTCCCCCAACTCCATCGTATTCTCATCCAACGTCCCAACAACACTATCCGCATAATGATCAGAACCACCACTCTTCTTATCCTCAGAACCACCCTTCTCCACCCTCCCCGAAGCCGCCCCCTTAGAAGGAACATGAACCTCTCCCCCACCAACAGAACCACTCCCATCATCAATCCGAACCATCACCTCCCCCACCTTCACAACATCCCCCTCCTTATGCATAACACCAACAATCTTCCCAGAAAGAGGCGAAGGAATCTCAACAACAGCCTTATCCGTCTCCACCTCAGCCAACACCTGATCCTGCTTCACAACATCACCAACTTTAACCTTCCAATGCAACAACGTACCTTCCTGAATCCCCTCTCCAACATCCGGAAACTTAAAATCAAGCGTCATTCTCCCTTAAACCTTCTTAATAACAAACCTTCTCTACCCCTTCAACACCCGGTTAACCGCATCCTTAATCCGCTCCTTCGAAGGAATATAATTATTCTCCAACTGATAATACGGAATAGGCGTATCATACCCCGTCACCCGAACCACCGGACTCTCCAAATCATAAATCGCCTTCTCATTAATAACAGCAACAACCTCCGCCCCCATCCCCAACGTCCGAGCAGCCTCATGCACAACAACACAACGACCCGTCTTCCGAACCGAATCCAAAAGAGTCGCCTCATCCAACGGCCACAACGTACGCAAGTCAATCAACTCACAACTCACATCCAAACCAATAACCGCCTCACGAACCGTCTTCATCGTAGCACCATAACTCACAACCGTAACCTGGCTGCCCGACTGAACAACCTTCGCCTTCCCCAACGGCAACACAAAATCATCATCAGGAACCTCCTGCTTCACACTCCTGTAAATCCGCTTCGGCTCTAAAAACACAACAGGATCAGGATCACGAATAGCCGCAGCCAACAACCCCTTTGCATCATACGGCGTAGAAGGAATCACCACCTTCAACCCCGGCGTATGCACATAAATGCTTTCCATACTCTCACTATGATGCTCCAACGCACGAATCCCCCCACCATACGGACTCCGCACAACCAACGGACAACTAAACGCCCCCATCGACCGATGCCGCACACGCGCAGCATGACTCGCCAAATGCTCAAACGCATCATAAATAAAACCCGAAAACTGAATCTCACACACTGGCTTTAAACCAACAACAGCCATCCCAATCGCCGTCGCAACAATCCCCGACTCACAAAGAGGCGTATCAACCACCCGCTTCCCACCATACTTCTTCCACAACCCATCCGTAGCCCGAAACACACCACCATTCCTTCCAACATCCTCCCCCATCACCAACACAGCCTTATCACGCTTCAACTCCTGATCAAGCGCAGCAGTCACTGCCTGTAAAATAGTCATCACCGTCATTTTAAAAACCTCTTCGCATCTTCCAACTGCTCATCAAACTGAGGAATAGACTCAGCAAACACATGCGCAAAGATCTGATCAATAGGCGGCTTCCCAATCTCCTCCCACTTTTTAACTTCCTGATCAATCAACACAGCATGCTCACTCTCCAACTTCTTCTCCCAAGACTCACTCCACAACTTCCTCCCCTTCAAATACTTCTGAAACCGCAACAACGGATCACGAACAGCCCACACCTTCAAATCCTTCGGATCACGATACTTCTTTGCATCATCCGAAGTCGTATGATCACACATCCGATACGTAAACGCCTCAATCAACGTAGGACCCTTCCCAGCACGCGCCTTCTTCAACGCACTTCCAATAACAGACACCAACCCAAGAATATCATTCCCATCCACCTGAACAGAATCAACCCCGTAAGCAATCCCCTTCTGCGCTATCGTCTCCGCCATCGTCTGCCTTGCACGCGCAGTACTAATAGCAAACTGATTATTCTGACAAAAAAACACACTATTCGTAGAATACACACCCGCAAAGTTCAACCCACTATGAAAATCACCCCGACTCGTAGCCCCATCACCAAACGTAACAATAGCCGCATTCTTCTTCCCCTGCAACTTCAACGCCCAACCCGCACCTGTACAATGCGGCGTCTGACTCCCAACAGGAATCGCAATCGGAAACACCCGAACATCACTATGCAAATTCATCCCCCGCTCATCCCCTGCCCAATACAACAACAACTTAGAAATAGGAACACCCAACGCAATCAACGCACCCGTCTCACGATACCCGGGAAAAAACCAATCCCCCTTCTTCAAACAATGCGTCAACGCCACCTCACCCGCCTCCTGACCCGTATACTGCACATACGTACCCGTCTTCCCCGTCCTCTGCAATGCCAACCCCTTCCGATCATACTGCCGAATCAGATGCATCTTCTTATACAACGCCTTCAACTCAGAAACAGACAACTTCGGATCCAGCTTCGAATCTACCTTTCCCTTCTCATCCAACACCTGCACATACTCAACCTTGAACTGCTTAATCGTCTTCTTCATCCTACACCCTCTTTTTCGAATCCCGCGACACACAGTGCATATACGCCTCATACGCCCGATAACTACTCCGCACAAACGGCCCGGAAACAACAACCTTCAATCCCGCTTCCCTACCCAAAACTTCATACCTTTTAAATTGTTCGGGTCGCACATACTCCACCACATCCAGCAAACCCTTTCGAGGCCTCAAATACTGCCCCACAGAAACAATAGACACACCCACAGAAACAAGATCCCGAAACACCTCCACCACCTCCTTCTCAGATTCACCCAACCCAACCATCAACCCACTCTTCACCACCACCCCCGGAAAAACCCGAGCAACCTCCCGCAGCACAGACAAACTCTGCTCATACCCCGCCCGCCTATCCCGAACCTTTGACTGTAACCGTTTAACCGTCTCCAAATTATGACCAAACACATCCACCAACCCTCCAACCCGCCGAACCAATCCTAAATCTCCACGAAAATCCTGCGCCAACACCTCCACAACCAATTCAGGATTCAACTCCTTCACCAAAGAAACACAATTAGCAAGATGCCCTGCACCCTGATCAACAAGATCATCCCTACAAACAGTAGTAATCACCGCATACTTTAACCCTAACTTCTGCAAAGAGATAGCAAGACGCCGAGGCTCCTCAACATCCAACACCTCCCCCTTCCCACACGAACGAACATTACAAAACCTACACCCCCGCGTACAAGAATCCCCCATCACCATAAACGTCAACGTACGACTACTCCAACACTCAGACATATTCGGACAATGCGACTCCTGACAAACAGTCGCAACCCCAGACTCATCCACCAATCCCTTTAACTCAGCAAACGGCTCAACACAAGGAGGCCGAATCCGCAACCACAAAGGCTTCTCCCCAGAAACAACAACCTCCACCCTACTCCCCCGACGCCCACTCCTTCATCTGATCCAAAGAAGCCTCTCCACAAATACTCTTCTCCGTTTTCTCATTAAAAAAGAAAGGAACACCCCCACACTTCCCACCATCAAGCTTCTCCCGTAACGCATTATTCTCCTCATCATGCCACACCTCAAGCCGAACAACCTTTACATTTAACGATTTCTCCAACTCCGCCACCACCGGTTCCATCTCATGACAATGACCACACTCTGTCCCTGTAAACATCAACAACCTATCTCCCATACGCTCACCTCCCTATACCTTACAAAGAACCATTTTTATACCTTTCCATTAACCCAAAATTAGATAAACACCCCAAAATTCACAAAAACCGATGAGAGGACGCCCCAAAAAACAACTATCTCAACAAACAATTCTCCAAGAACTCCGGGCCTGCGACAACACCCTTCAAGAACTCCACGTAACCCCAAAACCCCAACAAACCCCCCTCTACCGCGCATACGAAAACCTCGGCACCGAAATCATCCGACACGGCATCGACGCCCTCGCCCACATCATCTTCTTTGGAGAAACCCTCCACGCAGCAAAAAACGGCACCCCCCTCGAAACAGTCCTCGAAAGATACGAACTCACACCCTCCGCCCCACTCGTTATTCCCCTCTCAACCATACAAAAAAGAGGAATCTACATCCCCCAAACCGCCTACACAGACCTCTTCCTCCCCCGCGCTACCTCAGCCACTCCTCACAACCCGAACGCTGGATACCCCTCTTCAACAGCGAAGACATAGGAAGAATCCTCTTCACCCCCCAATTCAACGGCCCCCACCCAAACACCGCATTCCAGCAGGCCCTCCTCGCCCTCTCAACCACGTGGACCGCCAACGACCTCCACCCCCCAGCAAACCGCAACTACGGACTCAACTTTGCCCACAAACTCTGGAACATCTGCACCGAACACATCCTCCACCCCTCAAAAACCATCCACCGCGAACAGATCCTCCACTCAAAAAACAACAAAACACCTCCCCAGTTCAGACTCCACGCCCACGAAGCATACAACAAAACAACACAATTCCTCCGCTACTATTCAACCATCATAGACCCCCTCCTCCCACACAACCCAAAATAACACCCCGCAACCAAACTTTTAAAAACCCCTCCTTCCACACCCCTCCATGTTCATCACCGACTTCATAACAAAGGTAGAATCCTCAGAATCCTACAAAGAATTCATAAAAAATCACCCCGACTACTACCTCGTACACCTCTTCTGCATGCAGCCAGACGAAAACTGGCAAGCCGGCTACTACTCAGAAAAAGAAGACAAGATCGTCATCTTCTCCGGCACCCCCGTCATGAACTCAACAGAAGAAGACTCCTTCAAAAAACAAGGAATCATCCACCCCCTTCCCATCAACGAAATAACAATCGACGCAGACAAAGCAATCCAGCTCGCAGAACAGGCAAAAAACACCAAACACTCCGCAGAAACCATAAACAAAAAAATCATCATCCTCCAAATCATCGAACAACCCGTATGGAACATTACATTAATCTCAGACAGCTTCTCCATGATCAACATCCGCATCCATGCAAAAACAGGAGAAACACTCAGAATAAAAGCAGACTCCATCCTCTCCCTCGGAAAAAAATAACACACACCTTCTCAACACAAAACATCCCCTACACCAAAATCATTCCCAAAAAAATTCCCAACACAAAACATTTTCACCACCAAAACCCCTTCTCCAAACAACAATCCCCCAACAACCAAAACTATCGACGACAAAACAACAATTTACCAACCAGTCAAAACACAACGTTTCACTTCAAAAGGACTAATGTTGTACTAAAAAAGATAGATTCCTTCTTCATGTTTTGCAAACAATCTATTACAAGGCAATCATCTTTTTATAAGACCCATTCCTAAAGGAACATACTGAACAGTGGGGCAGTTTTAAGATGAACGACATAAGCTATAAAGCAAAAATTAAGAGCAAAACCTTAACCTCATTTTTTGAAGAGGAGTAACCCTCTTCCTTCTTTTTATTTTTTAGAATTCTTCCAAAACCTAGACGCCATTCCTCAACAGCCCAGGAATCCTTGCAAGAGACTCAACCTCATGCGCAAAATCAGCATGCCTCACCACATACTCCCGAAGCATCTCGGGAGTATTCATCGCATACTCATGCGTAACAGCAAAAAACTCCAAATTCTCCGCCCCCATCTCCCTCGCAGCCAACACCTCCTCCCCATCACACACCATATCCCCAAAATACCCCACCCGTCTTCCACCAAACTCAACAGCTAACTCATACAACTGCTGCGCCTTCCCATTTACCGGACTCCGAACATTCCCCAACAAATGAACAAACCCATCCCGCTCAAACTTCATGCGAACCCGTTCAGGAGTATCATTCGTCACAAAATACAACCCCTCACCAGCAAGCTCAGCCTCCAACACCACCTCCCGCGCACCCGGAATCAAAGAAGACGGCCCCAGCTTCTCATACTCCACACCAAACTCCTCAACAACCTCCTCCACCTCCTCCTCAGGATGCCCCATATCCCTAGCCAGTTTTCTCCAATCCATCGACTGTAGATTCCTCTGATAAAACCCTAAACTCACAGGAGCATGCCCCCGCTTCACAAGAAGATGATTCTCAAGATTAAACGCAGGCAGAAGCGAATCATACAACGTCCCATCCAAATCCAGCAATGGAATAAGCATCGAAGTCATTTATGCGGAAACTCTATCACACTTTTCAATTTTCTGATTCTTTCCCTCTCAAACGTATCCCAAATCTGCTCAGCACGCCTCGAAACATCCACATAAGAAAGACCAAACATCTCTCCATACTCCTTCTTCAACAAACCCAATGTCTCACGAATCGTAACCACCTCGGTCTGACTCGCATCCACATACCCTACCTTGGATCCATACCCTTCCAGTAACTCCCTCAAAGCATTCGACTGATAGTGCGGATTCAGCTTCATCTGAAACTCTAACCGTTCAAAACAACTATCATCCTTCTTCTTCCTCCCCTTAAGGCGCTCCATCAATCCAGAAGGATCCTGAATAACAGGAATAACCACAAGATTCGGCCCATTCTCCAAACAATAGTTATTTCCATGGATACTAACCACATCCTCTCGTGTCAAACTTTCACGCCTTTCCTCAGCTTGCACTGGCTGATACACGAGACTGGAAACAACATTCCTACTCTGCACAATAATCTTCCCCTCATCAAGCAAAGGAAACAACACCTTCCGATGCAGTATCTCACGATCAAGCCCATACGCCGCTGCAGTCTCAGTTGCCGTATAATCAGAACCTGTCTTAATAAACTCATCCCGAATCATCTTTCCAATCCCGCAATACGTCGGCTCAGACGTAAGCACAACATCATACAAAGACATATCAACATAGTAACGAGGATCTTTATCACTTGTAAATATCGGATGCGTCCGCGAATTTTTCCAGAACTCATTCAAATCCAGCACCCGCAATCCCGTAATCTTGCACTGCTCAGCAACCGCATCCTGAATAACGCCCTTCCCACTCCCATCCAATCCATCAATAACAACAAACAATCCCTTTCTTCCATGAACCATTTTCTCATCCTCACCCGTTCCAAATAAGGAAACCACTTTCATTCTTCTCTCATCAACCCGTCTCATCATCCACCCTTCAACTTCCGCATCGAACGAATCTCTCCAACAGCCCTACCATAATCCAACTCAGTAGAACTATCAACAAACTTCATCGTCTTCCCAAGAACAGGAAGAACCTTTTCAGCACCCTTCGCAATCATCTGACACACCTGCTTATAGTTCAGATGCGCACCCGGCTGCGTCCTCAACTCACAGATATGATGAAGCTCCCGTGCATTTACTGTAACAGGAAACCTTCCCAACGTACCCAACGGCAGCCCATACGAAGCAACATGTGGATTAATCCTCTCAGCCGCCTCACCATACAGATCAGAAACATGCTGATAGATCTCATCCAACGGCTTGCTAAACCCTGCCATCCGAAACACCTCAGGAACAAAGAATCCCATATCCGGACTAAAATAACGGCTATCATACAACGTAAGAATCCGATGACGCCGCACATCACGAATCTCCCCAATCGTCAACACCGCATTAATATCAAAACTAAACCGTTCAAACGCCCTCCCCGGCCTATGCCGCCGATTCGTCCGAACACCCTGATCTATTCCAGCATAGGCAAGAACAAGACCTTCCATCTCCTCATGGTTCATCCCCCTCACCACCCTGTATGCACCCTGCTCACTCACCACAGGATCACGCTCTTTCACAATAGCCGCAACCAGATCCTCCAACTCATCGTTGCTCCAAATATCGATCGAAAAAGGAACACCTTCCTGAGAAACAGAGAGAACATCCTTCCCATACCCCAGACCACGATACCCCTCAACAGTATATCCCTTCTCAGATGAAGACCAAAGCGGCTTATCCTTCCTCTCCTGATCATCCTCTCTCTCCACTTCAACACTCCTTGTCGTAGCCAGATACTTCAAAAAAGCCTGTGTTCTTCTACTCCTCGGATCAAGATCCTTCACCAACGGGCCCAACGAAGAAGATGAATCCCTCCGCAAAAGTTCAGCAATAACAACACTCTCAGTAGTAGGAATACTATACCCATCCAACACAAGATCCCGAACATTCTGAGCATTCATCAACAAGGTCAACTGCGTCTTTGTTGCCAACGGCAGAATACTCCGCGCACGATCAAGCTGCATACTATTCAACGTCTTCTTATATGCCTGACTCAACTCCTCCTGACTTGCACCTTCACTCCCCGCTATATCCAACGCTTCAGCAACACCCGCAGAGAACTCATCAAACCTCAACACCTCCATCTCCATCGTCTTACGAACAATCTTCCCTTCATCTGTCCGAGTACTATTCAACCTTCGATACGAATCAAACAGCTGATCCATCACCTGGACAAACCGTTTTTCAAGTCCTGCCTTCTTAAACAACGGATCCACAAAATAGGGATACCTCCCCTCAACCTTCTTATGAAACTTCCGATACCGTGTTGACTTCTCAATCCCTGCCAACAGACGATGATGCAACAGATGCATCGCCTGATACGCAGTCACATCCTCAAAATTCACATTAATTGGAACAACCTGCGCAATAGAATCATCACCAAACTCACTAAACACCCGCTGATAAAAACCCGTGCCAAACGACTGAACAAGATCAGGAACATTCAATTCATCAAACGCAGCCCTGCTCTCCTCATCTGCCAACACATCCTCCACAAGAGTAGTACGAACATCCTTTGGATTCCTACTCTGCTTCGACCCCAACGCACCCGAAAGAATCCCTAAAATTTTCGTAGAAAACACCGGCAGATCAAGATTCGAAAAAAACTTTTCCAACCTTGCCCCATCCTCTGTATCAAACTCTCGCTGACGATACCCTAGTATATCACATAACTCCTCACGACTCATATCAACAAGTCCATTCGGTTTCTTCAACACATCAAGAACCATTTCCATCTTTATTCCCCTCACTATGCCTTTTATTAAAAACCCAACCCGCCCCTATAAAAAAATTCCTGTATACCAACATAGAGAACCCCACCATCACAAAAAAAAACAACCATCCCAACCTATACGCTCAAGACCCTAAAAAAAATCATCACTGTCCTTAGACGAAAAAAATAGAGGAGAAATCATATAAAAAGCAACAGCAAAAACAAAGAAATGTTTTTATACCAAACCCAACTCATCATCAAATGATTGTGGGTGTAACCGGGTTCATGACCGCAGGCAAAGACACCTTTGCCAACTACCTTGTAGAAAAAAAAAGATTCATTCACATCTCACTCAGCGACATTCTCAGACAAGATCTAAAAAAAACAAAGAAAAAAATAACACGCCAAGCACTCATGGAACTCGGCAACCTTCTCAGACAAAACCTCGGCGGAGGCATCCTTGCACAACGCTCCCTCCAAAAAATACAACCCGATGAAAACATCGTCATCAGCTCCATCGGCACCGTAGCAGAAGTAAAAGAACTCCAAAAAAGAAAAGACTTCATCCTCGTCTTCATCGACGCACCCCAGACCACAAGATTCCAACGCATCACCGTAAGAAAAAGAGAAGAAGACCCCTCAACACTCGAAGAATTCAAACAAAAAGAAAAAACAGAAAGCAAAGGAGGCGGCAAAGCCTACAGAGAATTCGACAACGTCAGAAAACTCGCAAAAGTCATCATCAAAAACAACACAACACCAGAAGCATTCCACAAAAAGATCGACACCTTCATCACAGACTGGCAGCCAAAACTCCGACACAAACGACCGAGTTGGGACCAATACTTTCTCGACATCGTAACATCTGTAGCACAACGCGCAACATGCGACCGAGGGAAAACAGCATCAGTAATCGTAAAAGACAAACGTATACTCACAACAGGCTACGTCGGCAGCCCCCAAGGACTCCCCCACTGCGACGAAGTCGGCCACCTCTACAAAAAAGTAAAACACGAAGACGGACACATCTCACAACATTGTGTACGCACACTCCACGGAGAACAAAACGCAATACTCCAGGCAGCAAAATACGGCATCCCCATCCAGGGCTCAACCATCTACTGCAAACTCGCACCCTGCCCGGTCTGCGCAATGATGATCATCAACGCAGGAATCAAACGCGTAGTCTCAAAAATAGGCTACCACGGAGCCATCGACACACCAAAAATATTCAAAAAAGCAGGCGTCAAATTCCAAATCCTCAACAAAAAGATCGAAGAGTATGCTAATCAATAATCCCTACAAGAACCCCTTCTAGAACAAGAGAACCTTTCTCAAAAAAACCCTTTTCCCAAAAAAAAGATGGCGATCCATCCTTTAACTTCTATATGGAAATTAATCAACAAAGCAAAAAGTTTAAATAATTGTTAGAATTACTGTTATAACTGGTGTTCGTAGTGTGGATAGAAACCCTCATAGATAGCATTGACAGAACCAAGGTCGAAATTACCTTTTCACCACACCTCTTTGATAGAAAAGAATGCTGGAATCTTGATTTAGATAAGATTGAGGAAACAGCAAGAACAGGAAAAATAGTCTTTGAAAAATGCGAAGAACCAAACAAAATATGCTTTAAGAGATACTATGGAAAAGAACATACAACCTATGTGCTAATAACAAGATACTATAAAGATTTTATTGAGGTGAAAACAGTATGGCCAAAGAAAGGAAGATGACCTGTGAATGTGGACATGTTCTCGTAAAAAAGAATGCAACATTTGATGAATTTGAAACAGAGGCAATGGTTTGCCCTGGCTGTCAATTCACAACACTTACCAAAGAACAAGCCAAGAACTATGTTCGACTCAAACAGCTCCATCAAATTATTGATTCAAAGAGAAAGATCATAAAAATTGGAAACTCCATGGGACTTACCCTCCCTGACAGACTGAAGGATTTAGGCGTGAAGGTTGGAAGAAAAATAAAGACAGAAGCATTAACCCCAAACTCATTCAAAGTTGAACTTGAATAGAACACAGCTCTTCACACGAACACCTACTCTCAACCTCCCATCCAGAACAAAAGAGGAAAGATCCATCAGCTATAATCGCGCCAGGTATGCTTACACTTTGTGCATTTAAGAAACTTCGTCTCCGGCTCATCCCCTCCACGCGTCTGCACAAGCCAAAAAAAGGCTTCCTTGTGCTTACACTTCTGACATTCTGCCTTTGTCTTCGGAAGCTGCTTCTCCTCCTCATCCACCACCTCAACCTCCTTCTTCTTCTGCACCCGCTCCTTAATCTCGATGTGGCCCGCATCCTTCTTCTTATAGCCACAACTACATACCAACGCCTTCTTCCCCTCTTCCTTCTTCACCTTCATCAGGCTTCCACACTTTTGGCAAAAGAGCATGCACTCAGACGGATACCTATCATATATAACACTTACGTTTATAAGCCAAAAGAAGTTTTTAAATAATAAATAATCTATTCCAAACCATGCAGCCCAGAGTCATCGACTCAATAGCCAGAACAACAGAAGAGTTCCTCTACCAAGTCTCATCCTACATCCAAAACGGCCAACAACCACAAATTCAACCCGCAGACGTTCTTCTCCTCCACGGATGGGCCCAACGCAATCCCACCTTCCACAAACTCCTCCCCTACCTCAAAGATAGAAATATCTCCTTCTGCGCCCCAAACTACCCCTGGAAACACGACGTAGACACAATAATAGAAGGAACAGATACCTTTCCCGGCATCGATGCAATCGTCGACCAGATGCAGCCACCCGTATCAATCCTCGGCTACAGCTACGGCGGACTCATTGCAAAAGACTACGCCCTCCAACACCCAGAAAAAGTAGAAAAACTCGTCCTCGTCGCCTCCCCCCTCGACGGCACCTTCGCAGCTGAAATCCCCTACAAGATCGGTAAAGCCCTTGGAATAGCAGATCACAATCTCGGTGGCCTCAGAGACATGTACTTTGATGCCGTCAACGCAAAATACCTCATCAACACTCAAATACCGCCCCACCCCATCCTCACCGTCCTCGGCCGAAGAGACGAACTCCTCTGGCCCCACAGCACTGCACGAATCAACAGAGCAGAAGAAAACAGAAGAATCCACGAAATATTCCTCCCACGAGGAACCCATATCGACACCATCTACCATCCAACAGCACTAGAAATCATTGCAGACTTTCTCAAAGGAGATTACCCCAGCACATAACCCAAACCAACAACATTCAACAGATCAACCGCCCAAATCTTCACATACCCAAGAAACGGAATCCGAAACACCGCCTTCCCCAACAACGAATCATACACAACACGTGTTTCATCCAACTGAATATCCTTAATCTGCAACGGATTATTATCTCCTTTCGTCTGAAAATGATCCTCCTCAACAACAATCACCCGATGAATAATAGGATACGGCTTCCCACTCTGGAACACAATAACATCACCCAGCCGAATCTCTTCCGGCTCCTTCCCAACCAAGATCATAATATCCCCCTTATTAAAACCATTCCGAAACGGAAAATGCCGAAACTCCTTCTCGGTAATCGACAACAACTGATAATAATCCCCCTCCTCACTCCACCACTGATCAAACCCACGATTATGCTCCATCGACTCACTCACAACAGCCACCACAGGCAAACCCGTCCCAAACAACAACCCCACAAACGGATACACAACAAACTTAATCAGAACAAACGCCAAAACAATATTCACAATCCAACTCGCCAGCGAATCATCATTCCACAAAAAATTCCAAAACTTCCTAAAAAAATTCTCCTTCTTCTCCATCATCATAAGGGTCCAACACTATTTAAAAGAGTTTCGTTGAACTCCTAAAGAGAAAAGAAACTAACCCCTACCAAAAAAACCAGAACCAAAAAAGAACATTTATAAAACTCACCCACACAAAACCCCCTATGACCCATTTAAAAAAGAATAAACACTACTACACAAAAATCCCCGCAACCCTCAAAGCAGTCAATGAGGAACTCAGAAAAGGACTCACCCTCCTCAACAAAATAGGAAAACCTATCATAACCTTTTTCGGATCTCATCGAACACTCCAATCAGACCCAAACTACAAACACGCAAAAAAACTCGCACACACACTCGGAACAAAAAACTACGCCATCCTCACCGGAGGCGGACCCGGAATCATGAAAGCAGCCAACACCGGAGCCCGACAAGCTAAATCAACCTCCCTCGGCTTCAGAGCACAACTCCTCAAAGAACAACACATGCCCAACACCCTCTTCACCCACACCATCTCCCTACGCCACCTTTTCACAAGAAGATTTCTCCTCGCCATAAAATCAGAAGCACTCATCTTCTACCCCGGAGCCTACGGAACCCTCAACGAACTCTTTGAATACCTCACCCTCATCCAAACAGGCATGGTAGACAAGGTTCCCCTCATCTGTGTCAACAAAAAATACTGGACCGGCCTCTTCAACTGGATGAAAAAACATCCCCTCAAAGAAGACTACCTCCACCAAGCAAAAGACCTCGAACTCATCACCTTCGCAGACAACCACGAAGAGATCATCAAACTCATAGAAAAATAAAACCACTATTTCTCATTAAAAACAGCAAAGTAGGAATCCCTCCCACCTTCTCAACATTTAAATACCTGTATATCCTAAACTAGTGCATGACAGCCTATCCCTCTCATGCATTCCCTCCTTATTGACACACAACAGAACCCAAGACACCTCGAAACATTAGCAAAAGGAATGCAGGCCAACGGGCAACACCAATCTTCTGTAAATGCTCCTTCAGAGGAAGCCCTTGTCCTGCACCTTCTTCAAACCTACTTTCTCTCAAAACAAAACCACACCCACAACCTCACAAATGAAACACGAAAACTCCTTTCAGAAACACTACCTGGATTCCACGACCGCTTTCCAATCTATGAAACCCTTTTCACCATCAGCTACACACACAACCCACCAAGCCCATCCACAAACGGTCACCAAAAAAAAAGACAACCCTATATCACCCGTATAAAAGAACGCTATGCACTCCTCCCAACCACTGCAAAAAAAATTGTCAGTGAACTCTCCTCCACCCTACAAGCAGACCTCGGAGAAGAACTCGAACATCTCCCCTCCTCTGAAGAATCCCCAACACAGAGAACACTCCAACTTACAAAAATCCTCTACACCCCTCGCGTCTACTCCAACGGAACAATAACCTCAGCAAGCCCCGCCGACCACATCTACAACAAAGTTGTTCAACCCCGAATCAACACACATAAAGAAACCCATCCACCCATTCGAATTTTCTAAACACAACTCCCGCAACATTTTAATGCACGAATTAATTCCCATCTCTATGCCTCATAACATACTCATAACAGGACTTCCCAAATGCGGAAAAAGCACGCTCCTCGAACTACTTATGCAGGAGATAGACCCGCCAAAAAAAGGATTTCTAACAAGAGAAATGAGAGAACAGGGACAACGAACCGGATTCAAGGTCATCCCTTCTGAAGGCCCCAGCAGAACACTCGCAACCATCCACGCCCCTACACCCATCAAAGTATCCCGTTACTATATTAACATCCCTGAATTCGAAAAAGCCCTTCCTCCATTCAACCACTATACAAACGAACTCCTCTACATCGACGAAATAGGATAGATGCAGCTCCACTCAGAAGAATTCCAACACCTCGTAAAAGACTGGCTGGACGCACCAAACACCTTCCTTGGAACCATCTCAGCAGTATTTACCCACCCATTAATCACCCATATACGAACAAGAGCAGATACACAGATCTACTCCCTCACACCACAAAACAGAGAAACAACATACAGAACACTAAGATCCATACTCTGATAATTCTTATCCATACTTTCTCGTAGAGAAAGTTAGGAATGACTTAATGACTATATAGTAAACAATTCAAACCCCAACATTCTTTATAAACAAACACCTATTTCAGAAGACCATGTTCTGCGTCAAATGCGGAAAGGACATCGAACAAGGAGTCTTCTGCAGCCACTGCAATCCCATCCAGCTCGACATAAAAGAACTAATCCTAAGCAAATGCGAATGCCAACGCTACCTCATCAACGGAAGCTGGAAAACACTCCCCCAAGAAGAAGCCCTCAAAGCACTCCTCAAAAAAAACAAACAACGCCTCCACTATGAAGAAACCCTCGAACACCAACGAAAACTCGCAGCAAAAATATCCTACCAGGGAGAACCATTCATCATCCCCATCCAAAAAAAAGGAATCACCTGTCCCAACTGCTCTAAAAAAGGCCAATACTACGAAGCAATCATCCAACTCAGAGACTCCAACGAAGAAGTCATCGACTTCATACAAGAAAAAGTAAACAAAAAACCCGGAGTACACATCAATAAAATTGAACAAGTAACAAACGGATACGACCTCTACCTCACCTCATCCCAATTCGCAAACACACTAGGAAAACTCCTCCAAGAACATTTCGGAGGAACCGTCAAACGATCAAGACGCCTCTACACCAAAAACCACCTCACATCCAAAACAATCTACAGAACAACCCTCCTCTTCCGCCCCCACCCCTACAAAATAGGAGACCACATCGAAATCAAAGGAAAAACCGTAGAAGTCACCCAACTCGGAAAAAAACCCCAGGGAAAAGAACTCAAAACAGGAAAAAAAGTCTTTATCCCTACAACATAACACGTAAATCTATCTTTCTAAGTAGATCATAAAGAAATCTAACGAAATAATCAGACGTTCACAACCTCTTTAACAAAGCAACAACATCTGGAGGAAACAGCTTTGCTCTTTCAATGTTATTATTTGTAAACCACCTATGCTTCACCCTAAAAAATATTTTATCCGGTGCAAGCCTTCTTCTCCCCATATATTTAAGCGCTTCCCCTTTTTCAAAAAGCCTAATCTCTTCCCGTTCCATATTCAAACCAAGAACATCATGCGTCATTAAATATTTAAATAAATTTGCAGTGAGCACAGCTTCATGTGTGGATGGTTGCTCATCAGCCATCAAATCCACTTTTCCTTTTGTTGTTTTAAACCGAATAAAATCACGTCCCCACAAATTGTGGTTCGATTCACTTTCTGAAAACACGACATACTCTCCGTTACCATCCTTAACTACATTGTTGGGTATTCTACTAATCTTATCCCAATGTTTCATAAAATACGTAACTAACATTTTTGAAGAAACTTCATAATCCAAATCCCAATCAGAAGAATTAATATCCACTCCAAACTTAAGAATCATAGGGAATCCCTTAATATCAAAATATTTTTTATGCCATATAAAGTGTTTAAACGCTTTTTTTAATGAGCACCAAACATAAAAACCATGTCCCTGACCAAATCCTGAAGCTCGTTTTGTATTAACACCATTTTTAAAGAAATCATAAAGCCTTTCAAAATTTTCCCCTGTCCAGGATGTATGATATACATCTTTTCTCATCGTCAACTCTAATTAAAAGAGTATAAATACCTTTCGAAAACAACATTTAAGCACCTACCGCACCAAAAACTTTATAATATCCTCTATCTAAAACACACAATCGAGGTGAAAATATGGATAAAGAACTCCTAATCGTCAGCATCGTTGCCATCGTGGCAATTATCGGAATGGTATCCCAGGTCATTACAGACACAACAACATCAGACTCCAGCCAGACAGTAAACATCGCCGGACAAGCATATAATATGCCGTCAGAAGGGCAGGAAGATCCTGCTGGATTTGAAAATATGAATGAAGAAGAATTTCTATTGTTCATAGGGGGGGGAAAAACATAATTAAACACTTTATTCTATTTTTTTTCCTTTTCATACTCATCCACAATCATCTGCAACACACGCTTCGCACTCACCGCCTTCTCAATCTCACTCTTAGAAACCAATGCATAATGCTCAATATGAGAAAGCGCAACCTCAGACTCCTGAACATACACAAAATCCTTCCGACGCACAACACAAGGAGTAATAACTGTTGTCACCAACCCCCGAAGAGAATCCAACACCGAACGAGAACACTCAGACGGATTCCGAACAAACAACAAATCCCCCTCACTAATCTTCAAAAAACTCTTAGCCCGAAATTCCCTTTTAGTAAAATTCTCCAACTTCTTCACTAACACCCCCTTCTTAGAAACAAAACCATACACCTCCCCCAACCGCCTCTCCACCTTTCGAACCTCGCCCTCCCTTGCAGCCAACCGCTTCCGCAACGCACGAATAGTCTGTTCCTTCTGATGAAACAAACTCTTCTCCTCCAACGGCTTCCTCTTCACCCGCTTCAACAACAACTTATACTTCTTCAACGCCTTCTTCAATCGCTCATTCTCATCAACCAACGCCTTCATCTCTACATCAACACCACTCCGAATCTGCTTCCCTGTCTTCCTCCGCGGAACACGCACAACCATCTCAGCAGGCTTCTTCTCCAACACACGAACACACTCAACCATATTCATCTCAGAATGCTTTACCATAAACCCCTTCAACCGATCCCCCAACTCTTCCTTCCCAACCCGCACAAGAAACCGATCCACCTTTTCAAACAAACCACGAAACTGCAAAAAAACCACTCGTGCAGCAGCCAACGCATCCCGCTCATGATCATTCCCATACCTGAGACCCTTGCACAACTCCCTCTTCTCACCAACACCCAAATCACCCTGCAACATAACAACCTTCGCACCAAACGCAGCACCCAAACGACCTACAGAAGAAGAAACAACCTTCTTATCTCCACCAACAAGAATCGGCTGCCCAAACGAACAGATCTCAGACACAATATCCGGCTGACTCCAATTCCGCACACTCTTCACACACACCACCTCCCCCCTAACCGAAAGAAGCGCAAACGCAGAAGTCGTACCCGGATCAAACCCAACAACTAAAGGAATCATCTAAACCAAAGAACACAAACAAAATATATAAGCCTTCCTACCACCCACGATCATTTCCCGTATACTTCATATAACTCTTAAAAATCTCACCGCACAACAACGCATCCGATGCAGGAATTACCTCGATACGTTTTGGTAAGTTTTCCTGATACACCGTATCAAGAGAAACTAGCCCATCGAGATAGGTTGCCCCGTCTAACTTAGACGGATCAGGGCAGACCGCATGTGAACACCAACCTTCCACTCGCTTGGCCCCATGTTTCTTAAGATACTGTGCAATCTCATTCTGTGTACCTGCACCAGAGATCATATCATCAGGAATCACAAATACATCATACTCCGTTGCACTCTTAAGAATCTCCAGCATCCTTTTTCGACAAAACGATTTAAACCCTTGAATCTCTGCTCTACCTGCCTCCTGTCGGGGACGCTTCAAAATATACCCAATATCATCGAAATCCAATCCACAATCACGACCAAACCGTTCCACTCGTGTTTCAGCGCCATCATCAGGAATAATAAGATAGATCCTTCCCTCCTTGTTTTCCGCCTTCCTTCTTTTAAAATACTCAATCCACGGCTGCAGACTTTTCAACACCTCAACCTTCCTATCTCGAGGAGCATCAACCAAGCCATGTTTCTCTAAATTCACATACTTACTAGGATAAAATGGATTAATTACCTGAAACTCAATCCCCCGATCCCTACACTCATCAACGATCTTGGAAGAATGCGGATCAATCGCAGTAATAACATCAATTCCGACATTCTTAAACATAGTAGCCATCAACGAAAGGGAATTCGCATCCTGGAATCCCATCTGCTGATACTTCGGAACATTATGAGAACGCAAAAAAGAAAGATAGGGAACTGCCAGCATACGCCGTTCCGGCGGAGCCCTCCCAACAACATCAAACAACAACAACGTCTCCATCAGATGCGTATTCACAGAAGGATCATCGGTCGGCTCATACATATGCTTCACAACAACAGTATATGTTCCTTTCAAAGAATCCAACGTTTCCTGACCCATCTCTATCTGCGGTTCCTTATCTGCAAAACGCCCCACAAAAAAAGGACTCCGTGGACTGCGTGGAATAGAAGGATCCTTCTTAGGAACCGGAAGTAAGGTCTCAACCCCTTCCATCTCATAGGTATTCCTTAGAATATCTGCAATCCTCTCAGTAAGATCAGAACTCCTCCCACTCCCGGCCACCAGTACCAAAGGAAGTCTTCTTCTTCTCATAGTTTTTCGCTTAAAGGACAAATGCCCCCTATAAATAGCTTTCTACTCAACATACTAGTATACCTATTCTCCATATTTACCAAAACCCTATCGATACCGAGAAAGATCCGGCCCAACCTCCTCCTGACCCGCCTGCCTTTTCACATCAGCAGCAACCTTCCTGCCAAGCAACCCCTCCAACCGGGAAAGAGACACACTCTTCACACCTGCAACATCCTTAATACCACTCCGAAACAACTTCCTTGCTCTTACACGACCAATATTCCGCAACCGCAACAACCCCAAAAGCTCCTCCTTTGCACCATGCCGCAACCGCGTCCGCAACACCTTCAACTCTTTCAGAATATCATGAAACTTCAACAACACACACATCTCCTCAGCCGCATACACCAACCAATCCGCAGCATCCAACTTTGCATGAATCTCCCCCGGACGAACATTCAACGCATTCAATAATTCTTCCTCGCTCTTCTCATTCATCCACTCATCAAAAAAGAAAGCAGTCTTCACACTATTCAAAAAATCCTCATACTCACTACTATGATCCATCGGCACAGAAGTAATAAACACCTCCTCATTCAACCCCACAAGCTCCTCCACCCAATCCAACTCCTTAACACGAACACGCAACAACGGCCGCATCTCCAACGTAGAACTCACCATCTGCAAAAAACTAAATACATTCCTCTTCTTCCCTGTCGCCCGCTTCAAAGCCTCAATAATCAACTGAGCCGTATACGGATCCAAGTACAACTCACTAACCCTCTTCCCAACCGGCGTAGCAACAAGAGACCCCTCTTCACCCAGATCAGAAGCAGACACAAACCCATCATCCTTTTTTCCACCCTCAACACGAATAAACTCCCACTCCTCCAACTGCTCCAACGTCTTTCCAATCAACCAATGAATCTTTTCACTATCCCCATAACTATGCGCATAAAAAGTACGATCAAAAAAATCCTTCAAAGCAGACTCAGACAAACAATACTCAGTAGCAATCAACGTCAACACATACGTACGAAACACCGGCTCAACCGCCAACTTCGACAAAATCTCCTCCGGCTCACCCTCAACATACCGCTCCCGAATCTCCTTCTTCTGCCCATCAGAAACAGCAATCGTAATCGCCTGCCCCTCAGTCTCCTTCCCCGGCCTCCCCGCCCTCCCAATCTGCTGATGATACTCCAACACAGGAATCGGACTCATCCCCCACCCCCCACTATACCGTTTCAGATCCCTCACCACAACACGAAACGCAGGAAGATCAACACCCATCGCCAAACTCGGAGTCGAACAGATAACATGCAAACGAGAATCCCGAAACCCCTCCTCAATCAACCTCCTCTGAGAACTCGTCAACCCTGAATGATGAAACGCAATCCCCCGCTCAACACACTTCGCAAGCCGCTTACACTGCCGCGTAGCAGAACCCACCCCCTTCAACACCTTCTCTGAAAGAACAGCCAGCTCAGACAGAACAGGAAGCTTCAACGCAATCTGCTCCGCCTGCGACTCAGCACCCCTCCGCGTATTACAAAACACCAACGCCTGCCGATCCTGCTGCACAGTATCCAAAGCAATATTCAAAACCGCATCCGGCGTTGTCTGGGGAATAGGGATCTTCATCGTACAAAACGTTTAAAAAAAGAAAGCAGTTCACCTATAAAAGATTTGGGTCTGCAGTACAGCAACAGGCTCAAGCCCACTATGGGGCTGTAGTGGGTAGGCACCTTTCGCTCGCGTTGCTTTAAAGGTGCGCGAAATGCGTGGGTTTCGCCTATGCAGGCTCAAGCCCACTATGGGGCTGTAGTGTAGTTTGGAAACACCCCTCCTAACAGAGGATGTTGAACACTATCACTGGTGGTTCGGGGCCGCCCGACCGGAGTTCGAATCTTCGCAGCCCCATTTTTTCAATCTCACATATTCCTAATAATAATCTTTGCAGTCGTAGACAGGATCCAGGTCATAATAAAACTAAGAAAATAAGAAAAGAAAAAAAGCAGGAGGAAGTTCTATTCAGAATCCACAAGCTTTTGAAAAAACCCTTTGAACGTTATCCAGCCATCTCCTCCAGATTCAATTTCCCCTCTTCCTTCCCAGACAACAGATTCCCAGGTATGCGTTCGAATGAAGAATCCTCCCCAGCCCTTATAGGTGTGGTTACCAATATCCTCCCATTCTCCGTGGGTGCTAAAATCGACATCAGCTCCATTTGTCCAGAGAGTTCCTTCACCATCTCTAACCTCGAAATCTCCTGTTCCTGCAACTTCTACTCTTCCCTGTCCCCAGTAGTTTACACCTCCGCTTCCTTCCCTTCGAACTCGTGTCCGATCATAAGAGAGGAACGGGTCGTAAACTACTTCAGGAGAATGTAATCCGGCTATCCTTTCAGCAATCTCTGAAATATTTTCTGTGTTCCAATAATTTTGCCGAGCATCGACTTCATAAGGCTGATCATTCCAGATTCCAACCGGGGACCAGATGTTGCTATACCTTATCAGGTGTTTTGTTCCTTGTCTTATCTTATCTCCAACAATAGAAATATCCCTTTCCTCATTATCGAAGAAATTACTATAAAAGATAGAAACATTTGAGGAATTCTCAATCAGCAACCCTGTATCCACATCGGTTACAGTCAATTCGCCAATGTCTGCCTCAGGCGCATTTATTAGTGCAATACCTGTACTATATATCTGGCCATGTTGTATACGAACTTCTTCAATCTCAATATTTGCTTCATCAGACCACTCATCTGAGTATTCTATCCATATGCCGTTAATATCAAAAATTGAAATAAGCACATTATACCCTATTTCTACAAAATCAACGTCCTGTGTGAAAATTCCTGTATCATAATTTTTAATTGTAAGATGATGAATCTCCATGTTATCTGCATCTCTTATATAAACACCCGTCCCATACCACGCTCCAATGCCATTAATAAGGCCATCATAGATACTAACTTCATCAACATCATTGGTCTCGACACCATATCTCACATTTTCAATTTCAACTTCTTCAATCAAGAGAGAGTCAGAATCTAAAACGACAATTCCAGAATTCATATTTCCCAAAAAACTATTTTCGAAATAAAGATCATCAACATACTGGGCATCGATTCCTTTTGAAAAATCTTTAAGAATACAATCTTCAATTTCAACATCCTCAGTGTCTCTGATAAAAAAACCCGTACTTTCATTATCTCCAACTAAAACAGTATCTTCACACTCAATTTCAATATCATGATCTCCTGTCACAAAGATCGCTTCATTAAGCTCATACTCACCACTACAAAAGTTCGTATCTTCTGTTATAGTCATCCCAGAATAGGGCTCAACACAATCTGCTGAAACAGAAGAAGAAAATAAAACATTCAAAATAAGTATACAAAACATGCCGAAAAAGAGTCTCTTCATCATTGGGTTCCTCCATTAACTGTTAAACAGTAATAACAGAAATCAGCCAACATATAAAAAGATTTCGTTGGAAACTTTCCGAAAAAGAAAAATATGGGCCCGCCGTGACTTTCAGCAATCCCTCGCACAAGGGGCTTGAGCTGCAGGCGAAACCCCTGCATCTGTTTGAAAGCAGAGCTCTCAAACATGCCAGAAACCTGAATGGTTTCTAAGCATTTGCCCACTTTCTCGCGAGAAAGTGTTTTGAACACGGGACCACTCGATCACCGATGGAATTATCAGTCGAGCACTCCACCAGGCTAAGCTACGGGCCCATACCGTCCCCTGTCGGACTTCCATACAATCTAACGATATTCACGTAGCCTGGAGGACTTCACAAAGTGAATGTCCTCTTGTCTTCTTCTACGAGATCTTCGAAAGATCTCTTTTGAACCGACGACCTTGTGGTCTCTTCACCCTGTTTTCAGGGGTAACAGCCACACGCTCCACCGCTAAGCTAAGGGGACCTGGTTCCGAGAACTATAATCCTTTTTATAAAGCTTACCAAAAACACTCCTCTTTTCTATGATACAACCTTCTGTGAAAGCTCAAGCAGCAACTCCTCTCTCTTCTCAAAGAACTCCAACAAATACTGTTTATAATCAAAAGCTATGTCCATTTTATCTATCTCCTCTTCAGAAAAATAACCCATATCCTCCCCCTCTCGCAAAGCAATCTCCTCCTTCTCCAAATCTATCAACCCAATAAAAATATGAAATATAAACTCCTTATACGGCGTCTCTTTCCAATACATAATGTGCTCAGGACGAAAACGAATCTCCTCCTTCAACTCCCTTAAAATACATGCTTCAGGCCTTTCTCCCTCATCAAGTCCCCCTCCAAAAATACTCCAAAATCCCGGGAAAAAAAGTCCTTCCTCTTTTGTTCTCAACTGCAAAAGAACCTTTCCCTTCCCTCTATGATAGAGAATACATGCACAACCATTCCTCAACTCCATCGATTCTTCCATTTTTTCCGTGCAAAAACCCTGACTTTAAAATATTTCGCTTTATAAACATTCGAAAAAACCCCCTATTTCCGAAGAATTTCCGGTCTTATACCACTTTTCAGGGATGACAGATAGAAAGATTTATAAATAAACATATATTTCTCAAGGAACATGATGCATCTAGCACCAAAACAGTCAAATTTCAGAAGAGCAGTTCATAAGAACTTCTCAACCCTGAACACAATATCAAAGATTGAAGGAACCCAAACAAAAACACCATCCCTTCTCTCTGGCTTACCCCCAACACGTTTCATCTCCCAAAAGATGAAACCAAAACAACAAAAAAAGGGGGCACAGCAATGCGCTGTGAAAAGCCAGAATGTCAAACCAACACAACTTACATATCATCAAACATTTGCGTAACAATAGCAGAACCACGCTCAAAGAACTTTCTAAACAGACAGAAATCCCTATTTCCACGCTTTTTGACAAACTCAAGCAATTCCCCTACATCAAACGATTCACCTGTCTTCTAGACTACAAACAGCTCGGATACGACCTCAGAGTTCTTCTTCTACTCAAAGCACCCTCCTTTAAAAAAGCAGAACTCGAAGAATATCTTCAGTCAAGACCACGCCTCAACACCTTGGTAGAAGTAAGCAACGGCTGGGACTACTTTGTAGAGCTCTACTTCAAAAACATCCAGGAATACCACGCATTTCTCAAATCTCTCCGCCTTCAAACAAAATCCTACCATGAAATATTTGTCCTGAACGAACTCAAAGAAGAGGCATTCCTTTCAAAAGAGCCCAAAAACCAAAATCAGGCACAGTCAGAAGCATGATCCTGTCCAAAAACCAGCCAAAATAGTTTGAAAAAAATTCTTATTATATTATTTAAATATTTATAAACAAAAAAGCGGAATATATAAATACTTTAACATCTTTAAAAAACAGAAAAGGGGTGGGAACGTAATTTTTTTTATAAATCGTTCTCTAAAAATAAACGTGGAGAGTGAAAACTTTCGCGGGGGTTTAAAATGAAAAAAGAGGCCATACTACTTATTTCAGTACTTTTAATTCTACCAATAACCTTAGCCGTCGACTGTGCAGATGTTCCTTATCCAGGAGCAGACGGATATCTCAACGAAAGCTATACACTAACAGAAAATATTACCGCAAGCTCAAGGGGTCAGGTAAACAGATGTCTTAAGGTAACTGCAGATGATGTAACCCTTGATTGTAATGGATATACAATCGACAGCAAAAACATCAAACGCTCCAGCTTTTCAAGCATCGGCTATGACAGAATAACCGTCAAAAACTGTAACTTTATCAACTCAATAAGTAATGCTTTTGGCATCAATGCAGCAGAAGATGCACAAATACTCGACAACACCTTTGCAGATGATGATGCAGGATGGTCTGGTGACGGTGCACTTATTTCAGGAAACACCTTCCGTGATCGATTTGGTATTGACGGTGATAATGCTGTAATAGAAAACAATGAATTTATAGTGAACCTGGGTATCGGCCAAGTGGCATTAAACATAGGTGGCTATTCCACGAATAATCTCATACGTTTCAACACCTTTCGTCAACCCGAACAAATAGGCGCAGGATTAAAACAAGGGCATGCCATCTATACTACCACTAGCGCTCACTTTAATAATATTACAAACAACACTATTGAAGGGTTTAACACAGGAATAAATTTCTGGACATTTGCAGGATATACTGAGATCTACCATAACTACTTTGCGAATAACTCTGTGAACGATTCCAACTTTGCAGTTCACGGAAACTATGGAGATCTTAACGAAGTTGCTGATAACACCTTTGCAGCAAACACCGTTGGGGTCTATTTTGAAGGATCTGTTGACAATGTACTGTGGGGAAACAATTTTCAGTTTCCTGACGTTGTAAACTACTGGGATACAGACAACAACCATTACTGTAGTGGAGGAATAGAGAACGACTATGAATTTATGGATAATCTCCTGAATATGACCTTAGAAGAGTTTCATTCCTTTGTTATACAAAAAGAAGCAGATCTTTCCCTGCTCCACCTTGAACTTCCGTTCACCTACGAACTTCTCAACGAAACAAACAACTACTCTGTGAACATTACCTTGCCAGACTGTAATCAGACAAAGGATAATCAATCCAACCAAAGCCTGGCGATGAGTGGAGATTTTCTGAAAGAGCTTTCAGACCCTGTCCTTTTTGATCTCGTGGAGCTTCAAAATGGCTTTCTCATGGCTCTGGATCCTTGGGATGGATTTAAATACTTCTACAATGAAAATGCCTGGAACGGCGATGTTATGGTCCATCAACCAAACGGACAAACAGATTACTGGGTGTGGGAAGTCCATTCAACACCAAACACCTACCGGGTTTGGGTCTATATTCCTGTTGACCCCATCTATGTCGGAAGCTATGCTAAACAAGCAATGTACTATATCAAACATGCAAACGGCATGGACAAAGTAATCCTGGATCAACGCCTGGCAGGAAGTGATTGGGTAAACTTAGGAGACTATACTTTTGATGAATCCAGCTATCAGGGTGTCGCCCTAATTGGAGGAAACGGACGAGGACATACCTTGGCAGATGCATTTAGGGCAGAAAGTATTGGGCCGCCACAGTACGATTAGGCCACTTTTTCTCTTTTTTTTCTCTTTTTTTATCAACAAATACAGAAATATTTATAAATAACTGGGTGAATAAACACATAAATACAGAAATTATATAACACACAAAAACAGAAAACGAATACAGAAATTAACATACAAATGCAGAAAAACAGGGGAAAACCAGAGCCAAAGCAAGATCTTTCTAGCCTGAGCGATCTCGAACTCTTCCAGGAACTCGGAAAAAGACTCGCAGAAAAACACCAAACAGATCCTTCCACTCTTCTCATCCCCACACCCACTCCCCAAAACACCATCCCTCTCCCCATCTTTACAGGATCCCTTTCTCCCCTAGAAGCCGTTGTCAAATACCTCCACGAAAACCACAAACTCTCATTCACCGCAATCGGAATCAAACTCAACCGCTCGGTAAAAACAATCTGGCAAGCCTACCAAACAGCAAAAAAGAAGATGCCAGAACCCTTCACACCCTTCAAAGGAGAAACACTCCCCCTCTCAGAACTCTCAAACAGAACCTTCTCACTCTACGAAAACCTCGTTCTTTACCTTTCAAAAAAACACCGCCCGAAAGAGATCGCCCTCCTCATCAACAGACCCCAACGAAACATTAATACAATCCTTAGCAGAGCACGAAAAAAAGATCAACAAACAAAAACAGAATCATGAATAAAAAACAAAAAGCAAAACAAATACCCTCAGAAGGGAAATTACTCCTACTAGTCCTATTCATACTTACAACTACACTTATCTACTACATCCAGCCAGCCTTCATCGCATTCATCATCTACGACGAAACCAGCATCACACTTCAACTCAACCAAACAATAACAGAAGATACATTCCTGCCTCTCGAAATCGGAAAAGTAGACTCCATCCATATCAAAGGCCATCTTATAGGAAACGGAACCGCAACCATAAAACTCGACCAACCAGGAAAAAACCTTCTCATCTATGAGAAAACAGGCTCTAAAGTAAATCCCCTCATCCCCAACGATCCACCCTCCGACTCACCCCTTCAAACAACAATAACCTACGGAAACAACCCAAACTTCGACACAGACAACAACGGATGGGAACTCACCACTAATGCAATCGACTACACCGTAGAAACAACCAACACCCAAAAATACAACCAAAGCACACTCTGCACTCGCTGGGCACTTAACAACCAATACATAGAATGCAACGGAAATGCAATGTGCTGCCTCTTCACAGGCATTGAACAAAGAACAGAACAATGGAACGCCCCTTTCAGCCTTCACGACCAACTCCTTGGAGTAAAACAAGCAAACCTCATCACAGCACAACTCATCTCAACAACAATCAACTACACCAACATCACAACACAACCCGGATCAACACAATCCCTTCCAGGGTATTTCATCGACAACACTCTCCAATCGCCAATCGACCACTGCGGAGAAACCTGCACCTTTGAAGGAACCCAGGATCCCCGTCTAAAAATAGAACTCCACAACGCAGTCCTTTACATCGACACAATCACCTACACCCCCTACTCCGAAAACAAACCACCCACACTCCAAAAAAGCACCCACAAACTCTACTCCGGAGCAACACTCAAATTCACAGAACTCTTCCACGATCCAGATAAAGACAATCTCACAATAACAATCACAAACACAACAAACCTCACACTAACAAAAACCCACCAAGGATATAAAATAGAAGGAAAAAAAGGAAACTACACCCTTGAAATAGAAGCCAAAGACCACCGCTACACAATAACAGAAAAGATAAACCTCACCCTCAAGGATTTCAACCTGGAAACCCTCCTCAACAAAAACAAAAAAGAAAAAACTGATGAAAAACCCTCTGTAAAGATAACCGGCCCCGCCGAAATCAAAGGAATCTACAAACACCCTCAAAAACAAAGCCCCTTCAAAGGAATACAATTCGGCGCATTCATCCAAGAAGGAGATGTAGAAATAGGAATAAAAAATAAAGGCCTGCTCCTCCTCAAAGATGCAAACTACGCCGGCCTTGAAGAAATACAGGTCAGAACACCCCCAAGCAGAAGATATGCCACAGACATCATCGCAGTAAACGACATCCAACTCAAAGAAGCAGTCTTTGTACTCCCCAAACAATCACCAATAACCCAAATACAACACTGCCCCAACTGGAACTTTGAAGAACAAAGCTGTCCAAAATGGGAAGATGCAGGAGTGGCATTTGCACAAAACCAAACCCATGTCTGGTGGGTAGCAGACCACTTCTCAGGATGGGTAGGACTCAGCTACGGCTTTGACGATTTCGAATATGATGACGATAATAACTATTGTACAGACACACCATCTCTTGAAAACTGGATGACAGTTTCCTGTGAAGCAAATGCGGGCTCGTTCAACCTCACAACAGACAACTGCTACTTAGGATCCTCCTGTGGAAATGTAACCAACACAGACTCACAAGATGCTGCAAACGATGTAACAATAGTCTACAACTCCAATCTCTCTTCAGCAGAGATCGTCGACCAAAGAGTCTACTTCAAAGAGGACTGTGCAAACCCCCTCTCCGGAGGAAACGGAGATACCTACATAATGGGATTAACAAGAGGATCAGGAGCAGCAGTTGCCAGAATGGGCTTCAATAGTGAAGGCCTTCTTGGTTGCCAACGAAGAAATATGTCAGACAGCCTAGCAAACTGCGCAGGACAAACAGCACAAAACCTCACCTGTGGACGATGGTACTATCTCGAAATCCATTACGACACAAGAGTAAACAACCTTACCTGCTATGTCAACGGAACACCCTTCTGCTCAGAAGAAGGAGTAGTCATATTCAGAGACAACGTAACAATAGAGGCCATAGGAATCCTCCCAACTTCAGACTACCAAAACAACGAAACATTCTTCCTCGACGAATACCACACCGCCGACAAATACCTTGGAGGCTACCCTTGGGTAGAAGATCTCAACCACACAACCAGATTCGTCACACCCGGCACCGACCTAACAATAAACGCAACAATCTACGACAACGATGTCATCAACGGAACCCTCGGCACCGTGCTACTAGAAGGAAACTGGAGCGGAGTAATGACCAACTATACCCCCACAAGTTCAGGATCCAAATACTTCTACAAAGTCGGACGAGGAAACTTCTCAAGCAACGACTCAGTAGGCTACCGCTGGTATGCAAACGACACCATCAACCAACAATACTACTCCCCCCTGCAAATAATCACAATAGAAAACAGATTCATCCTTGACACAGATCAAAATAACCTCACAGATCTCTTTCTCAGCAGCCTTCTTCTCGCAGACGTAGACAACGACTCAGACCTCGACCTCTATCTCTCAGGAGCAACAGCAATACCTGGCGGAAACGTATTTTCCGGACTCTACCTCAACAACGGATCTGGACTCTTCACAGACACACTTCAAGCCAACTTCATTGCACTCAGAGAAGGATCATCCACCTTTGGCGATACAAACAATGATGGACTCCCCGACCTCATAATCTCAGGATTAAATAGCGGATCAAGATACACAAGAGGCTATATCAACAATCTATCAAATCCAGGAACATTCTACAACGACACCTCATCGAGTTACAATCCTCTTTCCCTTAGCAGTTTTGCACTTGCAGATTATGATGCAGACGGAGACTATGATCTCATCGCAACAGGACTTTTTGCAGCCGGAGAAGGAGCAGGAATTAACACATTTACAGATGGTGTATCAGCTCTTGATACAACCCATATCAACAACTTCACAAACGTATCCCGTCCAGCACTTCTATTAGCAGATATAGATAGTGATGGAGACCTTGACATCTTCATGACAGGACAAACAGAAGCCACCCCCCTCTACACAGGAATCTACCTCAACAACGGCTCAGGAAGATACATACAAGACCAATCACAGGCAAACCTCCTCGCAATCTTTAATGGAGCAGCAGTAGCAGCAGACATAGATGCAGATGGAGACATCGACATCATCATCGCAGGAGACTCAAACGAAACAACCACAAAAAACTACACAATGGAGGTCCTCCTCAACGACGGAAATGGAAACTTCTCAATAGACAGTCAACAAGACAACCTCACCGGACTCGATTTTGCTTCACTCGCAGTAGGAGATATCGACCTCGACGGAACAATAGACATCTTTGCAATGGGAAACACCTCAAATGGACCTGCTGCATTCACCTATCTCAACAACGGATCCGGCTACTTCAAAGAAGACGAATCATTCTCAGCAATGCCCCTTCATTACGGAAGCGCAGCCCTTGCAGATATTGATAACGACGACGACCTTGATCTTATCATCTCAGGAACAAACAACACCTATCGTAACTACACTCTTGTCTACAAAAACCAGATCAACAGAAACATGACCAACCGCCCCCCTGTAGCTCCCACAGGCATCGACTGGAACAGATCCGGAAGCAACGGCAAACTCGAACTAAACTGGTCCATAGGAACAGACAATGCAACAGGAGCAAACGCAGTCACACCTGACAACGCAATAACCTATCACCTCAGTCTCGGAACAACTCCCGGCGCATCAGACATCATGAGCAGATCCTATGGAGGATTCTCCAACCCGAGCAACGGCCACCTTGGAAACAGACTCCAATCAAGAAACCTCTCACTCTACCTCGAAGGAACCTACTATGCTACCATCCAATCAATAGACGCACAAGGAAAACTCTCCGACGACAACCTAACATTACTAACTAATCAACCACCAACACATTCAGCCCCCATACTCAACACCTCCCCCCTCAACAACAACCGAACAAGTGAAAACTTTACCTGCTACAACCAAACAACCTACGACTTCGACAACGACACAATCGTAAACGCCTACAAGTTCTACAGAAACAGCACTTCAGCAGTCATCGTGCAAGCAAGCTTTGAGGACAACAGCACAACCATTGAAAACTTCCCACCGCTCACAGAATCAGGAACAAACTATACAAACGGCTACCAAGGAAGAGGAATCTACATAGATGACAACGACCAACTCAACTATAGTGCAACCTCCCTTCTTACAGCTGAAGAGGCCACGATCGAGCTCTGGACACGCTTCGACTGGGACCCCGGAGCAACCGGAGACACAAACCACACACTTATATCCTTCGGAAACCAATCAAGCTATCAGAATACAGGAATACTTTTCTACAACGACGTATACAATCTCCTCGCCCTTACCCTATTTGGTGAAACAGGATCTCCTCGTACAGTAAGCTACGGAATAAGCGATATCAACCCAAACGAATGGCACCACATACTCGTATCATGGGACTACAACAACGGAACAGGAATAGAGATGGAACTCTACCTTGATGGAGCTCTCGTAGACAACACTCCCTCTTCCCAAACAGCCCTTACTGTGAATTCAGGAGGAACAGGAGGAGACGGTGTCTTCATAGGGAGATACAACGACATAGCCTATGCAAACGCAACAATTGACGAACTCTACATCTGGAACGTTCAGATGGGCCTTGAAAAAGCAGTCCAAAGCAATGCAACAAACTACGGCTTTGTTCCATCTGGATCAACCAACAAAAACGAAACCTGGACCTGCGAAGTAACACCTCAGGACAGATACACAAGAGGCCTCCCATCAAACTCCAGCCAGATCCTAATGCTCTCACAACTACAAGTTGATCTAAACGACCCAGACAACGGAACAACAAACCAGCTTTTCACAAACGTATCCTACAATTGCAGTGCAGAATCCTCTTCAGTTTTATCAAATATAACCCTCTATCCTGACTTCGAAGGATGGCAACAGAACGGAACAACCACCACCTCAGGACTCAACAACTCCATAAACATAACAAGATCCTACGAAGGATTAATCACAGGAGATAAACAACGCTTTACAGACGGAAGAATTCTCTGGAACTGTAGAGTAAATGATTCATCAGGAGAATCAGCCATAGCAACAACAAATTCCACATTCAGCAACTGGGACCTCGGAAACCACTCCAACACTTCCCTCATCAACAACCGCCTCAGTCTCATAAAAAACACCTCAAACGAATATGAAAACCTAACAGGAACATTCGACAGCAGAGTCTTCGATGGCGGTGTAGGAGCCTACTGGGATAACTTTTCATGGAAACCTCTCACACCCTATGGTGTTGGCCTCTTCAACACCACAAACATACTCTATCACTTTGACAACTCTTCAGATCTGCAAGAAGACAACGGAACCTATACCGATGCAACACTCCAGGGCACCAACTGCTCATCAAGCGGAACATCGGTTCCACTATTAGACACAGAAAAGATCTTCGGAACATTTGCAGTCGATTTCGACGGAACAGACGACTATATCTCCTGTAATGACACAACTTTATTAAACCTTTCAGGAATATACTCGATCTCGTTCTGGATCAGAACCAATGCAACAAACGTTCCCATATTCGCAAAAAATGATTATGCAGGAACTCCTGCAGGTTTCCAATTCCAAATAACCTCAAACGGCACAGCAGCATTCAAGGCAACACGATCAGGAACAACAATGTACCTAGAAGGAACAACAAACATATCCGATGACAGATGGCACCACATCTCAACAAGACACATACAACTTGTCATGCCCGGACCATCATTATCACAGAACATATCTCTTTATGTTGATGGAGTATACGAAGCAGGAGCTATAGGTGCAATATTTTTCAATCTTAAAACAGCAGCCAGACTTGAAATAGGAAGAAACGACACCTCCTACTACGACGGACTAATTGATGAGCTTTCAATAACTTCTTTAATGCCCGAAAAGAACCATAGTTACGAATTCGAACGAGGCCTCTCAAACTTAACATTCCAGGTACGAAGCGATGCAGACAACGCCAGCTGGCCCGCCCACCTCGGACCAGACGGAACAGCAAACACCTTCTTCACAAACTGGACACACTCCGAATTAAATGTATCCAAAAACCGCTACTTCCAATACAGAGTCTTCCTCAACTCATCACGAAACAGCATCACCCCAGGACTCGAACGAGTACTCATAAACTATACACCTAACCCCCCACCAAACTTTGGAAATGTAACTCTCCAGAACAACTTCCATCTCTTTGATGGAAACGGAATAGACCTCGGAGCAGTCGTTGTAAACGATACCTACATCGACAACGGAACAAGTGATGGAGGATCAAATGCAACAAACTACAATAACCAAAGCCAAATGATCATGATGCAATTTAACTCTACAGATAGAACAGAAAGACGCGGCATCTTCGCATTTGAAACCGACCAGGTAAAAATTGTAAACATCTCTAACGCCACCCTAGAACTATTCGCAATAGCAGTTAACCAGACACTTCAGAACATAAGTCTTCATAGGGTAACCTCTACCTGGAACGTCGACGTAGTAAGCTTTATCAACAGAACAACTTCAGGACTATGGACAACACCTGGAGGAGACATTACAGCAGCAGAAGAAAGTTGGACAAACCTAACAACAAGCAACAGCTGGCATAACTGGACAATAACCAATATCGTCCAAAACTGGCTCAACGGAAGCTGGTCAAACCAAGGAGTACTACTCAAACCATCAGGATACGGAACAAACAAAAACAGCCAATGGGCAGACAGCTCAAGAAGATACTTAAATCCTCGCCTCGTAATCCGCTGGAACATTCCCTCCCTTTCAATCGTCGAAAACCTTAACACAACACTAAACCTATCACTCTACTTTTCCGACACATACGGAGAAGAACTCAACTATACTGTAAACGCAAGCTCAAACTTCACCACCTCAATCGACCAGACAACAGGCATCGTAAACATAAGCCCGCAAGCAGGCTTCATAGGTAATGGAACACTCATCGCATCTGCAACAGACGGCTACCAATCTACAAACAGCAACAACTTCACCGTAAACATACGAGCAGACACACCATCAATCATACTCAACGCATCACCTGACCTTCCAAACGCCACACAAAACCTCACCTGTAACATAACAGCTGCAGATAACCAAACCGCAAACCTCACCGTAGAATGGTACTGGTATAACAGCTCAACAGTCTTCAATTCAGGAAACACAACCGTACAAAACAACACAGAAACCACTATCGCCACTGTAAACTCTGCAAACACCCTAAAAGACCAAGTCTGGAACTGCACCGCAAGAGTAAACAGAAGCATCCGCTTCTCACCCTATGTAACAGATAGCCTCACGATTGTAGGAACCCCTCCCTCTACGCCCGTACCCCTCACACCAACAAATGGAAACACAACCTTCCGTGACCGCCAGGTTAACTTTACCTGGCAGGCAGCCACAGACGTCGACAACGACTCAATAACCTATGCAATAGAAGTCAACAACTCCGTCTGCCCAAACATACGAAACGACTCAATCAACACAACCTACTACCTCTCATCAATACAACTCTGTACAGACGACGAAGCAGCCTCCAACCTCTACTATTGGAGAGTTGTAGCTAGTGACGGAACACAAAACGGAACCTATTCCTCAATATTCAACTTTTCCATAGAACCCTATGTAACAATAACAATAGATCCTAACAGTGTAGGATTCGGAACAGGCTATGGAAGAGGAGCGACAAACGACACAACAAATGATAGTCCCCCGCCCTTCACAATACGCAACGATGGAAACGTTGTCGCAAACCTGACAAACATAACTGCAAACCAAACACTCTGGGGAAGCTCAAGCGCAGGACTCGGAACACGCTACATGAGAGTACGTGCCTCAAACAGCACAGAAGCAAACAGCTACAACGACTCAGGATCGATCACAAACTTCACAAACCTTAACTCATCCATCCCAAACGTCATTGCACAACTCAACTACAACGACAGCAGCGACGAAGTAGACGTAGATCTCTCAATCGAAGTACCTGCTGACGAAGTCGCAGGAGCAAAAAACACCACAATACTATTCATATGGCAACAATCATGATGAAAAAAGCCCTAACCTGGATCCTTGTATTTCTCATCCTGCTAAGCACAGTTACAGCCCTGGGCATAGCACCCTCCAGAAAAGTCATCGACTACGAACCCGGAGAAATACAATTAGGAGGAAGAATCCTCAACAACGAAAAACAAGCCATGAAAGTCATGCTTATTGCAGAAGGACCCCTCAAAGAACACGTAACCTTTGAACAAAACATACTAAACATAAAACAAGATCAAGGAGAATTCCCCTTCACCTACACAGTAGACATTCCCGAAAGTCTCGAACCCGGAACACAAGAAATCAACATCCTTGCTGTACAACTCCCTCCTGACGAAACCGTCCTTGTAGTCAATCTTCCCGGAGATGACACACCCGAATCAATCATAACAACAAGCTACGAAACAGAAAAAAATGTAGATGACCAAAAAGAAGTATCAGCAAGAATAGCAGTAACACAACAACTCCGCATCATGGTTCCCTTCCCCGGACAATGGGTAGACGGAAGACTCTTTATCCAAACAGCCAACATAGGTGATGACATCGAATTCGTAGTCAGCATCTTCAACAGAGGAACAGAACCCGTAAACGTATCAGGAAGAATCATCATAAAAGGACCCACAAACCAACTCATCGACGAAATCGAGCTCACAACACAACACCTTGCAGAAAACGGAGAAGGAAAACTCGTAGGACAATGGAAAAATGTAGAATATGCAGGAGAATACCTCGCAGAAGCACAAATCCTCTTTGCAGACAAACACTTCACACTCCAAAAACAATTCAGCGTTGGAAACCTCTTTATCCAAATCAAAGACATCGTTGTAGCAAACTTCAGACTTGGAAGCATCGCAAAATTCGACGTCCTCGTAAGAAACCAATGGAACAAAGCAGTCCAAGAAATCTTTGCAAACTTCACTGTCCTTGACAAAGCAGGAAAAGTACTATCAACATTCAAAAGCTCAGAAATCTCACTCCAAGCACTCCAGGAAGGAAACGTTACCGGATACTGGGACACCGCAGGAGTAGATCAGGGAGCCTACGACATCAACGTCATACTCAACTACGCAAGCAGAACATCTGAAAAACTTTTCTCAGCAGTTGTTGGACTCGACTCAATTGAATTCATCAACTCTCCCATAGGAAGAGTCATAGACGATTCTGAACGTTTCCAACAAACCTACCAACTACTCATTGCACTTGTCGGATTATTAATACTACTAAATATTGTTGGCATAACTATCTTCATCCGAAAAAAGAGAAGCTAGCAATCCTCCCTGTTTCTTAAAAACCAATATAATAAACTTTATAAACCACCTGAAAAATCATCGCAGATGGACGGCCAACCCCCATCCAAAATAGTGGTAAAAACATCCGGGATTCACAACAAAGGAGTTTTTACCACGACCTTTATTTCTAAAGGAGACAATATAATAGAATACATAGGAGAAAAAATCACAAAAGAAGAAGCCGAAAAAAGAGCAGAGCAAGTACGACTAAAAGCCAAACAAAACCCTTCAAACGGCTCAGTCTACATCTTCAATCTAAACAAACACTACGACCTCGATGGAGACCTGCCGCATAACACCGCAAAATATATTAACCACTCCTGCGAACCAAACTGTGAAGCAATAGACGAAGATGGCCGCATCTGGATCGTAGCACTCAAAAAAATCAAAGAAGGCGAAGAACTCACCTACGACTACGGCTATGACATTGAAGACTACGAAGAACACCCCTGCAAATGCGGAAAAAACTGCTGCATAGGTTACATTATTTCAAAAGTCCAATGGCCCAAACTAAAAAAACGCCTTAAAAAAAAGAAATATTTAATAAATAAAACAATACAAAAGGAAGAATGGATAAAAAATGCCCCTTTTGCAAATCCCGTTCTATCAAATACATCAAAGAACAAAACACCCGATTTCTCATCTGTACCAAATGCAACTATGATGAATACTCCAAAGATCAAGTGACACCCTCATATAGGTCTTCTCAAAAAGAAAAATCCCAACATACAATCTATAAAACAGGCGGAAAAACACGAACCCAGAAGAAGTCATAATGCTTTCAATCAGTAACATTTTAATACACGAAAAAAAGATAGCCCCGCCCTTTAGGGCGTGGGATCTTTTTTTGTCTTAGAAATCAAAGATTTCTGAGATGCCAAAATGCTTTGCATTTTGAGCATGTCCTAAAAACTGCATTTCAAAGAAAGCGCAGGCAAGCCCCAGGACCCTGGGCAGCAAAATTATTTGCTCAAACAATACTAAAAAACCTTCACCAAGAACATTAATACACCTCCTTCTAACCCCCCTGAATGTCCTTTTTCCCTTTTAAACCACAAGAAAACCTTTAAATACCGCCCAAAGCCCCCTTCTCCATGACGCGCGAAAACCCCCTGGCCTTTGTAATGTGCGGAGGAAAAGGACAGAGACTATCCCCCCTTACAGAACACCGAGCAAAACCCGCAGTATCCTTCGGAGGAAGCAACAAAGTTGTAGACTTTGCCCTAAGCAATCTCTACCACTCCCACATCAGAAGAATCTGCGTTCTCACCCAATACGAATCTCTGCCACTTGACTGGCACGTAAAACTCGGATGGTTCCCAAAATTTGGAACAGGAGTTGACGAATTCATAACAGTCGAACCCGCAAGACAAAAACAATCAGGCCATAGACTCTATCTCGGAACAGCAGACTCAGTCACACAAAACCTCCGTTACATCAACCTCATACAACCCGACATCGTCAACGTCTTTGCAGGCGACCACATCTACTTCATGGACATCTCCCAGATGAACCAGTTCCACAGAGAAAAAAATGCAGACCTGACAATATCAGCAATCCCTGTCCCCTGCGAACTCGCAGCAAACAACTACGGAGTCCTGGTAGTAGACAACGACTGGCAACTTAAACAATTCCAGGAAAAACCTGAAAATCCCATACCTATGCCCGGCAACCCTGACTACTGCCTTGCATCAATGGGCAACTACACATTTCAACCAAATATCCTCCTCGAAGAACTCACACAGGACGAAGCCAAAACAACAGTATCAAAAGAACAAGCCAGAGAGGACCTAGACCGCTATTCAACACACGACTTTGGAGACGATATCATCCCCTCCATGCTTAGAAAAGGAAGAAATATTTGCGTCTACGATTTCACAACCAACACTGTCCCCGGTCTCACACCCAACCAAAAAGGATACTGGAGAGACATCGGAGATCTCGACCAGTTCTACAAAGCAAACATGGAGGTTAGAGCAGTCGTTCCTCCAATAAACCTCTACAATACCAACTGGGAAATCCTCACCTACCCAGAAGCATCCCAACCCGTAAAACAGGTGGGAACAGTAAAAACAGTCGAATCGATCATCGCACCCGGATCCATAATCACAAACGCCCAAATTAAAGGATCTGTAATAGCCTACAATGCACGAATAGGAAAAGATGCAGTTCTCATCGATTCAATCCTATTAGGCCATAACACAATTGGAAAAAACACTATCATTCGAAACGCGATCATCGATCGTGATGTAGACATCCCTGCAGGAGAACAAATAGGAATCATGCCAGAAGAAGACAACGAACGCTTTGAAATCTCAGATGAAGGTATTGTCATCGTCCCCGCAGGATACCAATTTAGTTAAAAAGAAAAACCCCATGAAAAAAAAATACCTACGCCCCATAATGGCAGGACTCATTGCAGGCACTCTCTCAATCACAACAATGAGTGCAACTTCACTCTATCTCTCTCTCCGCAATCAGGAAGACACTATTAGAGGAATACTCTACACAGAACACATCCTCCCAGACCATCGTCAAGGACCTCTTTATAGAATAAACCTTCTTGAAGAACTCACCCTTGTACAAGAGGAAGGAAGAGTAATAGGTAATGCAAAAATTGGAACCTATGCAGTCCAAGGATCTTTAGAAGAACTCACAGAACTCAAGGAACGATTCGAACCCGGAGACCTCCTGGAACTTGAGACCCACTCCTCTGGCTGGTATCTCACAAACGACAAAAACAAACTATTCATCATTCGAACACTAACTCCCCAACAAGTTCACCTCGAAAAAAAAAGAGAACCCTACTTTAACAGAAGACATCAACACTCAATCCGTCCACCGCCCCAAGCATAACCCCTACCTTTTCAGAATCTTAACTCTCTTAATCCCCCTCTTAGTAACCTGATCAACCTCAATAACAACCTTCTTCAACTTAATCTTCTCACCCTTAAACGGAATCCTCTGCAACTTATTCTGAATAAAACCACCAATCGTATTAAACTCCTTCTCTTCCAACTCAATACTAAAGTACTCGTTAATCTCCTCAATAGGCGTACGCGCATCAGCACTAAACATCTTCTTCCCCTCCTTCCTAAACCACTTACTTGATTTCTTGCTCTTATCAAAGATATCCCCAACAATCTCCTCAAGGATATCCTCCAACGTTACCATCCCCGAAACAGCCTCATACTCATCCACAACAATAGCAAGAGGAACCTTCCTGCCTTGAAACTCGACAAGAAGATCATCAATCTCCTTACACTCAGGAACAAAATAGGCCGGCTGCGCCAACGTCTTCACCTTAACATCCAAACGCTTATTCTTTGCATACTTCAACACATCATCAACATCCAAGATCCCAACAACATTATCCTTAGAATCAATATATATCGGATATCGGGAAAACCCGTTCTTCACAACCGAGTTCAACACAAACCGCAACTTCTTCCGCCCATCCACCATCTTCATATCAACCTCAGGAGTCATAATCTTCGTAACCCTTGTACCCTCAAAATCCAAAACATTATGCATAATCTCAGCAGCCTCCTTACTCAGAAGACCCTCCTGCTTTCCCATCGTAACAATAGTACGCAACTCCTCAGGAGATAGTTCCTCTCCACTCTTTGATCCCAACAACTTTGAAATCATCCGTGAAATAAAATCAAACACCTTCACAACAGGAGACAAAATAATAGACAGCACCTCAATCGGCCGCGCAACCAATAGGGAAATACGTTCAGCATTCTGAGAAGCAAACGTCTTAGGAGTAATCTCTCCAAACACCAACACCAAAAAGGTCATCACCCCTGTTGCAATACCCACACCCGAAGATCCAAACAACTCAGTAAAAATCACCGTAGCATAGGCAGCAGCACCAATATTCACAACATTATTCCCCACAAGAATCGTAATAATCATCCGATGCGGACGCTCCTTAATCCGCAACAAAGCCTCAGCACCCCTCTTCTTCTGCTTCACCAGGGCCTGAACCTTAATCATATTCAAAGAAACAAGAGCAGTCTCCACACCAGAGAAAAAACCAGAAAAAAATAATAACACCGCTAAAAAAAGTAGTGGGGGTCCAAGCATAGATATCTCTCATGCCTCTTAACCAGGAATCATTTATAAACATTACGCATAAAACCCGAAAAAGATCCCCTTCGCTCCAACACATCCTCTCTCTAGCAACCCCCAAAAGATCACATTCTTTATAAACACCCACGAACAAAAAAAGAGATGGCCGAACTGCAGAGAACCCTCAGCTACAAAGCCCTCCTGCTCATAGCAATAAACAGCATCATGGGAACAGGAATCTTCTTTCTTCCCGCCCTAGGAGCCAAACTCGCAGGACCCGCAAGCATCCTCTCCTGGATCCTCCTCAGTATCATGAGCATCGGCATCGCAATGTGCTTTGCAGAACTTGCCTCCATGTACCCAACATCAGGAGGAATATACGAATATGCAAAACGCGCCTACGGAAGCTTCCCAAGCTTCATCATAGGATGGGGAACTGTCGTAGCAGGAAATATAACCATAGCCATGCTCGTAGTCGGAGCAATCCAATACCTCAACCCCGCCATACCCACACTCTTCAAAATTGGAGTAAGCCTCTTCTTCGTCCTCTCTTTCAACTATATTGGATACAAGGGCATGCAAACAAGCAAAGTCATGCTCATCACCTTTGCATTCATCACCCTCGGATCCCTCCTCGGCATTATCCTCCCCGGAATTTTCTTCATCTCCACAACAAACTTCACCCCCTTTGTTGTCACACCCCTCCCCTTCATCTTCATAACCATCTTCTTTATTGCAGAAACCTTCTTTGGCTGGGAAACCGTAACATTCCTAGCAGAAGAAACAAAAGATGCAGAAAAAAACATCCCAAAAGTCCTCATTCAATCAACCTTCATCATCGCAGCCATCTGTATCCTCTTTGTCCTCACCTCCATGAGCATCCTCCCCTGGAGCGAACTCGCAGAATCAGCAGCACCCCTCGCCTCACTCGCAACAGGAATATATGGAGCAAAAGGAGCAAGCATCTTCGCAATCCTTGTCTACCTCTCCATCATTGGAAGCGTAGCAGGATGGATCGTCAGTGGACCCCGCCTCCTCCTTGCACTCGCAAAAGACAAACTCTTCCTCACCCAATTTGCAAAAATCCACCCCAAATACAACACACCCTATATGGCAATCATCTTCCAAACAATCCTAACAAGCATCCTCGTCATCGTAGGGGCAGGAAGCTACCACACCCTTCTCAATCTCCTCCTTCCTCTAGTCCTCATCCTCTACTCAACCGTTATTCTTGCACTCATCATCCTCAGAAAAAAACACCCAACCCAACCAAGAGGCTACAAAGTACCCTTTGGCATACCCGGATGCATTCTCCTCATCTTTATCAACATCGGACTCATCGCATACTGGCTCCTCAACATGGCAGGAAGCTTCCAACTCTTCACGCTCATGATCCTCTTTGTCATAATAGGATTGCCACTCTACCTCCTCCTCGTCCTCTACTACAATCCCGAAGCCACAATAGCAGTAACATCCTCCCTTGCCTACCTCAACGCCATCTTTGAAAACTTCACCCTCTCAAAAAAGATCCGAAAAGAACTCCTCGCCTTCTTTCCCAACCTCAAAGGAAAAAAAGTCCTTGAATATGGCGCAGGAGTAGGAACCCTCACAAAACACATCGCAGACGCAGTCGGAGACGGCGGAGTCGTCTTTGCAACAGACATCAGCCAAAAAAACGTCAAACTCCTCAAAAAAAGAATGGAATACAGAAAAATAAAACACGTCAACGCAATCGTAGACGAACACCAATTCAGCAGAGTCCACCCCGACATAGAAAACGTAGAAGTCATCTTCAGCGTCGGCATGCTCAGCTACATACAAGACCTTGAACACGTACTCAAAGACATGAACCGCATCCTCCCCGAAGACGGAAAAATCCTCTTTGTAGAATATGTGGACTACTTCTGGGGACTCATCCCCAACCCCCAATGGCTCGCAACAGAAGAAAACATCAAAAAAGCATTCCGAAAAGCAGGATTCTCAGTCAAAGTAGAACGAAAACCTGGCCTCTTCTGGAAATACCTCTACGTTATTGGCATGAAAAGCGATGAAGATGTTCCCTTTATCTAGAACTATGCCGCAGATTCATGCCACCGATCCCTCACCCGTAGATGATCTCTCCGCCGCAACCCCTCAACAAGATCAACAAGCTTCTCCTCACCATAAAAAACAAGAATCCCATCAACCTCTGTCCCCACAGGATACCTTCTATTAAACACACGAAGATCCCCATTCCGAACAAAAAACACATCATCAGAACGAGCAGCCTCAATCTCCTTCATCACAAACAACTCAGCAAGTCTCCCCCGAAGATGAGCATACGCCGGCCGTCTACTCGAAGTAATCAACCGATGCAACCCCTCTGCATCAGACTCCCTCAAAATATCCATCAAGAACGGCCTTCTCTCCTTTTTCACAGCCCGATACAACAAACCACGCTCCTGATTCGTCAATCCCTTCAACATCTCATCAGAAAGATACAAACTCACAATAGAAAGATCCACCTCATACCTCCTCTGAGAAAGAGAAAGCCTCTGCCCCCTCTTATAATGCCCAATTCCTCGATACAACTCAGGCATCCACTCCACACCAAACCCCTTCCTATACGTATCAGCCCAATACTTACACAAAAGCTCCTTCTTCTCCCCAAGCTGACCCATTTTTCCTTTTGGCCGACACCCAATCTCAACCAAACCAAGACTCAACCGCTCTCCAGATTCAGAAACCAAAGGAAGACGCGGCAGAGAACATCCCGGTAGATAGAAAGAAGGTCCCTCATCAAGATGCCGTCCCAAACCCATCAACAGGTCATGAGGAATACACCTATTTATATCCTTCTATTTCCTCATCAGATTCCACCACCACCTTGTCAGACTTAGGCTGAATATGTGCTTCTGTGCCCTCTCTCGACGACTACTTCAACCAAACTATTACTATGGAAATGTGTGGTTAATTTCAAAAAGAGAGCTACGCAGCAAAGAAGGAACAATCACTCGTTCAATTTTTTCTTTTTTTATTCTTCTATCTACAAGAAAAAAATTGCCTTCACTTATGTTTCGTTGGGGGTGATAGTAAGTGAAGGCAAAGAAGGTAGGCTAAATATCTTTTTTACCTCAGGATCTCAATACCCAGCTCTTCTGCCATCTGCTGTCTTGAAGATGCAGTCTCCCTTTCGGTCTGTTTTCCAAGGATCCATGGGCTCTTCACGCCTGTGATGATCGTCATCACAGTAAGTTTACCCTTCATCTCTTCTGAAACACGAGCGCCCCAGATAACATTAGCATCATCATCCATCGACTCAGTAACCAACTCTCCAACCTTGCTAATCTCATCCAAAGTCATATCAGGACCACCCGAAATATGAATAATCGCGCCAGTTGCACCCTCATAGCTGATGTCCAGCAACGGATTGCTCAACGCACCCTTCACTGCCTCTTCAACCTTGTTATTCGTGTCAGACGCACCAACACCGATAGCAGCAACACCACCATCAGTCATGATCGTCTTTACATCTGCATAATCCAGGTTCACAAGACTTGGAACAGCGATCGTTTCAACAATACCCTTAATCATCGTAGCAATTAACTCGTTCGCAACAGCAAACGCCTGCTGAACAGGAAGATTTCCAGCAATCTGCACCAAGCGATTATTATCAATCACAATAACTGTATCACTCACCTGCCGAAGCTTTTGCAACCCAAACTCTGCCTTATCAACCCGGGCTCGTTCAATCTTAAACGGCATCGTCACCGTACCAATAACAATAGCACCAACATCCTTTCCAACAGCTGCAACCGTAGGAGCCGCACCCGTACCTGTACCGCCACCCATGCCTGCACATACAAATACCATGTCAGATTGTTTTAGAGAATCTTTAATCTCATTCAAAGATTCCTGTGC
>NYYS01000019.1 GCA_002685855.1 Candidatus Woesearchaeota archaeon
CACTTAGCTCAGCAAGCCGATCCATTGATTGAACCCGCTCGTACATCAACCCATCAATAACCCAGGTAGGAGTGATCTTCACAGCAGAATTCTCAGAATAATCCTTGTACGTAACGTATTCAAAACTCTTCCCAAAGTTGGTCTTTTGTTCAGCAGTATACTTGCACCACTCAGCACCATATACAACAACGCCCTTTTCGGTCATGCACTTGGCCAGATTATCATAATGGCCTGGCGCCTTAGATTGTTTAACTGCATAGATGCCGACCGCAAGAATCAGGACAACAACTGCTCCGCTAATAAAGAATTTCTTATTCCTTGAGGCCGCTTTCTGCTCGCTTCGCTGCCTGTTTCGTTCATCCTTGAGCTGCTGGCGCTTCAGCCTCTTCCGCTCTGCCTTGGAAAGCTGCTCTTCCATCTTATGCAGCACCTTCTTCTGCAGTCATGGTGGCTTTGCCAATCATCTCAACCGTATCCTCAGCAACCGGAGCTGGTGCAACACCACACCCACCACCTACAGGAGCTCCTGATGGAGGAGGTGCATACTGCGGTTGTGAAGAACATCCTGCAAGGAAGAGAATTCCGACAATAAGTCCAATTACAACAAAGGTCTTCAATCTCATTATAGTACCCCCTTTTATAGACTGAACAAGAGGCACTCATATATAAAACTTCTTACTTCATATGTTCTTTTTGCCATATATCTTTTGTAGTAAACCGAAACAGTTAATAATCCTCAACTACTAGAACAGGAATGATAAAAACAGCGATTTCCTATAAGGAATTCCGGCAAAGAAAACTCAGAAAGATCGTTCTTGCAGCCGACATCGGAGGAACAAACACCCGATTAGGCGCCTATGCTGTTGCAAAAAAACCCTTGTTGCTCTTCAAACAAAAAACCCCTACTCAGAGCCAACATCAATTAACAAAATTCATCAACAACTTTAACGAACTCATCAGAGAGGTCTATCAGACAACACCAACAACCGCAGGCATCGCCTGCGCAGGAATCCCAAACAAAAACAGAGTATATATAACGAATGCGGGCTTTGAACTTGATTTAACACAGCTTTCCCGGGCATGCAAACTCAAAAGATGCGTGCTGCTCAATGATTTCGAAGCACTAGGCCATGCACTTCCCCTCCTCACTTCAAAAGAACGGCTAACAATCCAACCCGGAACTACAAAAAAGAAAGAAGGGCCGATAGGGATTATCGGAGCAGGGACAGGACTTGGGCATGCAATGCTTTTTCCAGAAAAAAAAGGATATATTGTCAAAGGCTCAGAAGGAGGTCATTCCGCGATCGGAATCCGAACAATCACCCAGGCACGCGTTGCGGCCTTTCTTATTGCCACCCATCGAACCCCTCAAGGCGTCCCGGACAGAGAAGATGTTCTCTCAGGAAGAGGCATCCTCAACCTCTACGCATTTGCAAGAAAACGGGAACGAAAAGGAAGCTATCTCAACCAACGAAGGATCCACCGATCAGAGAAACCTGCATCACTCATATTCGACCTTGCAGAACAGAAAAAGGACAAGGCTTGTAACCGGGCAGTTGAACTCTTCCTAGAATTTTACGGCATGGAAGCAGCCAACCTTGCACTCCAGATCAAGGCAACCGGAGGTATCTTTATAACAGGAGGAATAGCCCAGAAACACGCGCATCTCTTTAAAGGAACAGTCTTTCACAAAGGCTATCTTACAGGCAGAAAAAAAGACGCAGATATAACCCTTTTTTTGAGATCTGTTCCTGTTTCTGTTGTAACCCATCCCGAGCCAGGTCTGTTTGGAGCAGCGGTGGCTGCAACAAGATCTTGAGTTCTATACACGCAAAAAAGATAGCCTCGCCTTTTAAGGCGAGGATACTTTTTTGGTGTCCTAAAAATCCGCCTATTAAAGCAGGTGTTCGATCAAGCCCCGCACTTTAGTGAGGGGTAGAACACCTGCGGCGGATTTTTATGACAACAACAGATTTTGCATACTCAATAACTTTTTTATCATCCCCAGAAAAAATCTTACTAGCTTTAAGAATCTCCAGACTCAAAATAGACCCATCCTTTCCAAGATCGATAATAATCCCTGTAGGAAGTTCAATACTTTTCCAATACTCGCCTTTTCTAAGTTCAATATCTAGGATATCTGTTTCTTTATCATATCTTGTTTCGTTCATAGAGATGTAAAATCTCAAATATTTATATGTGTTTTGTAACGTGTTTTCATACATCTGAAGCCTTTTTAGTGATGGTTTTTCTTTTTAATGGAAATAAAACCCAAACACATAAATAGAACAACCTTTCAGTATCTGTATGACAGAGAAGCTACACGCAGCCGGATTCGTAATTTTTAAAGAAACCCTGAATAGTGTTGCCTATCTTCTGCTCCACAATACAAAGGGGCACTGGGATCTTCCAAAAGGACTTGTCGACGATGGAGAGGACCTTCTCGAAGCAGCCAAACGCGAAGCAAAAGAGGAAGCTGGACAAACCAATCTTGCCATCATTGAAGGATTCCATGAAACCATCCACTATACCTACAAGGAAAAAGGAAAAGAGTACAAAAAAACCGTTGACTTCTTCCTAACAGAAGGCCATGACGCAGTCATTCTGAGCGATGAACACGACGAAGCAGAATGGTTCAGCTACGAAGAGGCCCTCAAAAAACTGAAGTTCAAAGAAACCCGCTCCCTTCTGGAAAAGGCAGAAGCATTTCTCTTGCAAAAGTAATATATACTAGTCTGCCATAAAAGAGCGATGAAAAAGATCTCGCTCCTATTTCTTGTTCTTCTTTTTCTCATTGCCTGCACTCAGCCTACAGAACCCGCTCCAGAACAGGAAACCGCACCCCAATTCGAAGAACCCCTCGCACCCGACACAGAAATTAATGAAATTCTGCCTGTCCTCGAAGAAACAGAATACTATGTTGCCTATGCATCCCCCTCACAGTATGCTATCTCAATCGCAGGAGCAGACAACACAATCTGGGCCGCTGATCTTTTAACAAGAACGATCTACACACTCAAGGAAGAAGAAAACGGGCTCCGCATAACAAAAATAACAAACGTCATCGCAGAACCCGAGATCGACTACGGACAATCACGAGACATCACCCACGACGGGGAAAACCTCTGGAGCATCGACTGGGGAAGCCTCTTCCGTCACGACATGCAATCACCTTCCCTTTCCCCCACCTTCAAGGTCAACGAAGAAGGACAAGGCCCAGACTATCCTCATCTGCACCACATGAAAGGCATTGCCTGGAATGGAACACATATCTGGAGCGGAGCAGACGGCCACCTCTACCACCACAGCCCAGAAGACTATACGGTAATGAACGACCTGTCCTTTCCTCCCGGCGTATCAGGACCTGCAGGAATGAGCTTTAACAGAACAGATCTCTGGGTGGCAGGACGCGGCCTCGGCCGCGTGTACCAGATCAACACAAAAACAGAACCCTATGAACTTGTGAACAACTACAGCATCACAGACCAACCCTATGGATTGGCCTGGATCGATGAACAATTATGGATCTATGACTGGGCCACCAACCAGATCTTCAAGATAAAAAACCTTCCTGACACATCTTTGGACAAAGAGGATGACTGCCTCACAACAGAACAGTACACGCTTCCAGAAGAGATAACTGCAGACACCACCTGGACAAAGGAGCAAAGTCCCTATCTCATTGGATTAGATATGCAAGAAGCAGAAGAAGCAGGCTACCCCGGAGGACAGAGCCTCTTTAATGGAGTGCCCGCTGGAACAACACTCACCATAGAACCCGGCGTCACAATCTACCTCAAGAAAAATGCGGTCTTTGGAGTAGATGGAATCCTAAAAGCAGAAGGAACCGCAGAGGAGATGATCACCTTCACGCATGCAGACTGCGACGAAATCTGGGGAACTCTTGTCTTTATGGGAGAGGAAGCATCCAACTCAGTACTCAACTATGTAAAGATCCAATACCCCGATGACGGCATTAAAGGAGAAAACGCACTCCCCAAACGTATTTCCAACTCGATCATCAGAAAGATCGGACAATACGGCATCAAAATCCACCTCGAAAAAGGAAGCTATCCTGCCTTTGAGTTAGTTGGAAACAGAATCAGCCAGGGCGGCTCGGTAGCCGTCACCCTCGAGCTGGGATCTGAGATAGAACTTCCCTCGATCACTATTCAGGAAAATGATATCGAACACTTCTATTCAGCCGCCGTAATCATTAGTGGTGTCGAAGAAACCATTCCGCCAATAAATATCCATGTTGAACACAACCTGTTCCACCACGGCTTCCGCGGTGTAGGTGGCGGCTTTTCCGGTGTTGGAAACATTAAATACAACGATAACTATCATGCAGAAGCAGTTTCAGGAAGCGGACTCCAACTCTTCCTACCAAACGCAAACGCAACAAACAACTATTTTGCCTATTTATCTGAACCCGCATTCCAGCTCTCTGCATCACGACCCGACCTTCGAGAAATGAGAGGCGACGGTTTTTTACGGTTCATAAATAATACTGTTGTGGAGAGTGGACTTCAATCAAACTATGGAGACCCAACAACCGTAGTCGAATACAACAACTTTATTCCCCGTCCAGGGGCAGGTCATTGGGCAGGAGGAATGGACAAAGCATCCGGTCTGACTGCATCAATGAATCACAACTGGTGGTCAACACCCGATCTGGCAACAGTTCGAAGACACATCATCGATGCCAACCTTGGAGAAGAATATGCAAACGACTACATGCCTTTGGAGATCGAACCCATTCTTGAAAAACCCAATGGAATCGGCTTTCTTCTCGCAACAGTAAAAGATAATGATAAAAAAGTAAGCCAGGCAAAGATCACCTCAGATCGATGGACAGACAAAGCTATTCACACAAACATCGATGGTAAGGTGTTTACATCCTTAGAAGAAGGAACCCATACCCTTACCATAGAACACAATGGAAAAACAAGAGAACAGAGCCTATCTATTCAATCTGGAAAAATCACAGAAACAGAACTTCTTTTAACAGATTAAAGATCTGCATCATCAATATCGGCATCCATTGCATAAAATCATTTAACCAGTCCAACAAAAAGAGAACCCGCTACCGGACCTGCAACAAATCCTAAACTTGCTCCCAGCATTGCCCCCTCAAGGCCCTGATCATACCCGATCGCAACACCCAACAGACATCCATAGTTCGCAGCAGTCACCGTCCCAAACCGACGAAGAGGCGTCCCAAAATAGATCTGATCAATCCCCCTCCACACATCTACAATTCCCCGACCTGTTCTATCTAAAGCTCTTCGCACACGGCCTCTTTCATCTACACTCGGTGTTTCATTAACCTGTTCGGCAAGTTGATCAGAAAGTTCCAGCGGTTCCTGTATTTTTTTGGTCACCATACTAATAGGAATGTCTATGCATATTTTAATCTTTTGGTTGAAGATCTCGATCAAAAGAAAACCTTAATAAACCCCTTAATCAAATAAGAGAGATGCAAGAATATATTAAAAAATCGGCAATCTATGCTGCACTATTCGCTCTTGTTTTAGGAATTGCAAATGTGGCCATATCTCTCTTCCTCGACTGGAAAAGCAGATCCAGAAACCCAGAACTCTATGATAAACTCATTCAAACAGGAACAATGGATTCTGTCTTCTCCTGGGGTCGGATCTTGCTCTATACGCTTGAAATCTTTGTAGCGGTCTTTCTGATCTTTTCTATCTATTATTATTTTAAAAATAGAAAAACCACCTGAAGCACACAGTTTTTTTCAATATAGTAAATAATTCCTCTTCCTTTCTTTCCTTCTTCTACCCAACAATCACCTTTAAATAACCCTCTGAGCTAACACCCCAATGACAAAACGAATCGCTGTCGTAGACAAAGAGAAATGCTATCCTGTCAAATGTGGAAACCACCTTTGCATCAGGCTTTGCCCGGTCAACCGATCAGGAACCGACTGCATTGTAGAAGATCCTGATGACAAAAAGATCCAGATCATCGAAGAAACCTGTACGGGCTGCGGCATCTGCGTCCACCGCTGTCCATTCGGAGCCATCAGCATCGTAAACCTCCCGGAAGAACTCGACAAACCACCTGTACACCGCTACGGCATGAACAAGTTTGCACTCTTCTCCCTTCCTGCACCCTTATTCGGAAAGGTCGTCGGACTTCTTGGAAAGAACGGCATTGGTAAAAGCACTGCCTTCAACGTATTAGCAGGAACACTAACACCAAACATCGGAAACTACGACGAACAACTCGCTCCTGAAGAACAGTTCAAACAACTCATCAACTACTTCAAAGGAAGTGAAGCACAAGCATTCTTCGAACAACTCAGAGATAATAAGATTCAGATCAGCTACAAACCCCAACAAGTGGACCTCATCCCCAAACACATCCAAGGAACAGTAAAACAACTCCTTGAAAAAACAGGAACAGAAAAAGAGATCGAACGTATTGCAAAACGCCTATCCATCGAACCCATCCTCGAAAGAAAGATCGACCAGATATCTGGAGGAGAACTCCAACGAGTAGCAATCGCAGCAGCAACACTAAAAGAAGCCAACGTTTATTTCTTTGACGAACCCACAAGCTTTCTTGACATAAAACAGCGCATAAAAACTGCACGCTTTATACGACAGTTGGTCAACGAAGAAACAGGAGTCCTTGTTGTAGAACACGATCTCATACTGCTCGACTACATGACAGACCTCATCCATCTTATGTACGGAAAAGAGGATGTCTTTGGAATTGTATCTGGAGTAAAACCCACACGAACCGGCATGAACGTCTACCTCGCAGGTTACCTTAGAGAGGAAAACGTACGATTCAGAGATTACAAGATAGAATTCCTCAAAAGACCCCCACTTACAACAACCCAACAGAAAACACTGACCGAATGGGAACCTTTCACAATAAACCTGGGAGACTTTTCTCTGGAAGCAGAACAAGGAACCATCTCCCAACAATCGATCGTCGGAATCGTAGGAGAAAACGGAATCGGAAAAACAACCTTTGTCAAAGCACTCGCAGGAGTCCTCCCCGGACACCAAGGCATTGGAGTAAAGATATCCTACAAACCCCAATACTTGGAACCCTCGGAAAAATCTGTGGCAGAAGTTTTACAGCAAGCAATGATGAAATACGACGCAATACTTGTAAAACCCCTTAACCTCCACATGCTCATGGACAAACAGCTCAACGAACTCAGTGGAGGACAACTTCAAAGAGTATATATCGCACATGCACTCGCACAGGAATGCGACCTCTACTTGTTAGATGAACCATCTGCCTACCTCGATGTAGAGCAACGCCTTGCAATCTCAAAAATTCTAAGAGACATACTCGCAGCAACCGGAAGATCTGCATTAGTTGTAGACCACGACCTTCTCTTCCTTGATTATATATCTGACCACATCATGGTATTCGAAGGAGAACCTGCCAAAAAAGGAAAAGTTACAGGACCCTTTGAAATGGAAGAAGGCATGAACCGCTTCCTCCAGGGAATCGGCATCACATTCAGAAGAGACGAAGAAAACAACCGGCCCCGGGCAAACAAAGAAGAGAGCCAGCTCGACAGAGAACAGAAAAAAACAGGGAAATTCTATTATTCATAATTTTGAAATTAATCACTTATGACTAAACCAGAGATCAACCTGCTTTCCTTTCTTATCCACACGGACAAACCCAAATCGTTCTGCCTGGACAACATCATCCACTGCAAACGTTGAAAGTGTACCTTCAGCAACCCCCTCCACTACAGAAGCATCATCCATCATAACAGAAACAGGAACATTCTTTCCGTTATCTGGCAGAAAATGCATAATCCTTCCCTTATTCTTTGTATCCTTGAATTCAGAATACTCTTCAGAATGAAACACAAACTTTTTCCCTTTCTTTTCAAAATTAATACAATCCATTAAACGATGAATCTTCCCTTCCTCTAACTGTGAAAGATCCTTTTTTGAAAGTAAAAACTTTTCACTAATCTCAAACTTCCTCCCTCCCTTATGTGCATCCGGATGAAGATTCAATTCAACCTTCTTCAAAGGAGTGTTTTCAATCACAACAGGAACAGAATCAGTCAATAGAAAAAACCGTTTTGCAACTGGATCCAGCAACCTTCTGTTAATACTGGCAACAGTGTCATACGAAATATTTGTGGGTGTAGAAGAAAGCCCCACCTCCTTCACTAGTTCACGATAGGTTTCAGGAATAATACCTCTTCTTCGAAACGCTTTTATCGTGGTCAAACGAGGATCATCCCAGCCCGTTACAGCATCTTTCTCAATCAGTTCACGAATCTCTCTCCCCTTGCTAATTGCACCAAGTACATTAAACCTGCCATACTCAACAATCTCCTGTGTAGGTAACTGTAACAACTGCTTAATATAATCCTGAAGCTCACCCCGCTGCATAAACTCGTTGCTCCGAAGAATGTGACTGATCCCGAGCGTTGCATCCATGATCGCGTTATAGAAATCATACATCGGCCATATCGAATACTTTTTTTTATGCTTAAAATGAGCTACATCGATCCGACGAAACAAAGCAGGATCACGCATCACCCCATTCTTTGATTTCAGATCGCCCCTCAAACGCAACAAAGCCGTTCCCACAGCAAACTTTAATCCAAGAAACTCTTTCCATAACTTCATATTCTCTTTAGCATCGTTCTCCCTGCAATCACAGGCCTGCATCTTATTCCGTAACTTCTGAAGCTTCTCCTGTTCACAAAAACACATATAGGCATTCCCTTTGGTAATGAGCTCTTCTGCTCGTGTATAAAACTGATCCATAGAATCCGACACAAACAGCTCCTTGTCCGGCTTAATTTCAAGATAGGCAAGATCCTCTCGCATGGCATCCACATACTCCTTTGTAACCTTCTCAGGATTTGCATCCTCAAACCGAAGCAGACAACTCCCTTTGTACCTCTGTGCATATAAAAAATTCAATAAGAATGAAAGCGCGTGACCAATATGAATATATTTGCTCGGTTCAGGAGGAATCCGCGTATGCACTTTTCCCTGCTTCATCGAAGTAATAACTGGAAGATCCCTCTCCTTCTTCTCCTTCTTCTCAAGAGCGGAAGGATCCAGCTTTTTTAACAGTGCTTCCTGTTCCTCTGCTGATAGTTTATTGATCTCCTTGCATTCTGCCTCTAAAAGCTTTCTCAGATCATCTATCTTTTTCCGCTTCTCAGGAAACTCCTTTAAGACTGCCCCTAACACCGCCTTTGGATTCGCTTTTCCACCATACTTCACAGCATTCTTCAGCACCAAAACCCTTATTCCGTCATCCATGCCTCTTTGAAGAGAGAATCGCTTTAAATGTCTTTCTAGAATAAGTTATGTGGTGAAAAGAACATATGTCAAAAATAAGCAAAAGATTTATATACGTGATGGACATATGACTTGAAGAACATCATGACCCAAACAAAACATGTCAAAGGAATATATTCCCTCTTTAATGCAAGATGGTATGATCCATTCAGGACAGTGTGGGGATCGATCGTATCAAAAAAAGCAGAAAAAGACTTTCTAACGAATCTAAAAAAAGAGATAAAGCCCCAAACTAGAATTCTCGAACTTGGATGCGGCTCAGGTATCAATATCGGAAGACTACAGCACACTCTTTTCAAACAGTATACTGCTCTTGACTTCTCAGAAGAGATGCTGGATCGAGCAAAAAAACACTATACCAAGATCCCTAACCTCATACTCAAACACCAAGACATAACACGTGTTGATCATCTCCACTACGACATCATCATCTCAACATGGGTACTCTCCCATCTCGAAAAACCTGCAGACATCATAAACAAATGGTATTCCCAACTCGCACCTGGAGGAAGCATATACCTCATCTTTCTTACAAAACCAAAATGGTATATTAACCTCTGGTTCTATCCTTTTGCATGACTGTTTGCAACAAGATATGTCACACAACAAGAAATAAACAAAATAAATGGGGGAAAAATTATAAAGAGATACAGTGCAGGAATGACGACCTATATACATCTTCAAAAGTCAAGATGATGGCTTTCTAATCTTTTTATTGGAGAAAACTCTTAGTTATTTTTCAAAATCGCGTGTTTATCCCAGAATGTCTTGTCATTAGCTGCGGGAGCATACTTTCCAGGAAACATCGTCAATACTGCATAAACACCTTCAAATTCATTAAATGCCTTACTATACTTTACAAAAAAATCTTTATCAACGTTCATCCCAAATTGGGGGTTAAATCCAACTAAAACAATGTTCAATAATGAAGTTGAAGGAATCGCCTTATCAGTATAAACGACATTCATAGGATTACCCCTCACATCTTCGACATGAACAGTTCCCCATTTCATACTATCATCAACAGATATTAAACCATCTTTACCAACATTAACTCCTGTGTCTAAATTTTTTAATTCAACTCTTCCGCCCTGAAGTTTATTGGGTGATAATTCCCTCGCTAACACTTTATACAGTTTAGTTGAAGTATCTAATTGGTTAAATTTTGAACCCACCTGTCCTGTTCCTGTTCCATGTTTTCCCAATAAATAATCCGGACTTAATGCAACGAGTTTCTTGTTTTTCACGTTTAGAACAACCATTCCCGATGGAAATTCAGTAACCAAAGGAATCCCCTTTTTTCCTTCTTTGGCCTGAACGAACCTTCCGTTGACGTTCTGTTCTAATGCTTTGGCTCTATCCAGCATTCTTTTTGCTACATAAAAATCAGTTCTAAGATGTGATTCTATTTTAGAAATTATGGCTTGAAGTTGTTCACAAACCTTTGAATTACCTTTGGATTTTTTAATAACCTCTTTTATTTCTGTAGTCAAATCAGCTTCTTGTGTTTCAACATCAACTTCTGCTTCATGAATAGCTTTAAATTCCTGTAAAACTATTGTTGCAAATCGTAATAATAGTTCTCGAGCCTTTTTCTTTAACTCAGTCACTTGACCTTTTGATAATGTAGTTCTGTCTCTTGTAAGAGTGATCAATAACTGTTTTAAACTTTTTCTGACACCCTCCTCTTCCTGTTCCAATCTAATCTCCTTTTTTCCATCTCTTATTACCTGTTTATCTAAAGATCTATTGCTTTTAAAAATCCGTTTAAAGATTGTATGGATCGGCTTACTTCCATGACGTATCTTTCTTTCATCTCTTTTTTCCTGTCTTAAATCGCTGATTAGCTGTTGTAAATCTTTATCAAAAGCAGATCTTATTTCATCAATTGTTTTATTGTCTAAAG
>NYYS01000020.1 GCA_002685855.1 Candidatus Woesearchaeota archaeon
AGTAAACTCACTAACCTGAAAAGAAAAGGCAGGAACATCTACATTCAGACTTTTTTCTAACAATTGTTTCAGGTTTTCCTTAGGGATGTGCTTTATTCGGGCAAGAGTAAGATGTGGCTTAAAAGAGTGGTCAGAAGGATAATCAGAGAGTTTGGTTTCTATTGAAGAAGAGAGTTGCATAAGTTCAGGCACAGGCTCAACTCCCAGCCATAAGACGCGAGGATTCTGAACACTGGGAAACACCCCCATATGCGTTGTTTTAGTTTGAAAAGAGGAAAATGAGATCTGTGCTAAGCGGTCTTGGAGAAATGACATCTCTGTTTCACTCACATCACCTAAAAACTTGAGAGTCAGATGAATCGAACGCGAATTCAGGATAGCAAACCTGCCCAAGCGCAGGTCAATACCTTCTTGGATTTTTTTAATTCGTTCTTGAAGCTCCTTGGGAATATCTATTGCAAGAAATAAACGCATAAAGAAAAAAAAGAAAGAAAATATAAAAAATTTGTGGTTATGAAGCCTTATTCATCCTTTTTTGGCTTTTCTTCAGCTTCTTCTTCAGCAGGCGCTTCTGGTTCTTCTGCCGGAGCTTCAGCTGGAGCTTCAGACTCAGCTTCCTCAACAGGCTCTTCAACTTCAGGAGCAGGAGGAACTTCAGCTTCTGCTTCCTCAGCCGGAGCTTCAGCTTCAGGTTCTGCTTCCTCAGCAGGTGCTTCTGGTTCTTCTACTGGAACTTCAGGCTCTTCAACTTCAGGAGCAGGAGGAACTTCAGCCTCAGGCTCTTCCGCAGGAACTTCTTCAGCAGGTGCTTCTGGTTCTTCTACTGGAACTTCTTCAGCAGGCGCTTCAGACTCAGCTTCCTCAGCAGGAACTTCAGCTTCAACTTCTTCAGCAGGCTCATCTCCGAAGTCTTCTGTGTCCTTACTTGTATCAAAGGTTTCTTCTTGCTCAGCTGCTGCTGCAGCAGGTGCTGCATCATCTCGAGGAGCAGGTTTAGAACCCGCTTCAACAGGTCCTTTTGCATCGCCCATAAGCTCTGCAAAGGCTACCTTTCGCAAGACCTTTGTAACTCTAATGTGCACTTCATCTCCTTCTTTTACACCGGGAACAAAGAGGACAAATCCTTGCTTTCTGGCAATACCATCGCCTTTTTCTCCCACTGCTTCTATTCGTACGTCTAATTCTTCACCTTCTGTAACAGGAGGTGTACTACTCTGATATGGTCTTCTATCCATCATATTCTATTTCACCTTATTTTATTTTATGTGGGTTCGCTCTTTCGAGCTGTTCGATGGAAAGAAAGATTATTTATAAAGGTTCCCTATTAGAAGGGGTTAAAAGCTCGAAAAATAGATATAAAAAAAAAGAATAAAAAAACTAGGTATCCCTCAAACAATCCTCTTCAACATAGAAAAGTGTTTCTCCATCAGGAAGGTTTGGACTGTCTACCAGTTTTGCTACACGGCTTCCCTTTTTTCCTTTTCTGAGATAGATTCTAAATGCAGAATTATGTCCTACAATGTGTCCGCCGATTGCCTCTGTTGGGTCGCCAAAGAACTGATCGGGTTTTGACATCACCTGGTTTGTGACATAGACTGCAACATTATAGTGGTCGGCAAGACTGCTTAATGTATGCATGTGTTTGTTCAGCTTTTGCTGGCGTTCTGCAAGCGTTCCTCTTCCAACAAACTCTGCTCTGAAATGGGCAGTCAGGCTATCTACAATTACCAACTTTACATTGTCTCCTTCTTTGACAATATCTACGATTTTTTCTGCGAGAAGCATCTGGTGGTCTGAGTTAAAAGCACGTCCCACTTTAATCTGTGCTAAGACCTGTTCGGGTTCAAGGCCCGCCCCTTTTGCAAACTGTGCAATACGTTCCGGTCTAAACGTGTTTTCTGTATCTATGAACACCACACGGCTTTCAGGATATTGTTTAATGCATTGAACTGCCAAAGAATGCGCGATCTGTGTTTTTGAACTACCATACTGACCAAAACATTCGGTAATGACGCCCGTCTCAAAACCTCCACCTAAGAGGGTGTCAAAGTTTTTGCTTCCTGTACTTATCCTGTGAACGTTTTCACGCTTCTCCATCATATCAGTTCCAGTAGAAAAGCCCATATTCATACTATCTCTTGCTGCATGGATAATCTTTCTTGCTGTAGCCTCGGTTACTCCGGAAGCTTCTACCAGCTGGCCGTTTGTGGCTACGGCGATAGAAAGGAGCGTGTCAAAGCCGGACATAATCAGTTTTTCTGCTGTTGCTGCACCCACACCGGGAAGATCCTGAATTGAAAGTTCGTCTGTCATACATACTGCCTCTTGTTTCATAAGGGAACACCTCTTCATTTATTTATCTATCTACATCGATGAGCATACAATAAAAAAAAAAGAAAAAAAAACTATGCGGACTCTTCTGCGATAGCATCGTCTCTTAGGGCAACATATTCATAGGCCTTATTGAGAACGAGAATCGCTTTAGGAAGGTCTGACGTTCGTAAAGAATGTGTATCCTTCCACTCATTATTTTTGTCCTTATAGCTTCTCCGGAGGCTAATTGTCTGAAACTGGACGGGGCTTCCGTCACGGGTTCCTTCATTGAGCCAGATCGTAGCCTCAATCGCTCCGGCCTTAAACTTCTTCTGGGGATAGTTCTTCCCCATAATTTCCTGCACTGTTGGTGCTTCTTTCATATTTCCACCTCGCTTGCTTTTCGCTTTTTATTTCAAGCCTCCTTACCGGCTTGGCTTTGGAGACCGAGGTGTTACATCGTTGATGCAACAATTAGGTTAATGCATACTCCTTTATATGCCTTGCGCGCGGTTGTCCAGTGATCTTTCGGAAAAGGTGGAAATATTCTAACTATTCAGAATAAGAGCTCACAACCCGCCTTTTATAACCAAATAGCCGTTTGCAACCAGGAGAAACCAGAAAAAGACCATCTCTACCCAGCTTCCCACATGGATTTTTCCTTTAAGGTGCGGCAAAGGCCAGGTTTTTAGCCCTGCCTGCGTCAATAGATCCAGAAAAAGATGGCCCAGAAAGCCGACACCAAATCCCATAATATAGATCCCTTCGTGAAAGAGAAGATAAACAATCCACATACAAAGTCCCATCCAGACAATTGAATGGAAAAAGCCTCTGTGTTTGAAGATCCAGCCAATAAATTTTACCTTTCTCCCCAAGTAGCTATGCGGTTCGTCAATATCAGGAAAAAGCGAGGCAAAGAGCACAATAAAAAGAAAACCAATAGGATTCCCAATATCAAAAAGTGTAAGCCCTAAAAGAGAGATGAATAATCCAAATACCAAATGGGTTTTTCCTAACATTATATAAACTCAGGGAAGAGAAACACCTCTATATACGCTCCCAGGATCACCAAAACAATCGCTATAGTGAAGATAATAAAACCGTCATACATTACTCGTTGAAAGCGCTTACTCCCCAGCTTTTCTTTCAGGACAGCCTTACTAAGAATACCCCCTCCGATAATAGCAAGCAGGTAACTGCTTACTTCGACAACCGTATGAGGAAAGACCTGAATAAAGAGGTTCAAAAAGGCAAGAGGTACAGACTCATGGCTTACCTGGGCGGCCTGTTTTGCGATATAGCCAAAGATCGTTCCCCAGACAGAAGCATTCCATGTAAGGAAAAAGATAGCTCCTGCCCCGTAGACAAGGCTGAATACAAAGCTTACCAATAGAACTTTCATATTGTTGAGAAGAATGCCAAAAAAGTCAGGGAATAATAAATTTGATGCCTCCCCGGTTACTCCCACGAGTCTCAGTTGACTTTTAAATACATTAGCTACAGTGAGCTCATCCAGGATAAGACTAAAGATTGAATAGGTTATCATAATGCCCAAGAAGAGAAAGATATATGTTTGAAAGATATCCTGATGATTCCTATAAATTTGAGTAATAGTTGTTCTCTTGGCCTGCACCATCTGCCGTGTTTCTATGGTTAAAAGACGGTTTAGAGTAGGCAAAACCAGGACAGAGGTAAATGCAATACTCACAAGCCCTACACTCTGCGGAAAAACGATCATTGCAGAGATAATACCTATTGTGGCATAGAACATTCCTATAAGAAAGGAGACTTTCGGCTTTTTTTCTAAAAATGTTGGTTTAAAGATCTGCTCAAACACCATGCTTTTTTAGAAGAAAACTTATTTATAAAGGTTTTTAAAAGAAAAAGAAAAAAAATGCTCCCTTAGGAGCTATTTGAGTTATTATACTGGGCTTCCTCCACATTTGTCAGATTAGACCCATTATCAGACATAGACATCGAACCATTACTCCCATTAAACGGAGCCGCCACAACGTTAGTCAAATTAGACCCATTATCAGACATAGACATCGAACCATTACTCCTATTAAGGAAGGCTTTAATAACAGACTTATTTGTTTCATTCAAATTCTGCTTATCCAATAATCTCTTTGCCTTTGCCTTATTAAAAGCCTCTCCTGCGGTGTTTTCTCCTGTACATGCTACAAGAAACACCAACACCACAAATCCTACAAACAAAATTGCTTTCTTCATTCTTTTTCACCTCAAGTTTTTTGAATTCATTAGAGAATGTAAATAATTGAAATTGAGAAAAGTAGAGTAATCCATTCGTTTGACAACAATTATTCATTCAGTCACCACACACATCACCCACAAAAGGTATATATTTTCCTATACTCAAGTAGAATTAGCTATTTAAAGTTTTATATACTCTAAAACAACCATTAGAAAACAAGGTATTTATAAACTAGTCGTTCACCGACTCAAGATCATCAAGATTTACCAATTCTTCATCCAGTGCAAGATCGTCTTCAGGCTTTTTCTTATCCTTTTCAAGCACAGCTTCAGCTTCTGGAACTGCTTCATTCTTTTCCTTGGCAATATCTGCTGCAGATTCCAAAACAGGCTCTTTCACAACCTCTTCCTTTAGCGATGTCGCTGCTTCCGCCTTGCTCTTTTCAACAGGATTTACCACAAGCTCTTCTTCTTTAGAATCAGTACTGGCTGCTTCCTTAGAGGCAATAGTCTCTTTTTCAACCACTTTCTCTTTCACAGAGAGTTCTTCCTTCTCCACAACAGCCTTCTCCTCTCCATCCGCACTCTTCACACTCTTCAGCTCTGCATCCAGCTTTGCAATCTCTGCAGAAGGATCGGGATCAAGAACAACACGATTTGCCACAAACTCCAATCGATCAAAGGCCTCATTCTTATTCGTTCTTCCCTGTATCTTCACTATTCTTCCAAGTAAATCCGTTTTCACCCCTTCAAAAGCTGCGGGGTTATCCTTCATCCCCACTAACTCTTCATGGCTCTTCCCAAGCGATTGTTGTACCTGGTTTCTCCACAGCACAACACGAAGGTTGTGTGTTCCATCATCAACAAAAAGGTTCATCACATAGCCATAGTCTGGCCGGACACTATTATGCGCAGGACAGACAAAAACACCCTCTTTTTCCCGGGCACGTTTTCCACACTCTGGACAAACCTCAAAAAACTTTGGATCAAATATCTGGACAATGGTTGCTAATATTTCTACATCCTGGTCCTGCTCCGTGAGTTCATTCAACTTCTTTCGGGTAATTCCTGTCTGAACCTGGATAGACTCAACCCCGTCGGGGTTGACAACAAATGTGCTGTTATCATTCAGGTGAATCTCTACCTTACCATTATTGTCCTTGCTGTAGGCACTCTTCACCTTTACCATATCACCTTCTTTTACTTCGTTGATCTTCTCTGCCTGTGAGTTCCAGAGAGCTACCCTGATCTGGCCTGTCTCATCTGCCAATACACAGGTTGCGATCTTTCCCTGGCCCCGCTCGGTTTGAAATTCCCGAACATCATAGATCTGTGCAACCTTTCCTACAAGTTCCACATTTCTCATGCCTGCCAGGACATTCTTGATCTGGAGTTTGCCAGAGAATGTCTCTTCAAAAAGCTTCACTCCCAGTTCATTAGCAATAATATGCGCTGCTCCTTCTTCAGATACTAGGCCGGAAAGTGCATCCAGCTTCTCATTGATTTTTGAAGTGAGCTCCTCGTCAGAAATTCCTGCTTTCTCCTGAATCTTTACCTTGATATCTGCTAATGGTAGTTTTAACATCCCTTTTACCCTCCAATAACGTGAGCAGAGTGTTCTATTTAAGGTTTATTGTTCTTTAGAAAAGAGGTTTCCCTGTGCCCATTTAAAGACAGAACTATTCCAACCCCTCCCCTATATGAGCTTCAAATCCACTTCGAGATAGGTCTTTCCTGACTCGAAAAGAAAGGGAGTGATCTGATTGTCATAGTCATCTATCCCGTTCACAGAGAAATAATAGTTTTCATAGGTGGAGGGAACCTCTGTCAGATAGTAGTAGGTACTGACCGATTCATCAAAATAAAGTGTGTCCAGATATGCCGGCTCCTGCATGCCGTCAGCAGTCATCACACAGTCAAAGTCGAACTTTCCAAGAAGGTCCGGAAGATTAAGAGGACTACACATCATGTGTCCGATCGAAGCTCTTGCCTCCCGATACTGTTTCTTCTTAAAGACAGCTACCGCTCCCATGCCCTGAATTGTTGTTTCATCCATTCCCAGGAAGGGAGCATAATGACCAATAATCCGGTATTCAAACACATCGGTTGCCATATCTTTCCATTGGAGCTGAATAACCTTGTTTGCAGGCGGCGGCAGAGGGGTAAACTCTGAAAAATCCAAAGTTAAGACAGATGACGAAAGGTAGAGTGGATCTTCAGGTGGCTGGATATCTTCCAGCCAGACAGAAAACTTAAGTTCAAGAGAAACTTCAGAAAAATCAGATCCCGTCTGAACAAGCTCTGTTTCGCCTGTATCATAACAGAGAGAATACTTTCTTTTTGGCTTTTTACAAAGCTGATAGTTGCCCGTATCATAACAGAGATTATCCTCGCATTTCAGTTCATAGCCCGCATCATCTTTATACTCTTTAACATACACAACACCACCTTCTTCTTTAAACAGATTAATCGTGTCATAGGGCTCCCATTCTTTATCTCCACCCCATTCTGCCAGGTGAAGCATTCTCTTTTTAAGGTCTCCATCATCATACTCAACATTGATGGTTACATATTCATACTCTTTAGATGTTTCTTCCAATTCTTCCTTTGTCAGAATACCTTCCTGCGCTTCAGAGAGAGGATAACCAGACACACCTAATTCCGGTTTTTCTAATTCAAGTGCGCCCTTTGCCCAGTGTTTCAACTTTGTTGTTTCCTCTTCCTGACTTGGATCAAGCTCGATCTGACAGAAGCAGTTTACCTGCGCATTTTCCGTGCAGTCAGTATATTTCTCCACATACTCATAGAACAGAAGCGATTCTCCACAATCCCGCGACAGATTTCTTTCATTCTCTTCATTAAACTCCGCTATCTTCTGATTCAAGCAATATTCTGTTTTATCATCGCACTCTTCTACAACCCCCTTCATAAATGCAACCATTTTATCAAATTGGTCCAGGTCATTCTCAATAGCCGCCGATGCAGAAGGAGTGAAACTATAGCTTCCAAAACTTTTTATTTCGCCATAGCCCCCTGCACAGGGATCCATACCCCGGGAAACACCTCTATTATAGTGACCTACCCAACGGCTGATGTGATCGCCGGTGCTTACCATATGCCACTTATTCTTATCTGTTTTTCTTAGGCTTCCTGCATTGTATACTGCTGCCACCTTTGGCGGATCAAAGTTGTGGCTGCCGCTCTTCTCTGAAATAAGCTTTGCCATTAATTCTATGCTTTTCTGTTCATCATACAACTCATCCGGAGCGCCCCGAAACCCCAGACCCCATGCAGTGGTGTAGAGCAGGTGAGCCATTCCATAACTGCAACTTGTCCCTGCAAATTCCTTTGTTCGGGATCCGTCCTGCTCAGGTTTGCAGCTGCTTCCTCCATAATCGTCCGGAATGCAGTAGAGAGGGAGTTCACACCCAAACGGGTGGCAGGGATGCTTTCCTGGTTTAAACTTACTTTCAAGACTGTCCTCACAACGATTACTTTCCGGATTAAGATTCACGTCCTCAGTACACAGGTTTGCTGCAAGGATCAACATAGGAACACCGTATGCCTCAGAAGCTGCCTGAAGAACAGTTCCATACTCTTCGGTAACCTTTACAACACAGTCTGAACTACTTGCAGGTTCTAAAGAAAAGCTTCCCCCCTGTTTTGTTGCTATACCTTGCGCAGTCAATTTCCATTCCACACCACCCTTATAGTTATGAGGCTGCCCCAACTCAGGATCACAAACACCTTCGAGTTGTGGAGGAAGATCCTCATCAGGAACGATCTCTTCTCCCCCATCACCCATCGAAGCTCTGGCTCGTTGTTCTATATCGTCCAGATCAAGAAGAGGCCCGGGATCCGGCTTCTCAGACTTTACATCTGTATGACTGAAAAGAGTATCTCCGGAAAGAGAAATTTCATTTCGTTCTCCAATATCTGCAACAAGCTTTACCAGACTATCAATCTGAGTTTCTGTAAACGTTTGATAACAGGTTGACTCAATCAGCTTCCCCTTCTCCTCATCACCACATTCAAGATCACAAACCCCTCCCTTTACACAATCACTTCCCAGGTTCACAAGAGATATCCCAATACTCCGCGCATTCATCCCAGTAATTGTACATTTCCCACTACCACACCCTCCTGCATGCTGCGCTGCCTCTGACTCTTTCACATGCTGGGTGACAGAGCCATCCCGTTCAATGATATAGTGGTAGGACAAACCCCGCTCACGCAGGGTTTGGAGCGTGGTTTCTCTGCTTCGGTCAGCAGTCCAATGAAGCACAACTGCATCAATTGCTTTTCCTCCCCGGGAAAGA
>NYYS01000021.1 GCA_002685855.1 Candidatus Woesearchaeota archaeon
CTGCCCCTGAAAAACTTTTCTACAACAACCAAGAACTCAAACCCTACGCCCTAAAGGACGTAGTACTCTTTATTTTCAGTATAGAAAAGAAATAGTTGTGTTTATCATACTTACTTGTGAGTGATGAAAAAAATAAGATTTATAAAGAGGGAGGGGTTTCTTTAATAAAATGAGCGAAGATATCTTTGGACGAAGTGAAAAACTCTTGAAAGGAGTTGAAAGATTAGGCAAGTTCGGATCACGATTTAATTATTATCCCTATAAAGAAGCAGGGAGAATGATTGATAGAATGACGGGTCTTGCTTCCGAAATACCCTCTTTTGATTCTCCGACTACTAACGAAGAAGTATTACAAACAGAGTTAAAAAGAAGATTGATTGGAGAGGCTTCTTATTTAGAGCAGGTGTTGAGCGGTAGGAGATATGACTTTGATACTGTGGTTTCACTCCATGGAATTCCGTTTGAAGATATTGCCGTGTTACGACCTTGGCTTGAATCGCATAAAGATGAAACTCTTGAGGGAATTGAACGACTCTTTCAAACTTCAGACATTGAAAGTTTTGAGTTGGGTTTGCCAGTAGACATTCCCTCTGTTCGCAGACAGGCAGAGGAGTTTGCGGCAGTCCATATCCAAAAGTATCATAAAAGAATAGGAAGATTGTTAGAAGAATTGACAGAAGTTGGTGGGTTCTTAAGAGATATAGATGCAGTTCCAACAACTGAAGCAAGATCTTATTTTCATCCATTAACAAAAACATTAGCAATAGGTATTGCTGCAATCTGCTATATAACAGAGGATGAAAGTCTGCATATCAGAGAAAGAGATTTAATTACATTATACGGCCATGAAGGAATGGGGCATGCACTAAATGATGTTGTGACTGTTTCTAATGGATTACCTTACTTTCTAACACACAGCACTTCATTGACCAAGACCACAAAAGAGTCTGTTGCTCAATTCTATGAAAAACAACTCTTTAAAGATCTTAGAGCCTCACCCGAAACACAGAAAGCACTAGGAATACAACATTTATTTGAAGAAATTTATAAGGAAGCAACAGATATTGATAATTTAAATAAATACTCTTTGAGACTCTACCAGTATGCAATTACTGTTCTTGCAAATAAAGAACTGGGAGACCCTAAAGATCCTGTTACAACTAAAAAGAAGATCGATTTAATTAGAGAGGTTACATTAGATCCAACATATCCTGTTAATATTGTCGATCATACGCGAGACAAATTTGACTCAGAGGGAAATTTATCTCCTCAGATTGTTAGTGAACTTATCTATTGTGCTCAACCTGTACAACGTGCACTTCAAGAGTTTAGAAATTCAGGATCTCACTATGAAGGAGAAGGTCGAAGCAGAATTGATAGAACTCTATTAACAGGATTTTGGACACCGTTAGGGTTTGAACAAAATGCTTTGATAGAAGCAAGAAAAGACAAGTAGGTCATCATATCATTCTAATAAGAATTAGACCAAGTAGTATGATCATAATAAGGGAGATTATTGCGAAGGTAATAAGATTCTTTCTTTTCTTCTTTTTAAGGATTGTGAGGCGTTGTTCGAATGTGGGTGCTGAGAGGTCGGGTTCTCCAGCTGGGTGGTAGGAAAGGATGATGAGGCCTTGATTCTGAAGTTCTTTTGCCCATTCTTCTATTTTTACAGTGGATGTTTTGAGGAGGGAGGCGGGAAGGAGATTTTTGTCCTTTTTTAGAGATATGTTTGTGTTTCAAGGGATTTCTCTGTTTTTTAAGAAGGGAGGTTTAAAAATATTTCTAAATTACTTTGATCTCTTTGAGATCTGGGAAGTAGCGCTGAACGATCTTTTCGAGTTCTCTAAGGTTTTGAGCACGTGCTCCGATGATAAGCCCTTTTGAGCGGGTGTCTTTTCCTGTAATTGTTACAATGTTATCTTGCTGGACGAGGTCCTGGACAGGTATGGGTGCTATCATGTTGATAATGAACTGGGGCATTACTTCTGAGTATTCGACGATTTTAACTTTTTTCTTGAGAAGTCGTTCTAGTTTTTCGAGGTTTGACTTGTTTTTACCTAGTGCTCTGCCGAGTTCTCCTGGCAGTACCACGAAGACGAGTTTTTCTTTTAGGAAGAAGGTATCTTTTAGTTTGGCTCGAGTTATTTTTTCAAATAATGACATGAAACGGATTGTGTCGAGGTCGTATTTGAAACTCATTTTAGAAGGCCAAGAATAGCAACACAAAAAGGTTTTTTACAGAGGGTTCCAAGTTCGTCGTTTGTGATCTCGAGGTGGATCAGTTCTGTGTCTGAAAGGGAAATATAATGGTCGAGGTCTGCTTTGAGTGTTTCATCGCAATTTTTAGCTATGAAGATTTTTAAGAGTTTTGAGGCTCGTAATGCTTTCATTACTTCTTCTTTTCCAAGTAAGAGTTTGTCTGATCCTATAAGTTTCTTTATTTCTTCCATGTTACTTCACCTTTGTTACGAGTCCAGGGAGACCTGTTCCTACAGGTACAACTTGGTTAAGCATGACGTTTTCTATGACACTTGAGAGTTTATCTCTGTCTCCCATCATTGCTGAATCCATTATATGTCTTATAGGGGTTTCAAAGGATGCGCGTGCGAGTACTGAACTCTTGTCTTTTACTATTCCGTACCGGTTTATTCCGGAGACTTTTCCACCCATGCACATGGTGTCTGCGACAAGCATGATGTGACGTATGTCCACGTTTAATCCTTGTGCCTGGATGACTTTGTAGAGTTCATCAATGATTATTGCTCGTGCTGCTTCGATTCCAAGGACTTTGTTTGTTTCGAAGATGTTGTTTGTTCGGGTTCTTGTTGTGTCAACGACTTCTAGTTTGAAGACGTCTTTGAGGTTTGATCCGAGGGTTACGATGAGGTATTCTTCTCCTCTTTTTACAGGGAGTACTTGTCGTATTCCTTTGATTCCATGAACATAGACGAGTTTAATTTTTTCTTTGAATTTGTAGAGGTCGTTGATGTTTTCGTCTTTTTCAGACATTTTTACGATAAGTTTATCTCCTTCGAGCTTAAAGGAACATGCTTTTACACTTTTTTGGAGGATTTTTATTAATTTTTCTGGTTCGAAGTTGAGGGCTTCGAGTTTTCTGCTGTCAAGTTTTATCTCCATGGTGAGTTGTGCTATGTCTATTGAAGCTTCTGAGATGAATTCGTCAAATTTTGTTTCTTTGAGTGATTCTGCAATTTTCTTTATATCTTTCCCTTTGTTAAACGGATCGTTGAGGTATATTTCCATCATTTCTGTTGATATCTCTTTTCTCCCATCAAGGATTTCAATGAGTCTTGGAAGACCTGTTGTGACGTTCATTTCAGATACGCCAGCGAAATGGAATGTATTTAATGTCATTTGTGTACCTGGTTCACCTATACTTTCTGCGCAGACAAGTCCGACTGCTTCTCCGGGCTCAGCCACAGAGGTGATGTATTCCTGATATACTCTTTCAAATATTTTTTTTAGACGTGCAGGCGTGATTTTTTCTGGGAGAGACTTCTCTAGGTCCAATAGAATACTGGGTGGAAGTTTATGTTCGTATTCTTTTAAGAGTTTTTTTACATCTGCCATTTTATTACTCCGTGAGTTCAATAATTTTTTTAACGTTGATTGTTCCGCCTTCGCTTTTGCTTACGTCCATTCCGTCTTCGCCATAGCTGAACTGGATGATTCTTTTTGCGGAGTCTCTTACAGTGAAATCATATTCAATTTTTACGTCTTGAAGTGCGTTTGCCAGTCTTCGATAGAGGTATCCTGATTTTGGTGTTCTTAATGCGGTATCCATCATTGAATCTCTTCCTGTCATTGCCATGAAGAATAGTTCGTGTGGTTTTAGTCCTGATTTGAAGCCGTTTACGATGAATCCTCTTGCTGCACTACCAAGGTCGCCTTTTTTGAAGCAGCTGAGGGTTCTTTCTTTAAATCCTGTTGCGATTCTTCCTCCACGCAGTGCTTGTTGACCTACGCATGCAGATATCTGAGCGAGATTAATAAGATTTCCTCGTGCTCCGCTCTTTACCATGGTCATTGTGTCTGACCCTTGTGGTGCGTTTTGGGCGACAATTTCTCCTGACTCATTTCTGGCTTTGTTTAGTGATTCTAGTATTCTGACTTCAAGGGTTTCAACCAGTGAACGTCCCGGGAGGAGTTCGAGTGTTCCTTTTTCGAATTCTTTGATGTATTTTTCAACTTTTTTCATTGCATCCGAAAGTACGGTGTCAACTTCTTTTCTTGCTGTTTCTGAAAGGTCGGTGTCGTTGATGAGTGAGCTGAATCCGTATTTTAAGAGTGCTGCAATTCCTAATCTGTTAAAATTTCCTAAGAGTTCGATGATTGCTTTTTCTCCGTATTGTTTGTGGAGATTTCGTAGTAGAAGGCCTGATCCTTCTCCGAGGTTTGCGGAGTCCATGTATCCTTCGATGATTGTACCGTTTTTAATGATGACAGGATCTCCTGATTTTGTTTTTCCAATAAAGTTGAAATCTTTAGGGAGAAGTGCAGAGAAAATTTCTTTTCCTGAATGCTTTTCTTTTTTTGCGAGTCCTGAAAAGTCGGTTGCGCCAGCATAGGAAAGAAGATCTATTGCTTCTGAATGGGGAATATCAACATTTCTTGTTAGGACATAGTTTCCTGATATACTGTCTTGTTTACAGGCGATGATGCTTAATCCATATCTTGGGCTGATAATTTGTGTTTGTACTTCCATAAGAATTTCTGCTTCTGCACGTGCTTCTTCTGTTTGAGGAATGTGTAGGTTCATTTCGTCTCCGTCGAAGTCAGCGTTGTAGGGAGCACATACTGCGGGATTTAATCGGAGTGTCAGGCCAGGAAGGACGCGTATTCTGTGGCACATCATGCTCATTCTGTGCAGGCTTGGTTGTCGGTTAAATATTGATATGTCTCCGTCCATGAGGTGGCGTTCTACAATGAATCCTGGTTCAAGTTCTTCAAGGAGCTGTTCTTTTGTTTCGTCAGTGATTCTTTTTCTTCTTCCATCTGGACGAATAACATAGTTGGATCCAGGATATTCTTTAGGACCGTTCTGAATGAATTGTTTAAGGAATTTGAGGTTCCATTCTGTGACTCTTTCTGGAACTGTAAGTTTCATGGCAATCACTTTTGGAACGCCGACTTCGTTAATGTTGAGTCGAGGGTCTGGGCTGATTACGGTTCGTGCTGAGAAATTTGTTCGTTTTCCTGCGAGGTTATGTCTAATTCTTCCTTCTTTTGAGCTTATCCTGGCAGAGATGGTTTTTAGTGGCTGGCCGCTTCGGTGACGAGCAGGCGGGAGTTGGGCGATTTCGTTGTCGAAGAATGTGGTGATATGGTATTGGAGGAGGTCCCAGAGGTCTTCAATAATTATTTCCGGGGCTCCGGCATTGATATTTTCAAAGAGACGCTGGTTGATACGGACGATGTCTCCTAATTTATGGGTGAGATCATCTTCGCTTCGTTCTCCGCTTTCGAGTGTGATACTTGGTCGCATTGTTACTGGAGGGATGGGTAATACTGTTAGCACTGCCCATTCGGGTCTCATTGAATCAGGTCTTATTCCAAATATTTTTAGGTCAGAGTCGGATATTCTTTCCAGTCGGGCTCTGACTTCGATTGGTGAGAGTCTTTTTTCGTCTTCTAAAAAGGTTGATGGTTTTTCGAGTGTTACTTTTGATTGTTTTGCATTACAGTGGGGGCATTTGCTTACTGTTTTGAGAGATGTTATGATCTCTTTTACTTGTCCTCTTCTTTCGGTTACTCCGAAGTTTAGGCTTATCTTCTCGAGAACGTTCATTGCTTTTTTTATTTTGTCGTCTGGTATTAATACGCGGCCGCATTGTTTGCATGAGCAGCGTAGGAGATCGAGAATGACGCTTATGAATTTGATGTGTATGATTGGACGTGCGAGTTCGATGTAGCCAAAGTGTCCGATGCATTCTTTGAGCTTTGAACCGCATGTTTTGCATTTTAGTCCTGGATCGATTACGCCGAGTCGTACATCCATGAGTCCTCCGTCAACAGGGTACCCTTCTTTGTCGTAGAGTTCGGGTGTAACGATTTTAGCTGAAGCTAATTCTTTAATGAATTTTGGACTCATCATGCCAAATTCTATAATTTCAACTTTTTTATGAACGTGTTCATCCATTTTTCCCTCGTCAATATTTGCTCTTCAACTTCATTCTTGGATAGACCATTAAGGACTTTAATTCATCTAGTAAGAGTTTGAATGCATAACTTATTTCTACGTTTGAAATTGATACGTTTTCGCCGCAGGTTGGGCAGAAACTTCTGTTTTTTCGTGCATCATAGATCGCAATTACTCCACACGACTCGCATACAGGAACGATTGTTTTGTCTGCATCGAATCGTTCTTTTAAGAGTATTGATGTTCCGTGTGCTACGAAGGTGTCTTTCTCCATCTCTCCGAGTCTGAGTCCTCCTTCTTTTGCGCGTCCTTCAGTGGGTTGTCGTGTAAGGAGCTGGATTGGACCTCTTGCCCGGGAGTGCATCTTGTTTGCTACCATGTGTTTTAGTTTCAGGTAGTACATGTTTCCGATAAAGATGTTTACTTTGAATTGTTTTCCGGTGTGTCCGTTGTAGAGGATTTCTGTTCCGTTTTCCCGGAATCCTAGGGAAGAGAGTTCTTTTCTGATGTCTCCTTCTGTTTCAGAGCTAAATGTTGTAGCGTCTATAAATCTTCCTGCCATTGCTGCTGTTTTTCCAGAGATGAGTTCCATAAGGTGGGAAACGGTCATTCTTGAGGGAATTCCGTGTGGACTGAAAATAATGTCGGGCTTTACTCCTGATGCTGAGAAGGGCATGTCTCGTTCGGGTACGACGAGGCCGATTACTCCTTTCTGGCCGTGCCGGGAGGTAAATTTATCTCCAATCTCAGGTACACACATGTTTCTGAGTCTTACCTGAACTAGTTTATTTCCTTCATTGTTTTCTGTGAGGAGGACGAAGTCTACTACGCCATGTTCTCCGTGTGCTAATGTCATGCTGCTTTCTCTTTTGACGTTTGATGTGAGATTGTATTCGTCGAGGCTGCTGAGGAATCTGGGAGGAGAAACTTTTCCTATGACTACGTGTCCTTCTTCAACTTTTGCTTCGGGAGAGATAATTCCGTCTCCTTCGAGAAATTTGTAGTCTTCTTCGCTTTTATAGCCTTTGACATCTTTGTCAGGGATTGAGATTTCATCGATAAGGCCGCCGCTGTAGCGGAGTTCTTCAGCAATTACCGGCCGATAGTATGATGAGCGGCCTAATCCTCTTTCGATTGAACCTTTATTGATAATGATTGCGTCTTCCATGTTGTATCCTTCATAGCTCATTACTGCTACAACAACGTTTTGTCCTGAAGGATGTTTTTCGTATTCGGAGATGTCGTGCATGATACTTTTAATAAGGGGAACTTGCGGGTAGTGCAGTATATTAACATCCATATCCATACGAACAAGAAAGTTTGTTGCATAGAATCCGATGGATTGTTTCTGGTTTTTTGATCCCTGGTTGAGACGTACTCCATGATTGTGAGATCCAAATGGGACGAGGCTTGTGCAGATGCCAAATATGTCCAATGGAGTGATTTCCATGTGGGTATGTTCTTTTGTGAGTTCTTCTTCGGAAAATGCAACTAAGGTGTTTTCTTCTTCTGCTGCGTCGAGATATTCTATTACTCCTTGTTTAACAAGGTCGCTCCATGTGAGTCCTCCTTTCTGAAGTTGTGCGATATGGCGCTCTGACAGGAGAGGTTTTCCGTCTTTTACCACGATTAATGGACGTATTGGACGACCACCTGAAATTTCTACGAATATTTGGTCTGTTTTTTTGTGATGAAAGATGTTTATTGATTCTGAGAGTTTTCCCATTCTTCGTGAAGAGATTACTTTATCTACAAAGTCTTCGGGGTCAGATACTTTACCTGTGTATTTATTATTTAGAAAAACGTCAGTCATTCTTCCACCTCCAATCCAAGACCTTTAAGTGAAGCGAAGACTTCTTCTTCAGAAGCTTCTTTTGTTGTGCTACTAAGGAGTGCAAGGTTTTTTCTTAATCCGATGTTTGTTCCTTCAGGAGTTTCTGTTGCGCAGAGGCGACCTAAATGGGTTGCATGGAGTGCTCGTGCTGCAAAGTTTTCCTGGGTGTTGCTTAATGGGCTGATTACTCTTTGTAGATGTGATAGTGTTTGTAAAAAGTTGAGACGTTCGATACGTTGACAGACTCCTTTTCTTCCTCCAACCCAGTTTCCTGTGGCCATACTGCTTTGGATTCTTTGGGAGAGAAGTTTGTCTCGAATAATGACTTTTATTGAGGGTATTTTTCCTCGTTTCACGATTCGTTGAAAGTTATAGAGCATGTCTCCGATTAATACTTTAAGGTTGATTCGAAAGAGGTCGGATAAGAGGGCTCCGCTCATCTTGATTTTTTTGTTCATGTAGTGATCTTTGTCATCTACGGGAAGTTCTTCTCCTGAAACTCTGATGAAGTGTTGGAGATATTTTGCAAGATTTTTTGCTTTTTGAAGTCTGTGTTCGGGAAGGACTCCTATATGTGGTAGGAGATATTTATCAAGGATTTCTCGTGTTCGTTCGACACGAATCTCTTTGCTTTGAGTAATTCCTATTTTTTTTGCGACAAAGTCTAAGGCGTCTTCATCGGTTTTTATATCCATGAATTCATAAAGATTGACATAGACGTTTGAGTCTTCAGCCAGGTCTATGCTCTTCATAATTTCTTCATCTTTTAATACGCCTAATGCTTTAATAATAGGGACAATAGGGATTCTTTTTACGCGTGTGAATGTTATGTAGAAGATGCCGTCTTTGAGTTTTTCAATTGAGTGTGGAATTTTGTAGCTTCCACGTTCTGAAAATATGTTTCCTGAATATGCAGAGATTCCTGTGTTGTTTTTTGTGACCAGCATCTTATTAGGAGCGAGGTCTTCAATTTTTATTATTGTTTTTTCAGTCCCATTAATGATGAAATAGCCACCGAGATCGTAAGGGTCTTCACCTTTTTTTACGAGTTCTTCTTTTGAAAGTTTGTGAAGATGGCAATACCTGCTTTTGAGCATTATGGGAAGGGTTCCAACCTGTGTTTGAAAACTTTCTCTTTGAATCCCGTTGATGTGAGCAGATATCTCCATATATATAGGAGCTGCATAGGAGAGTTTTCTGAGTCGGGCTTCTACAGGGTAGATGTTTCTCTTACTTCCATCTGCTTCTGTGATTTCGGGTTTTGAAACCCATATTTTGTCGAGTCGGATCTTCATATCATCTACATTTATAGGGATTATTGTTGGTTCGATCTCTCTGTTTTCATCGATGATCTTCTGAAGTTCAAAATCAATAAAGTTGTTGTAGGATTCAATGTCTGCTTTAATGAAGCCGTTTTCTTCAAAGAATTTTTGGAGGAGAATATTGCTTTTATTCATCGATTACCACCCGATAAAATGTGCTTACCTTTGCTGTTGGACTTTTTCTTTTGATTTTGACAATGTCGCCTACTTTTAAGGCGAGATGAGAGATGGCAGGATCTTTACTATTTATTTTAGGAAGTTCCTGTCCTGTAAGACCATACTTTTTAAGGAGTTCTTCTTTCTCTTTATCAGAAATCTTTTGGTGTTCAGGAACCAATACATGAGTGATGTCGGGGTTTTCTGCCATTTTTTATGATTGAAATGGGCCGGACGAGACCTTCAGATCGGTGTTGGGTGTCCAGCACCAATATTTGAACTCGCGACCCTCCGCTTAAAAGGCGGATGCTCTATTGTCCTATCAGGCGTTAGCCTTCATCCGGACTAAGCTACCGGCCCACAAGGAAAGCGCCCTGGCCGGGACTTTCAGTGGATTTTTTTTTTCCAATTTGAACCCGGGTCGAAGCCTTGCTGCTCGCATTGAACGACAGGGCTTCATGATAGGTTTCGCATCACCACAATGTGGATAATGAGCCGAGCTACACTACCAGGGCGTATTTGGAAGGGATAAACATTCTTCTATCTAGCATGTGACGTGTAGATGATTAAGAACTTCCCCAACTGTCATTTTGAGTACTCATTTGAGCTTGCCCGGATCTCCTCAGAAACAGCACTCCATTTATAAACGTTGTGGTTTTTTAAGGCCTGAGAACCTGAAAGGGCTATTTTTTCCTTTTTTTCGATCTTTTAGAGGATTTATTTGAGGTTTTTTTAGGTGTTTTCCTGGATTTTTTGGCAAGAGGGTGTTGAATGGAGATTACCCGAGTTTTCAGGGTTTTTCTTTTGTTTCCATCCAGGCCATAGGTTCCGGGGCCTGTTTCAGCTATAATAAGAAGACCTCCAAGGATGGCCAGGTTTTTAAAAAAGTGGATCTGTTGTGAGGGGTTGGTGAGTTCTCTGTGAAAGATGAGTGTTGTGATGATAAGGAAGAGGATGAGCAACCAGGCTCCTGTACGCACTTTATAGCCTAGGATGAGGGAGATGACGCCGAGAGCTTCTACGAGGACCGCAACGACAAAAAAGAAGGGGACTGCGACCATGTCTAAAGAGAGCATATAGGTCATTGTAGATTGAGGATCGAGGAGTTTTCCTAAGAGCGCCATGACAAATATGAACGAGATAAGTATTCTTCCAAAAAAGAGACTCCAATCAAGTGCATTTTTTCCCATGATAGATACCGTGTGTGCTCATTTATGAGATGTTAGAGATTATATAAATGTTTGGAAAGGATGGGATTCTTTATAAATGGATCCTGATTTCTGTTCATTATGTTTGAATCACCTGAACGGGCTATTGCAGGAATGCTTATTGAAAAGGCAGAGCGGTGGAGAAGGGGGAAGCGTGAGCCTGGTTTTAAGGATAATAAGATGTTTTGCAAGCCAGAAGATATTACTGCGTTAGTGAGGTTGGATGAGAATGTCCATGTGGTGAAGTTGAATGAGCCTGTGGGAGATCATTATATTCATGAAGTGATCTACAGAGGATATTGGTTTCAGGCTGCTACGCAGGAGAGGGATGAGCGGCTTGAAGTGTATATTTCTTAGTTTTTAAAGGATAGATTTAAAAAGAAGGCAGGATTTGCTTTGTTAGCGAGATGTGGGTGTTGCTTGCCTGAATCGTGTGATCATGAAACAATGGAGGCAGTACTATGGGATATTTAAAATATGTTCGAGATTTATGGAAGAGGCCCAAGAAGGAGTTGGGAAGTGTTTGGAAAGAACGATTGATTGCTTGGAGGCAGGAGCCGGTTTCTGTAAGGATTTCTCGGCCTACACGAATTGATAGGGCTCGGAGTCTTGGGTATAAGGCTAAGCAGGGTTTTCTTATTGTGCGTCAGCGTTTGTTGCGGGGCGGAAGGCAGCGACCCGATATTAAGAGTGGAAGGCGGCCGAAGCATTTTGGGCAGCGGCTTACTTTGAAGAAGAATTATCAACAGGTTGCTGAAGAACGCGTGAGCAAATTGTATAAGAATTGTACTGTTGTGAATAGTTATCTTGTTGCAAAGGATGGTTTGTATTATTGGTATGAAATTATTCTTGTTGACCGTAATCATCCGAATGTTGTGAAGGATAAACAGCTTTCAAATCTTGCAAAGAAGAAAGGAAGAGCTCAACGTGGTTTGAGTTCTGCAGGAAGAAAGGGTCGTGGTTTACTTTGTAAGGGGAAGGGTGCTGAGAAGATTCGGCCGAGTTTGCGGAGTAATAAGAGATTACGATAGGATCCTGGCTGTAGCAGAGTCGGGGTCGAGTTTGTTTTTTATTTTTGTTAGATCTTCTTTGATATCGATATCTGTTTCTGATGGGAGCAGTGCGTAGTGTGTGTTTTGTTGTTTTATTTTTTTTGTTGTTTGTTCGAAGTCGATTCCTTGTGAGAATGTTATTCCGGAAAAGATGTCGAGGGGTTCTTTCATGGCGACGAGGTAGTAGCCTCCTCCTGTGTCGGGTCCGAGAACAAGGTCTTTATTATTTAATAAACTAAATGCTTGGTGGATTCGTTCTGTTTTGAGTGTTGGAATGTCGCTTCCTATAATTGCAATTTTTTCAAAGTTGGGTAAGAGGTCTTGAAAAGCGAAGAGCATGTGGTCGCCTAGATTTGAACCTCTCACTTCATAGAATTCAAGTTGGGTGTATAGTGTTTCGAAGGCTTCTTTATCTTTGGATGGGCAGGCGAGAAGGAGAAGATAGTCTTTTTCCTGGTGTTCTTTAATTAGGTCCTGAAGGAATGCGGCATGGAGGTTTGCTGCAAATTCCATTCCGAGATCTTGTCCAAGGCGGGTCTTAACATTGCCACTACTAGGATATTTTGAAAATATTAAAAGTGCATTCATACTAATTTCCAACAAAAAGAAGATGTTTCTCTGTTCCTTCGAGTTCTTTTAGAATTCTTCTAATTACTGCTTTTTCTGGATCTGGCATGAGCTTTACTCTTTTTTTAAGATCTACAAAGCTTTTGAAGGGGTCGCCTCTTCTTTCTTCTACTATCTCCCACATGTGTTTTTTTCCTACTCCGGGGAGTAGTTCGATGGTGTGCATTCTTGTTGAGAGTGGCTGGGCATTGTTGAAGAATTCAACAAAGCGGAGTTCCTCTTTGATCACAAGAGATTTTACCACATGTTCGAGTTCTTCCCTAGCTGTAGAGGTGAGTTTATCCAGGCTTAGTTTTCCGTTTATATGGTGTATCTGGTCTCGTTTCTGGTCTCCTACATATACTTCGTGGAGGGGTTGGAGGAAGACGCCTTTTTTTGGTACGAGCTCCAGAAGGGTGAAATGGTCTTTTCCAAGGGCTTGTACAATAGCCGTCTTTCTGTGTAGGGGGGTCTTATCAAAAGGATAGCCGTTTGGCAAGAAGTCTAGTACTATGGCTTTTTCTTCTTTTGCGACCACTGAAACCACCCCGAGGTTAATAGTTATGAATTGACTGAGTATAAAAAGTTTACGAAAAGAGGCGCTGTGCTAATCTTTTTCCGGAAGATAGTCTTTGACTGCTTTCACTATCTTGTCCATTGCATCTTTTGTGAGGTTCATATTGTAGCCTGAAAGGACAAATTTTAGTTCATCCACTGTTCCCGGCAGAAGATCGACGATTTTAGCAATATGATGGGCTTTAAAGCGAGGAATTTCAAGGTCACTGATCTTTTTGAAGAGCTGTTCTACATCCTTTTTTGAAGGAACATGAAAGGTGTTGAGGTAATCTTCTACTTTGTTTGCTCTGAAGCTGAGTTCTCCATCTCTTTTTTTAATGGCTTTTAGCTCTGCTTTTACCTGGGACATTGTTACGGGTTCTTGTTCGATGAGTTCGGGGTTCATTTTAGCCTCTGAGATGGACGGGATGGACGATTAGGGGTTTTTCTTTTTTCCCGTCTTTTATAGATACTTCGTAGCAGGTTCCTTTTTTACAGGTAATTACACCGGTTTTGCCGTTAAAACGAGGAAAATGCATTCCTTTCTGGATGGCTGGTTCGGCCTTGAGGGTTACTTTCTCACCTACTTCAAAGGTTTGAAGGTAGTTCCTGAGACTGGTTTTTCCTTTATCTCGGATATTTTTCTGAAGCTTAAAACGGGTTTTTCTTCGAAATCCGCCTGCTCTGGTTGCCATACAGGCAAGGAACTCTACGCCATTTATAAAGGTTTCTTAAGGGCTGTTTAATCGAAAAATATAAATATTAGCGAGAGTAGAAAAGATGAGAAATGAAGCTGCTGAATTCTAAAAACCGAAATGAATGAGTAGAATGGAAGATATTCTTTTAACCAAGTGTGGCCATTGTAAGGCGAAGTTACTGGAAGAGGATAGTGTTTGTGGGAAGTGTGGTCGAGAAGTTTTGTAATGCTTTAGGTCTGTTTTTTCTCTTCTGTTTTCTCGGGTTCTTTCTTTTCCTCTACTGGGAGAAGTCTGTTTATGGTGTCGTCAGAGATTCCTGCTTCCACCATCTTTGCTTTGATGGCTGAGCGGTCTTTTCCTTTCATCTGTTCAAGAATTGCATTTGCTGAGGCGTCTTCTGCAGCGTGTTTTTCAGCGAGTTCTGCCTGGAGCTTTTTTCGTTCTTCTTCAAGCTCTTTTTGTTCTGCTGCTGAGATCTCTGTTTTTTCCTCTTTGATCTCTTTATCATAGGCTCCTTCTTCGACTTTTTTAAGGGCTTCTGTTGCTGCGAGGCCTTCAACCATGACGCCCATGCTGTTGCAGGTGCCTATGATCTCTCTTACCTTCATCTTAAGGTCTTTGCCGAGAAGGGCGTCCTCTTTCATCTTTGCGATCTTGATTAATTGTTCGATTTTGAGGTCTGCAACTTTCTCTGTTTTTGGGTTTCCGGATCCTTTGTCTACGCCTGCTTCTTTTTTTATGAGGGCGGAGGCAGGAGGGGTTCCGATTGAGATTGTGTATTCTTTGGATGTAGTGTCTACTTCAACGTTTACCGGGACTTGCATGCCTTTGAAAGATTCTGTCTTTTTGTTGATGTCGCTGACTACCTGGCCGATGTTTACGCCTAAGGGTCCTAATGCGGGTCCTAATGGAGGGGCTGCAGAGGCTTTTCCTCCTTCGATTAGGACATCAACTGCTTGAGTTGCCATAGGTGGAGGAAATGGGGTTTATTTAAATAGGTTTTGGAAGGGTTAGAAAAGGGTTTTTTAGATGACTTGGACGGGTTGAACAGCATCATCTGAGAGAAGGGTTACTCTGTTTCTGCCTGTTGTTTTAGATGTGTAGAGTGCGTTGTCTGCTTCTGTATAGAGGATTTGGTGTAGGTCGTCTGTTTGAAGGGGTTCTGTTTGGTAGTAGTTAGGGAAAAAGCGGAAATCAACGCAGAATGTGCCGAGGCTGGCAGTGATATTATGTTTGATGTGTCGCAATTGAGTGTTTTCTATGTTTTTTCTGATTTGTTCTGATATGCGATCTGCTGTTGTATCGTTTGCTCCTGGGAGGATGATTGTGAATTCTTCTCCGCCGACACGATAGGCTCGATCTGTTGCTCTGATTGAGCGTTCCATTGTTCGGGCGACAACTTCAAGTACGATGTCTCCAGCGGGATGTCCAAAGGTGTCGTTGACGTATTTGAAATGGTCTATGTCGAGAGAGACAAGAGAGAGATAGTGGCTGTTTGGGGTGTCTGACGGGTGTATAGCTCGTTCTATACAGTCATGTAGGTCGCGGGTAAATGCAGCTCTGTTTCTGAGTCCTGTTAGTGGGTCTCGTTCTGCCTGGTGTCGAAGGCGGTTGTTTTCTTCTTCTAATGTTTGAATTCTTTGGGCTAGACGTTTGAGATAGTCTGGTCTGGGGAAGGCTGTGAGGGGGTTGTCAAGTTGATCTCTTTGAGGGGGGGTCATTCCGTCTGAAAGAATATCGAAGATTACTTGTTTGAGGTCTTGCATGGGTGTTGGCTTTTAGATTGGTTTAAAAAGGTTTTGTTTTTTACTATTGATGAATGGGTACTTTAATTGTTTTCTGTATAGAAGTTAAATAGGGGTTTGGGGTTTGTGTTAAAAAGAAAAAGAAAGAAAAGTTAGAAAACGTTGTTTAAGAGATACTCCCTTTCGCCACTCTGATCTTCGGTGTAGTGGCCCTTCTGGAGTGCACCAAGACCGATCAATCCACCTTTTCCTAGAAAGGCGCAAACGCGTTTACCTTCTAAATTGGCAAACCGTTCTGAAAAAATACTTACTAAGATACTACCACGCCAAGCAAGTTCAACGTCCAAATCTTCTGCTAAACCTTGAAGTTTTCTATTTTCTTCATAGAAGATCTTACCCCTTCCCTGGCCACCATGAATGGCTACTTCCCAACCTTGTTTTAAAGTTGGATCTTCTTGTACAGCCAAATCATCAATAAATCGAACATCACCAATCGTGGCAGTATCTGTCACCATTCCTTTTTCCAAACAAGTTTTTATATCTTCAGCTGAAATATCTGATGCAAAATATATTCGTAACATTTGATATCACCTAAAAGAAAGAAACCAATAACAATTTATAAATCTTTCTTTTTTATCACTTTCGAATGGTAATTTGACAGGACAAATTATTATTTACAATATAGTCACTAAATCGTTCCTAACTTTCTCTTTGAGAAAGTATAGTCACTAGCGCTCCTAAGTTCACTAGCGGTGAACTATAGAAAAAAACATCCCCCCTCCCGGAGACAATAGTTTTAGTAGAAAAAAAAGGGACAGATATAGACTTTAACAACACTATTTCAACTCCAACTTTATAAGTCCATCGCTACCTACAAGCCCATAATCCCTGTATATAAGGTATATACTAAAAAAAAAAAACCAATACTTATTTAAATAATTATTTTTTATATCAATCGAAATGAAAATATATCTGATTAGACACGGAAAGCCAAAAATAGTCGATAATGATTTTTACAGATGTCATCTTAGTGAAGAAGGAATTAACCAAACTAAAAAGTTGGCCACTTCAGGAATAATACCCAAGCCAAGTTTAATATTATCCAGCCCATACA